>NZ_SLUT01000003.1:205490-496968 GCF_004341255.1 Curtobacterium sp. PhB142 | reverse complement strand
GGTGTCGGGCGTGGCTCCCGGCGCCGCGCCGGGCGGGGGGGGGGGGGGCGGGGGCCCGCCCCCCCCCCCCCCCCCGGGGGGGGCGGGCGCGCCCCCCCCCCCCCCCCCCCCCGCGCGCCCCCGCGCCCCCCCCCCCCCCCCCCCCCCCCCCCCCCCCCCCCCCCCCCCCCCGCCCCCCCCCACCCCCCCCCCCCCCCCCCCCCCGGGGGGGGGGGCCCCCCCCCCCCCCCCCACCCCGCTGTCTGAAAGAGTCATCACATGCGATTCGCCATCGGCGACACCGACTTCCTGCTCGACGGCGAGCCGCACCGCGTGCTGTCCGGCGCGATCCACTACTTCCGCGTGCACCCCGACCTGTGGGCCGACCGGATCCGCAAGGCGAAGCTGATGGGCCTCAACACCATCGAGACCTACGTCGCCTGGAACGCGCACGCGCCATCGCCCGACGTCTTCGACCTGACCGGCGGGCTCGACCTCGGCCGGTTCCTCGACCTGGTCGCTGCCGAGGGGATGCACGCCATCGTCCGACCCGGCCCCTACATCTGCGCGGAGTGGGCCAACGGCGGTCTGCCGTACTGGTTGTTCGCGGACGGCTCCGTGGGCGTCCGGCGCAACGAGCCCGGGTTCCTCGCGGCGGTCCAGACGTACCTGCAGCACCTGGCCCCCGTGCTGGTCCCGCGGCAGATCGACCAGGGCGGGCCCATCGTCCTGGTGCAGGTCGAGAACGAGTACGGCGCGTACGGCTCCGACCCCGAGTACCTGCGTGCACTCGAGCAGATGCACCGCGACATCGGGCTGACCGTCCCGTTCACGAGCGTCGACCAGCCGATGGGCACGATGCTCGAGGACGGTTCGCTGCCGTCGCTGCACAAGACCGGCTCGTTCGGCTCGCGGTCCGCCGCGCGCCTCGAGCGGCTCCGCCAGGCCCAGCCCACCGGCCCCCTGATGTGCTCGGAGTTCTGGGACGGCTGGTTCGACAGCTGGGGCGAGCACCACCACACCACCTCGGCCGCGGACAGCGCTGCGGACCTCGACGTCCTGCTGGCCGCCGGTGGCTCGGTCAACATCTACATGTTCCACGGTGGCACGAACTTCGGCTTCACGAACGGCGCGAACGACAAGGGCGTCTACCGTCCGATCGCGACGTCGTACGACTACGACGCCCCACTCGACGAGGCCGGTCGGCCCACCTCGAAGTTCCACGCCTTCCGCGCGGTCATCGAGCGCTACGCGCCCGTCCCGCCGCTGCCGGCATCCATGGAGCCGGGTGGGTCGGGTCGACTCGCGTCCGATGCGGCGGACGAAGTCGGCCTGGAGGCCCGGATCACCCCCGCCACGGACGTCGCCGTCCGCCTCGGCCGCGTCGCGTCGCTCCGCTCCCTGCTGCCCACCCTCACGACGTGGTCGGCGCACGACGAGCCGCCGACGTTCGACGCCCTCGGTGCGGCCAGCGGCTTCGTCCTGTACCGCGCCGAGCTCGACCTGCCGACCGGCGGAGTGCTGACCATCGGGGAAGAGGTCCGCGACCGCGCGATCGTGTCCGTCGACGGCGTCGTCGTCGGCGTCCTGGAGCGCGAGCACCACGACCGCGCCGTCGTCCTGCCGCCGGTGACCGGCACGCTCGAACTGCTCGTCGAGGACCAGGGCCGGGTCGACTACGGCATCCGCATCGGCGAACCGAAGGGCCTGATCGGAGGAGTCGCCGTCGACGGTGTCTCGCTGTCGCGCTGGACCGCGGCACCGTTGGCGCTCGACCCGATCGCACCGTCCGCCCTCGATGCGCTGTCGGCCGTGGAACCGACGGACGGCGAGGTGCTCGCCGGGCCGACCTTCGCCGCGGGGTCGTTCGACCTCGACGCGGTGGACGACCGCTACCTGGCGCTCGACGGCTTCCGCAAGGGTGTCGCCTGGGTGAACGGGTTCTGCCTCGGTCGGTACTGGTCGCGCGGCCCGCAGCAGACCCTGGCGATCCCGGGCCCGGTCCTGCGCCAGGGTCGGAACGACCTCGTCGTCCTCGAGCTGCACGCGTCGGCATCCCGCACGGCCCACCTGCTCCTCGAGCCGTCCTTGGGCCACACCGAGGGCTGACGAGGCGCGCCGCGTACCTGGTCGAATCGGGCGTACCTGGTCGGAACTTCCGACCAGGTACGCCCGATTCCGCTTTCCACCGCGGGCGTCATGGGACGTTTCGGACTTCGTGATTCGCTGCCCACGCCCGCACCTCGAGGAGCGCCTCGTGTCGCCAGCGCCAGAGCGGGGCGAACTTCGTGCCGTCGTCCGCCCAAGCCCGGGTCAGCAGCCAGATCTGCCGTCGGTGGCCGACCCCGCGATCATCGCGCCACTCGACGTACGCGTCGTCGAGCACCGCGGTGATGCCCGCACGCGGTGCGGTCCACGACGACAGGAAGCCGGAGTACCGGAGGGTTTCGTCGGACAGGTGCACGGCGACGCGACGGAGCCTGGCCGTGGCCCAGGTCCCACCGGCGATGAAGGCGACACCGAGGACGAAGACGAACACCCGCGCCGATGCTCCGGGAACGAAGGCCACGCTCGCGAGTGCGACTCCTGTCCCGATCATCACCGGGCCGAACACGATGAGGTTCAGGATGCGATCCAGGCGCGGCGGACGAATCGTCGTCACGGCAGGGCGTCCAGATCGGCGAGTGCCCGCTCGGCGTCGGCGATCCGATCGGCCTCGGGGCGCGTCCACCACTCCGGCCCGCGCTCGCCCAGCCCGTGCTTCGCGAGGCCGTTCCGGTGCCGAGCCGCGGCCAGCGCAGCGTCGTCGCCGGCGCGCTTCGCGGTCTTCACCGCGTTGCGCCCGCGCCCCAGGTGGGAGCGGAGCGCGGCCGCGAGTTCCTCGGGCAGGGCCGGGTCGGTGCGGCGCCAGCGTCGGCCGTTCACCACGAAGTAATGGTCGTCGGCTTCGGCGGTCATGCCCCGAGTCTGCACCGTCAGTGGTCCCCGGTAGACAGGAGTCGATGAGCAACGACCGCGCCCGCCCGATGCTCGACGTCCGTCGGATCTACGCCGAGCCCGCTGCCCTCGAACTGCAGCGCGGGCAAGAGGTGATCGGGCGCTGGCCGGACGCCGAGATCGTGCCGGTGGAGTCCCACTGGAACATCCCCGAGGTGCACGGCGACGAGCGCAACGTGCAGCGGTGGGTCCGGATCAAGACCGAGGCGCTGGTGCTCGGCGTGAAGAAGTCGTTGATCACGCGACCGAACGGCCGCTCCGCCGACTTCATCGCGCCCTCGACGGCGAACGGCTGTGCGATGGCGTGTGCGTACTGCTACGTCCCGCGGCGCAAGGGCTACAGCAACCCCGTCACGGTGTTCGCCAACATCGACCAGATCACGAAGCACGTCGCTCGCAACATCGCGAAGCAGGGGCCGAAGACCGAGCCGAACCAGTGCGATCCCGAGTCGTGGGTGTACGACATCGGCGAGAACAGCGACTGCTCGGTCGACGCGATGATCAGCGACAACGTCCGTGACCTGTGCGACCTGTTCCGGATGACCCCGACCGCGAAGGCGTCCTTCGCGACGAAGTACGTCAACCGCGAGTTGCTCGACTGGGACCCGATGGGCCGCACGCGCATCCGGTTCTCGCTCATGCCGCACGACACCGCGAAGGTCACCGACATCCGGACGAGTCCCGTCGCCGAGCGGATCGCTGCGGTGAACGAGTTCGTCGACGCCGGCTACGAGGTCCACCTGAACTTTTCGCCCGTCATCGTCACCCCGACGTGGGAGTCCGACTGGACCGAGCTGCTGCGGCAGGTCAACGACGTACTGTCACCGGCCGCCAAGGCGCAGATCGCGGCCGAGGTGATCTTCCTCACGCACAACCAACCCCTGCACGAGGTCAACCTCGGCTGGCACCCGAAGGCCGAGAACCTGCTCTGGCGCCCCGACCTGCAGGAGCAGAAGGTGTCGCAGAACGGCGCGGTGAACGTCCGCTACCGGTCCGGGATGAAGGGGCAGCTCGTCGAGCGCTTCCGCGAGCTCGTCGCCGAGCACCTGCCGTCCTGTCGGATCCGCTACGCCTTCTGACGGCCGGCGGGCTGGTGGCGCTCCGCCAGGGCCCGACGGACCTGATCGCCGCGCAGGGGGCGTCCGGCCAGCACGCCGCGCGGGACGTCCACCGCCCGGAACCCGTCGAGCACCAGGTCCACCCAGCGTCGGTACGCCTCGGGTGCGACCCGGCCGAACGTGCGGATCGTCTCCGCGATCGACAGCTGCAGGAGTGCGACGTCGGCCAGGGTGGCGTCGGCGCGGATGACCGTGGCCGCCTGTCCGGCTGTGAAGAGGGCGTCGATCCCGTCCTGCACGGCGATGCGGAGCCGGAGCAGTTCCGGAGCGTCGCGGTAGTCGGTGGTCATGAGCTCGCTGAAGCCGGTGCGGCGCGCCTCGATCGCCGCCGTCTCGCGGACGAAGGTCGCGAAGCCCTCCCACGGGTCCGAGGCGGACAGCTCGCGGCAGTGCTCGACGAGGTCGAGCACCTCGTGCATCGGCTCGACCAGGACGGCTTCCCACAGCGCCGCTCGGGTCGGGAAGTGCCGGTACAGGGTCGCGTTGCCGAGTCCCGCTGCGACCGCGATCGGTTCCAGGGCAGCCTGGAGGCCGTGGTCGGTGAACGCGGACCGTGCCGCGTCGACGAGCGCCTGACGGTTCCGGGCGACGTCTCGGCGGGTCATGCACCGAGCCTAGATCGCGCGGCCGGGAATACGGGGAGCAGTCCCCGGTTTGAAACGGGGACAACCATCCGTTTCACCACCTGGAGTTCCCCGTGCACATCGCTGCCGTCGTCCTGTCCCTCGTCCTCGCCGTGGCCCTGCTCGGGTCGGGCGTCATGAAACTCGTCCGCAACCCGAAGATCGCCGGCTCGATGCAGGCCGTCCACGTCACTCCCTCGCAGATGACGGTCCTCGGGGTGCTCGAGGTCGTCGCTGCCGCCGGGCTCGTCATCGGCATCTGGTGGGTGCCGCTCGCCATCGCCGCGGCCATCGGCGCGGTAGTCTACTTCGTCGGTGCCGTGGTGGCGCACCTCCGAGCGCACGACAAGGACCTGCAGGGCGCCGTCGTCCTGCTGGTGCTGTCGGTCGCGACGCTCGTGGTGCTCCTGCTCGCGCTGTAGCCCGCTGTCCCGGGCCGACGGCTCAGGGGATGAGTCGGTCGGCCCGGTAGCGCGCGAACAGGTCGGCGAACGCGCGTTCCGTCCGGCGGAAGGCCGTGAACCCGGCCTCGCGACTCTTCCCCATGTCGGTGACGACCTCCATCGCGCGACCGAGGTCGGCGTCGGTGTGCCACCACGAGGCGAGCCGCGTGATGTCCGCCTCTGCCAGACCGTGTCGCTCGGCGATGCCGGCCCACTCCGACTCGTACGGCGCCATCTGCTGCTCGAGCGGACGCGGCTCGTCCTGGTACCCGACCACACGGGCCGGGTCGACGCCGAGGTGTGCAGCCAGGCGCGGCCACATCCAGCGCCACCGGAAGACGTCGCCGTTCACGATGTTGAAGGCCTCGTCGGCACCCTCGGGTGCGGTCGCCGCCCACACCATCTGCTCGGCGAGGATCCCCGCCTCGGTCATGTCGGTCAGGCCGTTCCACTGCGCCTCGCTGCCCGGGAACACGAAGTCCAGGTCGAGCTCCTTCGCGAGCGTCGCCTGCACCGCGATCGTCAGGCCCATGTTCATGGCGTTGCCGACGGCGTGCCCGATCACGGTGTGCGAGCGGTGCACCGACCACGTGAAGCCCTGGCGCTCGGCGGCGGCGAACAGCTCGTCCTCTTGCGCGTAGTAGAAGTTCGGGGTGTCCAGGCGGGGCTCTTCCTCGTGGAAGGGTGTGTCCGGCATCTCGCCCGCGGCGTAGGCCTCGAACGGGCCGAGGTAGTGCTTCAGCCCGGTCACGAGCGCCACGTGCGCCAGCGGGGCGTGCGCGAGTGCGACGAGCAGGTCGCGGACCATGCCGCCGTTCACGCGGATGTTCTCCGCCTCCGTCTCCTGGCGCTGCCATGCGGTGAAGAACACGTGCGTGGGACGCTCGTCGGCCAGCGCGGCGCCGAGGCTGTCGGGATCGCGGAGGTCCGCGGCGACGGTCCGGACGTCCTGCTGGGGGAGCGGTCGGCGCGACAGCGCGGTCACGTCCCAGCCGAGGTCGAGCAGGTGGCTCACCAGGGCGGAGCCGGTGATGCCGCTCGCTCCCACGACGAGGGCTCGGGGCTGGGTGGAGGTCAGTTCGGTCGATCCGGTTGCAGTCATCCCCGTCCCCAACCGACGGTGCACGACAGGTGTTCCCTCACCGCGGGCGGCGGATGCGGATCGGGCCCTTCGCGGTCGACGGGTCCACGACGGAGCCGCCCTGGGTGATCTCGACCTCGCCGCGCGCCATCATGCGCTGGGCCGCTCGACGGGCGGGCTCCATGAGCGGGCGCCAGTCGTCCGGTTCGAGCGACCGAGCGACCTCGGACGGGCAGATGCTCGAGGTGCGTGCCCGTGCGGCGAGCAGCTCGTCGATGCGCTGTTCGAGTGCCAGGTCCGTCCGGTCCACTCCGTGGCGACGGCAGGCGCGGGAACACCACTTGGTTTCGGGCGCCGCCGTCGACGGCATCCGACGGCCGCACGACGCACAGGTCCGATCGGCCTGTGCCGACTCCGACGCCGCAGCGTCCGCTTCCGTCCTGATCGCACGTCCCATGCCCACATCCTCGTCCTGTCGTCCCTGTCCGTTCCCAGCACAGGAGCGCCCAGCACAGGCGCGGCTGGCAGTGTCGAGGGGTGAGCACCGACACCGCACCGATCCGTCCGCCCGAGCCCGCCTGGGTGCCGCACGTCATGTGGTGGCACGTCTACCCGCTCGGGTTCGTCGGGGCGGACGTCCGCCCGGGAGTGCCGGTCGAGGAGCGCGCCGTCGAGCACCGTCTCGGCCGCGTCGAACCCTGGCTCGACCACGTGGTGGACCTCGGCCTGAACGGCCTGGTGCTCGGGCCGGTGTTCGCGAGCTCCACCCATGGCTACGACACGGTGGACTACTCCCGGATCGACCCCCGACTCGGCGACGACGCCGACTTCGACCGCCTGGTGTCCGCGGCGCACGAGCGGGGGATCCGGGTCCTGCTCGACGGTGTCTTCAACCACGTCGGTCGTGAACACCCGGCGTTCCGGGCGCTCGGAGAAGAGGGACCGGACGCGGCGACCGCCGGCCTGTTCGCGATCGACTGGTCGGGGTGGACGCCGGGGCAGCCGGTTCCCGTCGGGTTGTTCGAGGGACACGACATCCTCGTGGCGCTGGACCACGACAGCCGAGCGACCGAGGACCTCGTCGTCCAGGTGATGACGCACTGGCTGGAGCGCGGGATCGACGGCTGGCGCCTCGATGCGGCGTACGCGGTGCCACCGGCGTTCTGGGCGAGGGTGCTGCCGCGGGTGCGCGAGCGGTTCCCGGACGCGTGGTTCAGCGGTGAGGTGATCCACGGCGACGCGGCGGCGATCGCGCGGGAGTCGACCATGGACTCGTTGACGCAGTACGAACTGTGGCAGGGCATCTGGCACGGCATAGCGGACGGCAACGGCCACGAGCTGGCGCACGCGATCGAGCGGCACGACGCCCTGCTCGAGACGTTCGCCCCGACGACCTTCATCGGCAACCACGACGTCACCCGCATCGCGAGCGCGGTGGGGGAGCAGTTCGCCGGACACGCGGCCGCGGTGTTGCTCACCGTCGCCGGCACCCCGATCGTCTACGCGGGCGACGAGTACGGCTGGACCGGTGTGAAGGAGGAACGCGAGGGCGGTGACGACGCGGTCCGACCGGAGTTCCCGGAAACACCACCCGCAGCGGGGGACCTGACGCACGCGTACGAGGCCCTGATCGCCCTGCGCCGCCGCAACCCGTGGTTGCACCGGGCGCACACCGACGTGGTGCACCTGACGAACACGGCGGTCGTCCTGCGGACCGCGACGTCGGACGCGGCCGTGGTGACCGCCCTGAACCTGTCGGCCGATCCCGTCGAGGTGCCCGCGGCGGATGCGACGCAGGTGGAGGCGGGCGGCGCGGATCTCGGGGACGGAACCCTGCGCCTCCCGGCCAGGGGGTGGGCCGTCCTGTCCCGCTGACGCACGAAAGCGACAGAAGTGCGCGGATGTTCCGCAGCACTCTGTCGCTTTCGCGGGGGTGGCCCCGGAAGGACGCCCCTACTTGCGCGCGGCAGCAGCCCGACGCTTGTTGAACACGTCGAACGCGACGGCGGCGAGCAGGACCAAGCCCTTGATGAGCGACTGGTACTCGGTGCCGACGCCGAGGATCGACATGCCGTTGTTCAGCAGGCCGATGATGAGACCACCGACGATGGCGCCCGGGACCGTGCCGATGCCGCCGGTGACTGCTGCGCCACCGATGAACACCGCGGCGATGGCGTCGAGTTCGAAGCCGTTGCCCGCACCGGGTGCCGCCAGGTTGAGCTGACCGGTGAAGACCACGCCGGCGAGGGCCGAGATGACACCCATGTTGACGAAGAGCATGAACGTGACGCGCTTCGTCTTCACGCCGGACAGCTGCGCGGCCAGGGCGTTGCCGCCGATGGCGTAGACGTGGCGGCCGAACACCGCGCTCCGCATGATCACCGAGTAGATCACCACGAGTGCGCCGAGGATGACGAGCACGATCGGGGTGCCGTTGTAGCTCGCGAGCAGCAGGGCCACGTAGACGACCAGCACGACGCCGAAGACGAGCTTCACGATGAACCAGGCGAACGGTTCGCTTTCGAGCTGGTACTTGCGGCGGGTGGCTCGGCCGCGGAACGCGGTGACGGCCATGACGGCCGCGGCGGCGAAGCCGAGGATCATCGTGAGCGGCTCGTACCCGGTGGTGCCGAACGACGGCAGGAAGCCGGAGCCGAGGGCACGGAACCCGTCCGGGAACGGCGAGATCTGCTGGTTGTGCAGCACGATCTGCGCCGCACCGCGGAAGGCGAGCATGCCGGCCAGGGTGACGATGAACGCCGGGATCCCGAAGTAGGCGATCCAGAACCCCTGCCAGGCGCCGACGAGCGCACCGACGACCAGACACAGCACGACGGCGATCGGCCACGGGATGTGCCACTGCGTGATCATCACGCCGGCCATGGCGCCGGTGAAGGCGACGACCGACCCGACGGACAGGTCGATGTGCCCGGCGATGATGACCATCACCATGCCGATGGCGAGGATGAGGATGTAGCTGTTCTGGACGATCAGGTTCGAGACGTTGATCGGGGCCAGGGTGATGCCGTTGGTCGTCACCTGGAAGAAGACGACGATGACGATCAGCGCGATGAACAGGCCGATCTGTCGGAGCTGCCCGGTGAGGTAGCCGGCGGCGGACTTAAGCGCGTTCATTGACAGGGGTCTCCCGTTCCTGGGTCATGTACTGCATGAGGACCTCTGGGGTGGCCTCGGAGCGGGGCACGTCGGCGGTGATGGTGCCCTCGGAGAGTGTGTAGATGCGGTCGCAGATGCCGAGGAGCTCCGGGAGCTCCGAGGAGATCACGATGACCCCCTTGCCCTGGTCCGCGAGGCTGTTGATGATCGTGTAGATCTCGTACTTCGCACCGACGTCGATGCCGCGGGTCGGCTCGTCGAGGATGAGCACGTCCGGGTCGGTGTACATCCACTTCGACAGGACGACTTTCTGCTGGTTGCCGCCGGAGAGCTTGCCCGTGATGACGTCGACGTTCGGTGCCTTGATGTTGAGGTTCTTCAGGAACTGCCCGGCGACCGTGGTCTCCTCGGACGCGTTCACGAAGCCCCAGCTGGCGAGCTTGCCGAGCGCCGACCCGGAGATGTTCCGTTTGATGTCGTCGATCAGGTTCAGGCCGTAGCGCTTGCGGTCCTCGGTGACGTACGCGATGCCGTGGTCGATCGCCTGCGACACCGTGTGGGTCTTGATCGGCTCGCCGCGCTTGTAGACGGTGCCGCTGATGCCGGATCCGTACGACCGGCCGAACACGCTCATCGCGAGTTCGGTCCGCCCGGCGCCCATGAGTCCGGCGATGCCGACGATCTCGCCGGCGCGCACGTTCAGGTCGACCTGGTGGATGATCTCGCGCGACCCGTCGAGCGGGTGGTGGACCGTCCAGTCCTCGATCCGCAGGAGTTCCTCGCCGATCTTCGGCTCGTGCTCGGGGTACCGGTTCGACAGGTCGCGGCCGACCATCCCGCGGATGATGCGGTCCTCGGAGACGTCGTCGGCGTGCATGTCGAGCGTCTCGATGGTCTTGCCGTCGCGGATGATCGTGACCTTGTCGGCGATCGCCTTGATCTCGTTGAGCTTGTGGCTGATGATGATCGCCGTCATGCCCTCGGCCTGCAGCGAGCGGATGAGCTCGAGCAGGTGCGCGGAGTCGTCGTCGTTCAGGGCAGCGGTGGGCTCGTCGAGGATGAGGAGCTTGACCTTCTTCGACAGTGCCTTCGCGATCTCGACGAGCTGCTGCTTGCCGACACCGATGTCCACGATCTTCGTGACCGGGTTGTCCTTGAGACCGACGCGCTGCAGGAGTTCGGCAGCTGCCAGGTTCGTCTTGTTCCAGTCGATGAAGCCGCCCTTGGACCGCTCGTTGCCGAGGAAGATGTTCTCGGCGATCGACAGGAACGGGCTCAGCGCGAGCTCCTGGTGGATGATGACGACGCCAGCGGCTTCGGAGTCGTTGATGTTCGCGAACGAGACAGGTGCGCCGTCGAGCAGGATCTCGCCCTCGAAGGAGCCGTGCGGGTAGACGCCCGACAACACCTTCATGAGGGTCGACTTGCCGGCGCCGTTCTCGCCGCAGATGGCGTGGACCTGTCCACGCTCGACCTCGATCGAGACGCCCTGCAGGGCCTTCACGCCGGGGAACGTCTTGGTGATGTCACGCATCTCGAGGATCGTGTCCGTCACGTCGACCGCCTTCCGTGGTGCGCGCCGTGGCGCGCGGATGGGGCGGACGGGAGGCACGGGGCGGGGTCGACCCGTGCCTCCCGTCCGACAGGTGGGTTGCGACTACTTCAGGTCGGCTTCGGTGTAGTAGCCCGAGTCGACGAGGACTTCCTTGTAGTTGTCCTTGGTGACGACCGTCGGCTGGAACAGGAAGGTCGGGACGACCTTGACCTTGTTGTCGTAGCTCTTCGTGTCGTTGACCTCGGGCTTGTCACCGGTGAGCAGGTCCTCGGCCATGGTGACCGACTGCTTGGCGAGCTTGCGGGTGTCCTTGTAGATGGTCGAGTACTGCTGACCGGCGATGATCGACTTGACCGAGGCCGCCTCGGCGTCCTGGCCCGTCACGATCGGCAGCGGACGGTCGCTGGTGCCGTAGCCGGCACCCTGCAGCGCCGAGATGATGCCGATCGAGATGCCGTCGTACGGCGAGAGCACGCCGTCGAGCGTGGTGCCGCCCGAGTACGACTTCGCGACGAGGTTCTGCATGCGGGCCTTGGCGGTCGCCGGATCCCACTGCTGCGTGGCGGCCTGCGAGAGCTGGTCCTGACCCGACTGGATCTTCAGCGTGCCGTCTTCGAGGTACGGCTTGAGGGTCTTCATGGCGCCGTTGAAGAAGAAGCTGGCGTTGTTGTCGTCGAGCGAGCCGGCGAAGACCTCGATGTTGAACGGGCCCTTCTCGCCGGTCTTCTCGCCCTTGTCGTCGAGGACGCCGAGGCCGGTGAGCAGGCTCGTCGCCTGGTCGACGCCGACCTTCTCGTTGTCGAACGACACGTAGTAGTCGACGTTCTTGTTGCCCGTCAGCAGGCGGTCGTAGGAGATCACCTTGATGCCGGCCTTGGCGGCGGCGTCGAGCTGGTCGGAGAGGGCTCCGCCGTCGATCGACGCGATGATGAGGACCTTCGCGCCCTTCGTGATCATGTTGCTGACCTGCTGGGCCTGCTGCTGGACCTTGTTGTCGCCGTACTCGAGGTCGACCTTGTAGCCGGCCTTCTCGAGGTCGCTCTTGACGGCGTCGCCGTCCTTGATCCACCGTTCCGACACCTTGGTCGGCATGGCGACGCCGACGAGGGCGCCCTTGTTGTCGTTGCTGCTGCCGCCGCCGTCGGTGGACGCGCGGCCACCGGCCGAGCAGCCGGCGAGTGCGATCGCGATGCCGAGGGCTGCAACGCCCGCGATGATTCTGCGCTTCGTCATCGAAGTACCTCTGTTCCTCTCGCGTCGTCCTCGACGCGCTCAGGTGCCGGGGCTGCTGTGCCCCGAGGGATGTGCTCGTGTGAGCGCTCACATACTGGGGCTTTCGTAACGGGGTGTCAACTCGGCGTGACCGTTTCGCGATCTTGCCGCGCGGGCCGGACTGCGCGGTACGGTGGGCCTCGTGACGACCACGACCGCCCCAGGGGGCACGGGCGGCAAACGCCGGAAGGCTCCGACGATCTTCGACGTCGCCGAGCGCGCGGGCGTCTCCCACCAGACCGTCTCGCGCGTCATCAACGGCGACCCGACGGTCCGCGACGCCTTCCGCACGCAGGTCACCGACGCTGTCCACGACCTCGGCTACCGGCCCCGCGCCGCCGCCCGCGCACTCGCCGGGGGGCGGAGCCGCGCGCTCGGCATCATCACTGCCGGCGACGCGCTGTACGGTCCGTCGAGCACCGCGATCGGTTTCGAACGTGCGGCCCGGTCGGCCGGGTACCACGTGCTGCTCTCCACCCTGCCCGAGGACCCGACGCCGTCCGACCTGTCCGGTGCACTCACGACGCTGCTCGCGCAGGACGTCGCCGCGATCGTGCTCGTCGCCGCGGACAACCGGGTGCTCGACGCCCTCGGATCGCTCACCGTGCCGGTCACCGTGCCGGTCGTCGTGTCGAACGCCGTGCAGCGCGACGCCGTGCGGACCCCCGCGGCGTCGACCGTTGCCGCGGTCGCGATCGACCAGGCCGCCGGGACGTCGCTCGTGATGGAACACCTGTTCGGGCGCGGGTACCGGCGGATCGTGCACATCGCCGGACCACCGGTGTCGCAGGAGTCCGAGGTGCGCCGTGCCACGTACGTCCGGATCATGCAGGACGCCGGCCTCGAGCCCGTCGTGCTCGACGGCGACTGGACCCCGGGGAGCGGGTTCGCGGCTGCACGGCACATCGACGTGACGGCCGTCGACGCGGTGTTCGCCGGCAACGACCAGATGGCGCTCGGGGTGCTCCACGCCTTCGCCGACGAGGGCCTGCGCGTGCCCGACGACATCGCGGTGGTCGGGTTCGACGACGTCCCCGAGGCCGCGCACTTCACCCCGCCGCTGACCACGGTGCGGCAGGACTTCCGGGCGATGGGGGAGCGGGTGCTCGACACCGTGCGGGCCCTGGTCGAGGGCGAGCCGCGCGACGAGACGCTGCTGGCCCCCGAGCTCGTGGTGCGCCGGTCGGCGTAGCTCGCGCGTAGCTCGCGC
The DNA here is from genome assembly GCF_004341255.1 of Curtobacterium sp. PhB142. Classification (NCBI taxonomy): domain Bacteria; kingdom Bacillati; phylum Actinomycetota; class Actinomycetes; order Micrococcales; family Microbacteriaceae; genus Curtobacterium; species Curtobacterium sp. PhB142. Next base: position 483,573 of record NZ_SLUT01000003.1, on the reverse strand, counting down.
GGTGCGGGGTTCTCCGGCCGGGGCGACGTTCTGCCGTGCGCGGGGCAGCGGCGCACCGTGCCGCCTTGCCCATCCGGTGCGAGGTTGGTCGCTCGGTGCGGCGCTACAGCCCCTCACCGAGCGAGCAACCTCGCACCGGCCGGACAGGTACGCACGGTGCGGGGGCGTGCCCGCCTCGCACCCGCCGGACAACCGCGCACGGTGCGAGGCCGTGCCTACCTCGCACCCGCCGGACAACCGCGCACGGTGCCGGGCCGTGCCTTCCTCGCACCCGCCGGGCCGACCCGACCGTCAGCCCTTCAGCGCGCCCGACGACAGGCCTGCGACGTAGAACCGCTGCAGTCCGACGTACAGCGCGATGCACGGGATCATCGCCACCACCGACCCGGCGACGAGGTTGCCGTACGACACCTGCCCGTACGCCCCGGTCTGCAAGTTGAGCAGCGCCACCGGCAGCGTGTAGAGCGAGTCCTTCGTCAGGAACGTCAGCGCCCCGAGGAACTCGGTCCACGACGCCAGGAACGCGTACAGCGCAGCGGTCGCGGCCCCGGGCAGCAGGAGCGGGCGCAGCACCGACACGACGACCCGGAAGCGTGAGGCCCCGTCGACGAACGCCGAGTCCTCGAGCTCGGTCGGGATCGACTCGAACGCGTTCCGCATCACGAACACCCCGAACGGCAGGTTCACCGTCGTGTAGAACAGCACGAGCCCGAGCAGCGAGTTCGTGAGTTTCATGGCGTTCATCTCGAGGTACAGCGGGGTGAGGATCGCCTGGAACGGCACCATCATCGTCAGCAGCACCAGACCGAACACGATGCCCGACCCGCGGAACCGGAAGCGGGCGAACCCGTACCCGGCCATCGTCGCGATCACCGCGGTCAGCACCGCCGTGGCGATCGACACGATCAACGAGTTGAACACGCCGGTCAGCAGGTGCGACGACGAGCTGAAGACGGCCGCGAAGTTCTGCCAGCCGAGCTGGAAGAAGGTCGCGGGGTCGGCGGCCTGCGTGATGACGGCCTCGGACTGGAAGGCCCGCAGGATCGACCACAGCAGCGGGACACCGAAGACGAGCACCGACCCGACGCCGGCGATCACGTACAGGGTGCGCTTGACAGCGGTGTCGCGGGGGTGCCGGACGCTGCCCTGGTGGTGGCGCCGGCGGCGTCCGTCGCCGGTGGTGGTCAGCGTGCGGGTGGACAGGTCCGGCGCCGCGAGTCCGGCACGGGAGGTCGTGGTGCTCATGGCTCAGTCCTTCTCTCGCAGTGCCCAGAACTGGAACACCGTGACGGCGGCGATGACGACGACCAGGGCGATCGACTCGGCGGTCGCGGCGCCGAGCTGCAGGTTGACGAAGCCACGGTTGTAGATCGCGTTGACGATCGTCGTGGTCTCGGTCCCCGGCCCGCCCTGGGTCAGGATGTAGAACTGGTTGAACGCGAGCAGCGAGCCGATCACCGAGATGATGGCGCTGAGGGCGATGGTCGACCGGATCATCGGCAGGGTGATGAGCCGTTCGGTCTGCCACCAGGACGCGCCCTCGAGCTGCGCCGACTCGTACACCTCGTCGGGGATGCCCTGCATGGCCGACATCAGGAGCACCATCGTCAGGCCGGACACCGCCCAGACCACGAGCACGCAGATGAGCAGCGTGGCGAGGGGGCCGTTGACGAGCCAGGCGGTGCTGCCGTCGGTGATGCCGAGCCAGCGGAGCACCATGTTGACGGCTCCGGAGTTCGGCTGCGCCTCGAGCACGAGCATGAACGACAGCGTGGTCAGGCCGACGACGTACGGCAGGAAGAACACCGTCCGCAGCAGGGTGCTGCCCCGTCGCCGTGCCCGGATGAGCACGGCCAGGAAGTAGCCGAGCACCAGGATCGGCACCGTCACGATCGCGGTGTACAGCAGCGTGTACCCGATGGCGTGCACGAACGTCGGGTCCTGGAACAGCGTCAGGTAGTTCTGCAGCCCGATGAACCGGTACGGGCCGATCAGGGGCCAGTTCGTGAACGAGATGTAGAGCGCGAACACGAGCGGGGCGAGGACGAACACCGCGACGAAGACGATCGCCGGGGTGACGAGCACGGCGCCGGCGCGCGGCGGGTGCGTGAGCGACCCGCGGGACGGACCCGAGCGGCCCGAGCGGCCCGAGCGGCCCGGGCGGCCGGCGCCGCGGCCGACGGTCGGGCGGCCGGCGCCGGTCCGTCGGTTGGAGATGGTGGTCATGTCTGCACCTCTCTGTGCAACGAGCGAACGAACGAGCGAACAGGCGAGCGAGCGACGGTCAGGCCTGGACCTGGTCGAGGATGCGGGTGTAGTCCGCCTGCGCCGTCTTCATCGCGGCAGCGGTGCCCGAGCCGAACACGGCCTCGCGGAACATCGCGAAGTACGGTGACGACGGCTGGTTGTTGAGCAGGTTGTACGCCAGGGTCTGCGGCGCGTAGCCCTTGTCGATGGCGTCGAGCGGGCCGAATGCCAGTGGGAACCGCTTCCGGTACTCGGGCGTCGCGGCGTCGGAGCGGGTGGGGAAGTACCCGCCGTCGGGCAGCGCCTGCTGTTGCTGCAGGCCGTTCGCGTACTGCATGAACGCCCAGCCGCCGGACGGGTTCGCCGCCCCGTTCGGGATGCACATGTTGTCGCCGCCGTCGAAGAACGACCGCTGGCCGTCCCACGACGGGATGAGCACCGTCTGCATCTTCGCCCGCATGGCCTTGGTGGCCGCGGGCACGGTGGCGCCGTACGAGGTCGGGAAGATCCCCACCTTGCCGGCCCGGAAGTCCGCGCCCCAGGTGGTGCCGGCGTCCGAGTAGGTCGCCTTCGACAGCGCGCCGTCCTTCCAGAGCTGTCGGTAGAACTCGAGCATCCGCTCCAGTGCCTCATTGCCGGTGATGTTCGCCGTCTGGGAGCCGACCTCGCCGGACATCATGTCGACACCGGTCGCCCAGACGTGCGGCTGCGTGACGAAGCCGATGATGCCGGCGGCGTTGCCGGAGATCGACCACCCGTAGACGTCGTCGTCGAGCTTCCGGATGGCCTTCGCCGCGTCGAGCAGCGTGGAGAGGTCCTTCGTCGACTCCTCGACGTCGAGCCCGGCCCGGTCGAACAGCTCGGTGTTGACGAACAGCTGCGAGTTGTCCGCCAGGTAGGGCAGCCCGTAGTACCGGTCGCGGTACTCGAGCAGTCGCAGGTGGCCCGGTGAGATCGCGTCGAAGTAGTCGAGGCCCTTCACCACGTCGGTCAGGTCGGCGAACGCCTCGCGGAAGATGAACAGCTGCGAGTTGATGTCGTCGATGTCCACGACGTCCGGCGGTTCACCACCGCGGATGGCCGTCGCGAGCTTCGTCACGTACTGACCGTCCGGCACCGGGGTCAGCTCGACCTGCAGCTTCGGGTTCGCCTTGTTGAACCCGGCCACGGCCGAGGTCAGTCCGGCCTGGGTCGCGGACCGGCACCAGACGTGCACGGTGCCGGTCGCGTCCATCCCGAAGCTCGCCACCTTCGCGTCGACCTTGGGCAGGGTGCCGGAGCACCCTGCCAGGGCGAGTGCTGCGCCGCCGGCGACACCGCCGACCAGGAACGCTCTGCGGTCCATCACGTCACCGCGCCAGCGGGAGCCACACGCGCATCGGCGCCGCGCCCCGGTTCGCCCAGGCGTAGTAGGGAACCGCGGTCGCGGTGACGGCCGGGAGGTCCGTGGTGGCGCCCTGCGAGCCGGCCGCGTCGTCGACGCTGGTCGCGTCCACGGCGTGATCCGCTCCTCCAGACCGGGTCGCGTCCAGCCGCTGGTACGGCCACGATGCCTGCTCGTGTCCGGCCGGGGCGTGTCCGGGCACGCGCAGCGTGACGATGCCGTCGAGCAGGTCGTCGCGACGTTCCTCGGTGATCGGTGCGACCGCGTCGACCGTCAGGTCGTCGACCGTGAAGCCCTGCTGGTCCGCCTGCTCCACGGCGTACACGAGGGGGCCGCGCTCGATGGCGACCTGACCGCGTGAGGCGTCGATGCGGGTGTCAGCCACGTACCGGTGCGGCGTCGTGTCGAAGACGAGCTCGACGGTGTCCCCGGCGCTCCAGTGCCGGTCGACGACGTGCAGCGTGCCCGGCTCCGGGTGCGCCGTACCGTCCGGTCCCTGCACCGTCGTCGTGTCCGACCAGACCGGGATCCGTAAGCCGAGGGCGAGCGGGCCGTCCTCGGTGACCGTGACGACCACGCGGCCGTCGTGCGGGTAGCCGGTCTCGACCGACACCGGCCCGAGGTCCGCCGTCGCGTACTGGTGGATCTGCAGGCCGCCGTCGGTCGCGGTCGCCAGGTAGCCGTCCAGGCTCGCGAACGTGCGCATGATGTTCGGCGGGCAACAGGCGCAGTCGAACCAGCCGCGGCGCCCGTGAGCGGGGGAGCGGTTCTCGTCCTGGTGTGCGTGGTCCCGCTGTTGCAGGGGGTTCACGTAGAAGTACTCGGTGCCCGCCAGGCTCACGCCGGCCAGGAACGCGTTGTACAGCAGGCGCTCGCTCGCGTCGGCGTAGACCGGCTTGCCGGTGGCGAGCAGCAGGCGCCACGCCCACTGCACGCCGCCGATGGCCGCGCAGGTCTCGGCGTAGCCGCGGTCGGTCGGCAGCTCGTAGGGGTCGCCGAACGCCTCCCAGTCCCAGCGCGCCCCGAGGCCGCCGGTGATGAACGCCTTCGTCGCCATCATGTCCGCGAACTGCGTCTCGCTCGCGGCCAGCAGCTCGGTGTCGCCGGTCTCGATCGCGACGTCGACGGCGCCGGCTGCCAGGTACACGGCGCGGACGGCGTGGCCCTCGACGGTCGTGGCCTGTCGGCTCGGCACCCGGTCGGAGAAGTACGTCGGCTCGCCGCCGGCGCGCTCGATGATGCCCGTGCCGCGGGCGTCGACGAACCAGTGCGCCAGGTCGAGGTACTCGCGGTTGCCGGTCTCGCGGTACAGCTCGACGAGGCCCATCTCGACGACGGGGTGACCGTCGACGTCGCGGGTCTTCGGCGTGGCGTCCGGTGCGGTCCCGTCGCCGAACGTGCGGACCAGGTGGTCGGCGTTCTTGATCGCGACCTCGAGCAGGCCGGTGTCGCCCGTCGCACGGTGCTGCGCCACGGCCGCCTGGTACAGGTGGCCGGCGCAGTACATCTCGTGGCTCCACTTGAGGTCCGTGTACCGCTCGCCCTTCCCCCGGATCTGCTGCACGGAGTCGAGGTAGCCGTCGTCGGCCTGCGCCTGGGCGTACAGGGCGGTGACCTCGCGCTGCAGTTCGAGCAGGTCCTCGGACGGGGCGCGGCCGTACTCCCACGCCACCGCCTCGAGCCACTTCGTCACGTCCGAGTCCATGAAGATCGGGCCGGTGGCCTCGCCCTCCTCGAGCCCGGCGGCGATGCGCAGGTTCCGGAAGTTGCCGGCGGTCTCGAGCAGGGCGTACCCGCCGCGGACCGCGTCACGGCCGTTGCGCTCCTGCCGGAGTGCCCAGAAGCCGCCGGTTATCCGGGCGTCGCCCGTCGGCAGGGGCCGGAGCGTGAGGTGCGCGTCGGCGGTCGGGAGGACCGGGGTCGCGGTGTGCGCACGGCTGTCGGTCGCGAGCGTGGTGGTCATGTCGCCTCCTTGCGATGTGACTGGGACCGTCCCGGTGTCCGCCGTTGGTGCAGCGTTTCGGAAAACGGTTTCTGCGGTGGACAGTACGACACCGACCTGGGGTGCGCAAGAGTTCTGGGCGTTTTTCTGCGTATGCTCATCGTCACGTCCCGCGATCCGGAAAGGAACTTGCCGTGACCCTTGAGCGCACCGGTGCCGACCGCAGCACGCAGCCCGTCCGGATCACCGACGTCGCCGCGCTCGCCGGGGTGTCGATCGGCACGGCGTCGAAGGCGCTCAACGGCACCGGACAGCTCCGCGACTCCACCCGGGCACGGGTCAAGGACGCCGCCGAGAAGCTCGGGTTCGTCGGCGACGCCCGGGCCCGCGCGCTGTCCTCCGGCCGGACCTACACGGTCGGCATGATCACCACCGACTCCTTCGGTCGGTTCTCGATCCCGGTGCTCCTCGGCGCCGAGGACGCCCTGTCCGCCGGGCAGATGGCGGTCCTGCTCTGCGACACCCGCGACGACCACGTCCGCGAGGCCCACTACCTCCGCTCCCTCGCAGCCCGCGGCGTCGACGGCATCATCGTGACCGGACGGTCCGCCGACCCGCGACCGCCGATCGACGTGGCGATCCCGGTCGTGTACGCGTTCACCCCGTCGACCTCGGCCGACGACGTGTCGATCACCCTCGACGACTCGGCCGGGTCCGCGCTCGTCGCCTCGCACGTGCTGACGCTCGGGCGCTCACGGGTCGCCATCGTGACCGGGCCGGCGCGCCACCAGTCGGCGGTGCGTCGTGTGTCCGGCGCGACGTCGGTGCTCGGTTCGAAGCTGGTGACCCCGCCACTGTTCGGCGAGTGGTCGGAGCGGTGGGGGCGCCAGGCCGTCGACGTGCTCGCGCGGCAGTCTCCCGACGTCGACGCGATCGTGTGCGGCAGCGACCAGATCGCCCGTGGCGTGTGCGATCGGCTCCGGGAGCTCGGGCGATCGGTCCCCGGGGACGTCGCCGTCGCCGGGTACGACGACTGGGACGTGATGGCGCTCGCCTCGAGGCCGCCACTGACGACGGTGGACCTGCGGCTCGAGGAGCTCGGGCGCGTGGCCGGGCAGGCGTTGCTCGGCCTGATCGACGGTGGTGCGGCGGCCTCGGCGACGGTCACCCCGTCCCTCGTGATCCGCGAGAGCACCGCCGGCGCGTAGGGCGGTCGTGGTCCGGCGCGCCGATGCCGGTGCCGGGTCCGGTTCGCGTTGCGGTTCGCGTTGCGGTCTGCACTGAGCGGTCACGACACCCCGTCCTCCATGCCCGAGTGGTCACGAACCGGCGCCCGGGGTGCCTCCAGCTGACAGTTCGTGACCGCGCCGCGGGGAGGCAGCGGGGTGTCGTGACCGCACCGGGCGCGGCCGTTCGGAGTGGCACGGTCCGGCGAGCCGGCATGCGCGGGTGCAGGGCGGCGGGTGGTCAGGACATGCGCGGGTGCAGGGCAGCGGGTGGTCAGGACACGCGCGAGTGCGGGGCGGTGGGTGGTCGGGACGTGCGCGAGTGCGGGGCGCTGGGTGGTCGGGACGTGCGCGGGTGTGGGGCGCCGATGGGTCGCACGTTGTCGTCGCCCTCGTTCGTCGCGCGGTCACGACCTGTCGTGCGTAGGACGTCGACCGGTCAGGAACGGTCGGCTGTAGTTGCTCCGGACGACAGTTCGTGACCGGCCGGGAGAACTGAGCGGGGTGTCTCGACTGGTGGGGCAGCCGAGCGGGCGGCGCGCCCGGACGTTGCGAGAGTGAGCGCTCACGTGCCAGGATGTGAGCGCTCACGGAGGACGACGGAGTTCTGGAGGAACGCATGGGCGACGACCCCACCCAGCAGGTCGCGAACGGCCGCACGACACTCGGGATCGAGCTCGGCTCCACCCGCATCAAGGCATGCCTGGTGGACGAGGACCTCGTCCCCATCGCCGCCGGCTCCCACGAGTGGGAGAACGAGTTCGTCGACGGCCGCTGGACCTACTCGCTCGACGCCGTCGAGACCGGTCTCCGAGCCGCGTACGCCGCGCTCGTCGCCGACGTCGAAGCGCAGTTCGGCGTGCGTCCGACCACGTTCCGCGCGGTCGGCGTGAGCGCGATGATGCACGGCTACCTGGCGTTCGACGCCGCGGGCGACCTGCTCGTGCCGTTCCGGACCTGGCGGAACACCTCGACCGGGCCCGCAGCCGAACAGCTCAGCGAGGCACTGGCCTTCAACGTGCCACTCCGCTGGTCGATCGCACACCTGTACCAGGCGGTCCTCGACGAGGAGACGCACGTGGCCGAGGTCGCGGGCATCACGACGCTCGCGGGCTACGTGCACCGACGACTCACCGGACGCAACGTGCTCGGCGTCGGGGATGCCTCTGGTGTGTTCCCGATCGAGGGCGGACCCGTCGACAGCGGCCCGGGAGACCCGGGCGCGAAGGACTTCGACCATGCCATGCTCGCCACCGCGCAGGACCTGATCGGTGTGCCGGACCTGCGGTCCCTGCTGCCCGAGGTCCTCGTCGCCGGCGCCGAAGCCGGTGAGCTGACCGCCGAGGGCGCCGCGTGGCTCGATCCCACCGGCACGCTCGAACCCGGCGCGCCGCTCTGCCCGCCCGAGGGTGACGCCGGCACCGGCATGGTCGCGACGAACGCCGTCGCACCCCGCACCGGCAACGTCAGCGTCGGCACGAGCATCTTCGCGATGGTGGTCCTCGAGCACCCGCTCAGCACCCCGCACGAGGAACTCGACGTCGTGACCACCCCGGCGGGCGACGCCGTGGCGATGGTGCACTGCAACAACGGCGCGAGCGAGATCGCGAGCTGGGCGAAGGTCTTCGGACGGTTCGCCGAAGCGGCCGGGCAGCCCCTCGACGTCGACACCGTCTACGCGACACTGCTCACCGAATCGATCGCGGACAGCACCGACCCCGACGCCGGCGGCCTGCTCTCGTTCAACTACCTGGCCGGTGAACCCGTCACCCACGTCGAGGACGGCCGGCCCCTGCTGCTCCGCACCCCCGACGCCCGCTTCACCCTGGGCAACCTGGTCCGCTCCGAGGTGCACGGCGCGTTCGCCACCCTGGCGATCGGCATGGACGTGCTGCACGGCGAGCAGGTGCAGGTCGACCGGATGACTGCACACGGCGGGCTCTTCCGCACGCCGGGTGCCCCGCAGCGACTGCTCGCCGCGGCACTGCGGGTGCCGATCGCCCTCGAGGAGACCGCGGGCGAGGGCGGAGCGTGGGGCATCGCCGTCCTGGCCGCCTACCTCGAGCACACCGACCAACAGCTCGCCGACTTCCTGTCGGACACCGTCTTCGGCGGCGACGCCGTGCACGTCGCCGAACCCGAGCCCCGCGACGTCGACGGCTTCCAGACGTACCTCGGCCGGTACCGCGCTGCCCTGCCCGTCCAGGCCGTGGCGGCAGCGGCGACCCGACCAGACGCGACCGGAACCGGTGCGGCAACCGCCCCCGGCGCCGACGCGACCACGACCCGAGGCGAGGGGACGGCGGGAGCCGAGCCGCGCCTCCCGGCAGAGCAGGAAGTGACCAGATGACCAGCGCAACCGACCCCGACACCCAGCGGGCCGTCGCGACCACCCGGGAACGCGTCGCCCGCCTGCACGGCGAACTCGTCCGCTACGGCCTGGTGATCTGGACCGGCGGCAACGTCTCCGAGCGCGTGCCCGGCACCGACCTGTTCGTCATCAAGCCGAGCGGCGTCTCGAGCGACGACCTGACCCCCGAGAACCAGGTCGTCTGCACCCTCGACGGCGAGCCGGCCGACGGTTGGGGCAACGCGCACGGCCCGTCCTCCGACACCGCCGCGCACGCCCACGTCTACCGGAACATGCCCGAGGTCGGCGGTGTCGTGCACACCCACTCGACGTACGCGACGGCATGGGCCGCACGAGCGGAACCCATCCCGTGCGTGATCACCGCGATGGCCGACGAGTTCGGCGGGCCGATCCCCGTCGGGCCGTTCGCGATCATCGGTGACGACTCCATCGGCCACGGCATCGTCGAGACGCTGACCGGCCACCGATCCCGCGCGGTCCTCATGCAGAACCACGGCGTCTTCACGATCGGCAAGGACGCGAAGGACGCCGTCAAGGCCGCCGTGATGTGCGAGGACGTCGCCCGCACCGTGCACATCGCGAAGCAGGGCGGGGACGTGGTCCCGATCGCGCAAGCAGACATCGATCGACTCTTCGATCGCTACCAGAACGTCTACGGACAGAACCCCGAAGGAGCCATGCAATGACGCAGGAGACCACCGTCGACCCCCAGGCCACGCTCGACGGCTACGAGGTCTGGTTCCTCACCGGCTCCCAGGGGCTGTACGGCGAGGAGACGCTGCGCCAGGTCGAGGAGCAGAGCAAGGCCGTGCACGCCGAACTGGCCGGCGCCCTGCCGATCAAGCTCGTCTGGAAGCCGGTCCTGAAGGGCGCCGACGGCATCCGGCGCGCCCTGATCGAGGCCAGCGCCGACGACAAGGTCATCGGCGTCACCACCTGGATGCACACCTTCAGCCCCGCGAAGATGTGGATCGGCGGCCTGCAGGCGCTGACGAAGCCGCTGATGCACCTGCACACGCAGGCGAACGTCACGCTGCCGTGGGCGGACATCGACTTCGACTTCATGAACCTCAACCAGGCCGCGCACGGCGACCGTGAGTTCGGCTACGCCCTGGCACGCCTCGGTGTCCGGCACGCCACCGCCGTCGGGCACGTCTCGGACCCCCGGGTGCAGCAGCGGGTGTCGAACTGGACCCGTGCCGCAGCCGGTGCCGCAGCCGTCCGTGAGCTGAAGCTCACCCGCTTCGGCGACAACATGCGCTACGTCGCCGTCACCGAGGGCGACAAGACCGAGGCCGAGATCGAGCTCGGCGTGCAGGTGAACACCTGGGCGGTGAACGAGCTGGCAGCGGCCGTGTCCGCCGCGTCGGACCAAGAGATCGACGCGCTCGTGGCGACCTACGAGCGCGACTACGACGTGGACCCGTCACTCCGCAGCGCCGGCGGCGAACGACACGCGGCGCTCCGCGACGGCGCCGCCATCGAGATCGGCCTCCGCACCCTGCTGGCGCAGAACGGCTCCGCCGCCTTCACGACCAACTTCGAGGACCTCGGCACGCTCAAGCAGCTGCCCGGCCTCGCGGTCCAGCGCCTGATGGCGGACGGCTACGGCTTCGGCGCCGAGGGCGACTGGAAGACGGCCGTCCTGGTCCGTGCGATGAACGTCGCCGGCGCCGGACTGCCCGGTGGTGCGAGCCTGATGGAGGACTACACCTACGACCTCACCCCGGGTGCCGAGAAGATCCTCGGTGCCCACATGCTCGAGGTCTCGCCCACGCTCACCACCACGAAGCCGACGCTGGAGATCCACCCGCTCGGCATCGGCGGCAAGGACGACCCGGTCCGCCTGGTCTTCACCGCCGACTCCGGCGAGGCCGTGGTGGTCGCGCTCTCCGACACCCGCGACGGCTTCCGCCTGACCGCGAACGTCGTCGACGTCGTGCCGCCGACCGAGGCCCTGCCGAAGCTCCCTGTCGGCCGTGCCGTCTGGGAGCCGCGCCCGTCGTTCCCCGTCGCCGCCGAGGCCTGGCTCACCGCGGGCGCCGCCCACCACACCGTGATGACGACGGCCGTCGGTCTGCAGGTGGTCGAGGACCTGGCGACCATGGTCGGCACCGAGTTCCTGGTCATCGACGAGCACACCACCGCCCGCGGCTTCCGCGACGAGCTGCGTCTCCAGCAGACGTGGCACCGTCTCGACCGCGGCTTCTGAGGGACGCGGACCGTACGATGAGCGACGTGATCGCAGAGCAGCGCACGCGGACGAACTGGGCGGGCAACGTCACCTACCGGGCGTCCGGTCTGGCGCGTCCGACGTCGGTGGCCGCGTTGCAGGAACTGGTCGCGTCGACCCCGCGCCTGACGGCGCTCGGCTCACGGCACTCCTTCAACACGATCGCCGACACCGACGCCGTGCAGGTGTCGTTGCAGGACCTGCCACCGGTGCTCGACATCGACACGTCGCGGCGCGTGGTCCGCGTCGCCGCCGGCATGACGCACAGTCAGGTCGCGGCCGGTCTGGAGGCCCGTGGCTGGGCACTCGGGAACCTCGCGTCCCTGCCGCACATCTCCACGGCCGGGGCCGTCGCCACTGGCACGCACGGCTCCGGCGTCCGCAACCCGTCGCTCGCGCAGGCGGTGGTCGGGCTCGACGTCGTCCGCGCTTCCGGCGCGATCGAGCACGTCGATGCGTCCTCGCCGGACGGGGCCCTCGACGCCCACCGGGTCGCCATCGGTGCGCTCGGCGTCGTCACCACGGTGGAGCTCGCGATCGAGCCGACGTTCGAGGTCGCCACGACGGTGCACCTCGACCTGCCGTGGGACGCCGTCTCCGAGCACTTCGACCAGGTCATGTCCGACGCCTACTCGGTGTCGATGTTCACCTCGTTCGACGACCGCGGTGCCCGGCAGGTCTGGGTGAAGCACCGCGTGGACGAGCCCTCGCCCACCGTCGACCTCATCGCCCTCGGAGCGCGGCCCGCCACCGGCCCCGTGCACCCGGGGGAGAACGACCCCGCCGGCGTCACCGAGCAGGGCGGCGTCCCCGGGCCATGGGCCGAGCGGCTGCCGCACTTCCGGTCCTCGTTCACGCCGTCGACCGGTGCCGAGATCCAGGCCGAGTACTTGATCCCGGCAGCGTCGGCAGTGTCCGCGCTCGAGGCCCTCCGTCCGCTCGAGTCGGTGTTCGCGCCGATCCTCATCGCCGCCGAGATCCGTACGATCGCGCCCGACACCGCCTGGCTCGCGCCGTCGTCCGGTCGGCAGTCGGTCGGCATCCACTTCACGTTCCGCCGGGACGCCGCAGCCGTGGCGGCCGCGGTGACGCGGATCGAGGAAGCGCTCGCGCCCTTCGACCCGCGGCCGCACTGGGGCAAGGTGTCCGGCGTGAGCGTCGAGCGCCTGCACGAGGCGTACCCGCGGCTGTCGGACTTCGCTGCGGTCGCCCGCGATGTCGACCCCACGGGCCGGTTCCGCAACGCGTACCTGGCGCGCGTCCTGTCCTGACGGGGCGTGCCGCGTGGCACCACGACTGGGGCGTGCGCGTGACGACACCGGTTCCGTAGCCTCCTCGGAGGCAACGGAGGGGAGCACAGTGACGCTGCCGATCGCCGGGTGGTACCCGGACCCGCAAGACTCGAACCGCACACGGTGGTGGGACGGAGCACGTTGGGGAGCACTCGCACCCCAACCTGCTGTAGCTGTCCCCGCGCCACAGTGGGAGCCGGCACCGCGTCCGCCCGCGCCGTCGGAGTACCGCGCGGCCGTCACCGAGCAACCGCTCCGAGGGCGGAAGGCCCGGATCGCCAAGGACCGGGCGACCCGTGCAGCGAATCCGTTCGGGTACGCCGGGCTGGTCCTCGCGCTGCTCGGGTTCATCGTCAACGTGTTCGCGATCCCCGGGATCCTGGGGATCGTCTTCGGCGCGATCGGTCTGGCACGCGCCGGGCAGCTCACCGGGCAACGGATCACCGGGTTCGGAGTATCACTCGCAGCGGTCATCCTCGGGTTGGCGGCGTCGGCTGCCTTCGTCGTGCGAGCGGCACAGCTGCTCGCGTGACGACAGGTGTCCCGCACCGTTGAGCGCGATGCGGGACACCCGGGTCCTCAGTCCCTGCGGGACAGGTCGATCAGGAGCCTGACCACGGTCACGAGCAAGCTCGCGATCCCCAGCCAGGGCACCCGACGCCTGGACCGATCATCGGTGTCGTTCGACATCGGTGACCTCCTGGTGTCGTCGCCGGCTGACACGAGGAGCTTCGACCAAGGGATGCGTCGCCGAGCGTGCTCGGCTACCATCGGTTCCGAGCGTTGGACTCGGGATGGTTGGTTCATCCCTTGGCTTTCCACTCGGAAGGCAAATCGAAGCCCGGAACTGTTGTCGCAGTCCCGGGCTTCGTGCTTTCGCCCGGATCGCGCTCCGGCGGTGGCGCGACCGGGTCAAGCCTACGACGAACTGTCCGGTGACATTCCGGTCGTTGCTCACAGCGGTTTCCCGCCGGATGTGCGGGCGACCCGCCGGTTCGTCGCTGGGAGCGCACATGTGCATCCACAAAGGTCGGGGGATGGCGAACTTCAACCGCATCCTCGGCATGGCCTCGAAGGTCATCGACAAGCAGCTCCAGAAGCGTGGGCAGGGGGACGGTGCGCCCGGCAACGGAGCGCAGCGCGCTGGCGGGACCGACTGGCGTGACGTCGTCCGCGGTGCAGCGGACCGGCTGACGGGCGACGACCGGAGCCAGCAGCAGCGGCCGCAGCAGCAGTACGGCCAGCCGCAGCAGCGGCCCCAGCAGCAGTACGGCCAGCCGCAGCAGCACGGCCAGCAGCAGTACGGGCAGGCGCCCCAGCAGCAGTACGGCCAGCCGCAGCAGCACGGCCCGGCCGACTCGGACAAGGTCGCCCTGGCGAAGTACGACTACCTGCTCCGCACCTCGTCACCGGACCAGCTCGAGCAGGTCCACCACGACGCCTTCGCCCGCCTCACCCCGGCGCAGCGGCAGCAGGTGCGCAACCGCCTGAACTCCGAACTCCCGCCGCACGAGCACCTGCGCGACGACTCGGCGGGCGGCATGGCGCGCGCGATGACCCGCGGCGAGGTCCGCCGTCCGGGCCTGATCCGCCGCGTCCTCGGCGGCTCGAGCAACGGCAACGGCAACGGCAACGGCCGCGGGCGTGGTGGCGCCTTCGCCGGCGGTGCCGCGGTCGGCGCCGGCGCGATGGCGCTCGGCGGCATCGGTGTCGCGGTCGCCGGGGGAGCGGTGCTGAGCGCCGCCGCCGGGCCCGTGCTGGCCGAGGCCGCGAACCTCGGCGTCGACTTCGACGGCATCGCCTCCGGCATCGGCGACCTCGGACTGGCCGACCTCGGGGCCGACCTCGGCGGCGGCTTCGAGGGGATCGCGGGCGAGGGTGAGCAGCTCCTCGGCGGCCTCGGTGAGCAGGCGTCGGGCCTCGGCGAGCAGGCCTCGAACCTGGGCAACGACTTCCTCGGGGGCCTGTTCGACCGCTGACCCACGCCCCTCGGGTGGACTCGGTGCAGATCCATCGGGAATAGACGGACGTCGCGCGGCACTTGGATTGTTTCGTCGTGCGACGTCTGTCGCACGTGTGATTCGGACGGGCGACCGCCGCGGTGTCAGGATGGACGCCGCCCGGCGACCCGGTCCGTGCAACCACAGCGGCTGCAGCACGGTCGCCACCACCCTTCCCACGAGGAGCACCACCGTCATGAGACGCCCGAACCGCCTGACGATCACCGCGGCCGTCGCCGCAGCAGCAGCCCTGGTCCTGACCGGCTGCTCGGGTGGGAGCTCGTCCGACGACGGTGACGGCACGGCCAAGGGCGGCACGCTCAACATCCTGACGACGGCCACCGCGGTGCACCTCGACCCGGCGACGAGCCAGAACCTGAACATCACCACCTTGGGTCTGGTGCTCCGCCGGCTGACGGCGTGGGACGTCGAGCCCGGCAAGGCCGCCAAGGTGGTGCCGGACCTGGCGACGAACACCGGCGACTCGAGCGACGGCGGCAAGACCTGGACGTACCACCTGAAGGACGGGCTGAAGTTCCAGGACGGCACGCCGATCACCACGAAGGACATCAAGTGGGGCATCGAGCGCTCGTTCGCGCCGACCCTGACCGGTGGCCTGAGCTACCACAAGTCGCTCCTGGTCGGTGGCGAGGACTACAAGGGCCCGTTCGACGGCAAGACCCTCGACAGTATCGAGACGCCTGACGACTCGACCATCGTCTTCAAGCTCAACGCCGCGTACGGCGACTGGCCGTGGCTCGTGTCGATGCCGGCGTTCGCTCCGGTTCCCGACGGCGACGGCACGGACACGGGTGCGTACGACAGCAAGCCGGTCGCGTCCGGGCCGTACCAGGTGCAGTCGAACACCCAGGGCTCGCAGATCACCCTCGTCCGGAACAAGGAGTGGAGCGCGAAGACCGACGACGTCCGCACCGCCGGCCCGTCGAAGGTCGTGTTCAAGGAGAGCCAGGATCCGTCGACCGTCACGCAGACGCTGATCGCCGACAACGGTGACGCGAAGGACTCTTTCGGCGCGAGCTACCTCGGCGCAGCCGAGCTGAACCAGGTGCGGAGCAACCCCGCCGCCCAGGACCGCCTCGCCACGTCGAAGGCCGGCCCGATCAACTACATGGCGATCAACACCCAGAAGGGATCGCTCAAGGACCTCAAGGTCCGTCAGGCCCTGCAGTACGCCGTCGACAAGAAGTCGTACCGGATCGCTGCGGGCGGCGCGCTCGCCGGTTCGTACGCCACGACCCTGATCACGCCGGGCATCGCGGGCCGCGAGGACTACGACCTGTACAAGCCCGGCGCGAACGGTGACGTCGCGAAGGCGAAGCAGCTCCTCAAGGACGCGGGCGTGTCCGACCTCAAGCTGACCCTGGCGACCCAGAACGACCCGACCTACCTCGCCCAGGCGCAGGCGCTGCAGTCCGGCCTCAAGCGCGCCGGCATCACCGTCACGCTGAAGCCGCTCGACGCGGACTCGTTCTACACCGCGACGACCGACGGCACCGACTTCGACCTGGCGCTGTTCAGCTGGCAGCCGGACTTCCCGAGCGCGAACGCCAACATCCAGCCGCTCTACGACTCGTCGCAGATCGGTGGCGGCGGCTACAACGTCTCGAAGTACAGCAACCCCGACGTGGACGCCCTGATCAAGAAGGCCAGCGCCACCGTCGACCAGCAGGACGCGCAGAAGCTGTGGGTCGAAGCGGACAAGAAGATCATGGCCGACGCGCCGATCGTCCCGCTGACCTACGCGAAGCAGTCGTTCCTGGCCGGTTCGAACGTGCAGAACTTCCAGATCGCGGACTTCCCGGCGTACCCGAACTACCTCAAGGTCTCGCTCGCGAAGTGAGTTCGCCGCTGCTCGAGGTCGAGGGGCTCCGCGTCGCGTTCGGCGACGCGGAGCCCGTCGTCCGTGACGTCTCCTTCACCCTGACCCCCGGACGCGTGCTCGCGCTCGTGGGCGAGTCCGGCTCCGGCAAGTCCGTCAGCGCCATGAGCGTGCTCGGTCTGCTGCCGCCCGAAGCGCGGGTCTCCGGCAGCGTCCGGTTCCGCGGCGAGGAACTCGTCGGCGCCTCCGACGACACGCTCCGTGCCGTTCGCGGCGCCGGCATCGGCGTCGTGTTCCAGGAACCGATGAACTCGTTCACGCCGGTGCTGTCCATCGGCACGCAGGTCGCCGAGGCGATCCGGGCGCACCCGACGGACCTGGATCGTGCAGCGGTCTCCGCGCGCGTCGACGAGCTGCTGCGTGCCGCAGGCCTCACCGACCCCGAGCGGATCCGCAAGGCGTACCCGCACGAACTGTCCGGCGGGCAGCTGCAGCGCGCCATGATCGCGATGGCCCTGGCCGGGGACCCGGTCGCGCTGATCGCCGACGAGCCGACGACCGCCCTGGACGTCACGGTGCAGGCCGGGATCCTCGACCTGCTCCGCCGACTCGGTCGCGAGCGCTCCTTGGCCGTCCTGCTGATCACGCACGACATGGGTGTGGTGGCGGACGTCGCGGACGAGCTCCTGGTGATGCGCCGCGGCGACCCCGTCGAGCACGGCACGGTGGCCGAGGTCTTCGCGCACCCGTCCGCCGACTACACGCGCGAGCTCCTCGCCGCCGTCCCCAGCCTGGAGGCCCGTCCCACGTCCGCCACGCCGGCTGCGGGCCCCGAGACTCGGCCTGGACGACAGGACGCGGCCCCCGGGACGCACGCCGTGTCGTCGAACGCGAGTCTCGGTCCGACCGAAGCGAGTCTCACGGAGGCGAGTCGCGCCTCCCGGCTGCCGGTCGCGCAGCTGCGCGACGTCGCCGTGCGGTACTCGCGCCGCGGCGGACCGACCGTGTCGGGCATCGACCTGGACCTGCGGGCCGGCGAGACCGTCGGGCTGGTGGGGGAGTCGGGGTCCGGCAAGTCGACCATCGGACGTGCGCTGGCGGGCCTCGTGCCCGTCGTCGAGGGCTCGGTCGAGGTCGACGGCAGCGACCTGCGGACCGCCAGAGGCCGACGGCTCCGCGAGCTCCGCAGCCGCGTCGGCATCGTCTTCCAGGACCCGGCGTCGTCGCTCAACCCACGGCAGACCATCGGCTGGAGCATCGCCGAGCCGTTGCTCGTGCACGGGACGGCCTCGGCGGCCGATCGTGCGGAACGCGTCCGTGAACTGCTGACCGCCGTGCAGCTCGACCCGTCGTGGGCCGAGCGGTTCCCGCACCAGCTCTCCGGCGGGCAGCGCCAGCGCGTCGCCGTCGCGCGGGCCTTGGCGCTCCGTCCGGCGCTCGTCATCGCCGACGAGCCCACCTCGGCACTCGATGTGACCGTGCAGGCGGCCGTGCTCGACCTGCTCGCGCAGCTGCAGGACGAGTTCGGGTTCGGCATGCTCCTCATCAGCCACGACCTCGCGGTCGTCCGGCAGCTCGCTGACGAGGTCGTCGTCCTGCACGACGGTCGCGTGGTCGAGCGGGGGACCACGGACGCCGTGCTCGACGACCCGCAGCAGGACTACACGCGCATGCTGCTCGCAGCGGCGCCCGTCGCCGATCCCGTGCGACAGGCGGCCCGCCGCGAAGCCTGGCGCGCCTGGGAAGGAGTGTCCTCGTGACCGCCAACGTCGTCGAGCGCCCCGTGGCCTCGTCCGGACGCACCACCGGCTTCCGCGCCGTGGTGCGCCGCATCCGGCAGGACCGCTGGGCCGTGACCTCGGCGGTCGTCATCGTCGTGTTCCTCGTGGTCGCCGTCGCGGCGCCGCTCATCAGTGCCGTCACCGGGCAGGATCCCTACGGGTACGACATCGACGCGCTCAACTCGTTCGGGGCGCCGAAGGGCTTCGGCGGGGGGATCAGCGCCGAGCACTGGTTCGGCGTCGAGCCGCTGACCGGTCGCGACCTGTTCGCGATCGTGACGTACGGTGCCCGGACGTCGCTCGGCATCGGGCTCGCCGCGACCTTCCTGTCGATCGTCATCGGGGTGCTCGTCGGCGTCACCACCGGCTTCTTCGGCGGCTGGTACGACCGCGTGCTCTCCCGCGTGGTCGACGTGATCTTCGGCTTCCCGTCGCTCGTCTTCATGATCGCCCTGACCGCGATCGTGCCGACGTCGTTCCCGAAGCCCGTCCTGGTCGTGCTCGTCATCGGGTTCTTCGGCTGGCCGTCCGTCGCCCGCGTGGTCCGCGGCCAGACACTGTCGCTCGTCAGTCGGAACTACGTCGTCGCCTCCACGGCGATGGGCGCTGGCCGGTGGCACGTCATCCGCACCCAGCTGCTGCCGAACCTGGCGGCGACGATCACCGTCTACGCGACGATCTCGATCCCGTCGATGATCGGCGCCGAAGCCGCGCTGTCGTTCCTGGCGGTCGGCGTGACCCCGCCGACGCCCTCGTGGGGCCGCAGCATCGGCGACGCCGTCGGTTGGGTGCAGACCGACCCGATGTACCTCGTGTTCCCCGGAGTGGCACTGTTCCTCATCACCCTCGCGTTCAACGTGCTCGGCGACGCGCTGCGTGACGCCCTCGACCCGAGAGGAGCACGCCGATGAGCACCTTCCGCTTCATCGCGATCCGCGTCCTCGGTGCAGCCGTCGTGCTGCTCGTCGTCGCCGCGATCACCTACGCCCTGTTCATGCTGCTGCCGACGAACCCCGCGCGGGCGATCTGCGACAAGCCCTGCACGCCGGACCGGCTGCGCGAGGTGCAGGCGTTCCTGGGCACCGACAAGCCGTGGCTGGTGCAGTTCGGCGCCTACCTGGCGGGGATCTTCACCGGCCGCACGTTCGGCAGCGGCGCGTCCGTGATCACCTGCGCCGCACCGTGCTTCGGGTACTCGTTCCAGCTGCACGAGAGCGTCACCGACCTGATCCTGTCCCGCCTGCCCGTCACCGCGTCGATCGCCGTCGGTGCCGCCGTGCTCTGGCTCGTCGCCGGGGTGTTCGGCGGAGCCGTCTCGGCGCTCCGTCGCGGCACGTTCGTCGACCGGGCCGTGATGACCGTCGCGGTCGCCGGGGTCTCGTCGCCGGCCTACCTGATCGGGTTGCTCGGCATCCTGCTGTTCGGGTTCGTGCTCGGCATCCTGCCGACGAGCGGGTACGTCGCGTTCACCGACGACCCCGTCGGCTGGTTCACCCACCTGATCCTGCCGTGGTGCGTGCTCGCGTTCATCAGCGCCGCGATCTACGCGCGCCTGACCCGCGGCGAGATGCTCGAGTCGATGTCGCAGGACTTCGTCCGGACCGCTCGAGCCAAGGGCCTGCGCGAGCGACAGGTCGTCGTGCGGCACGGACTGCGCACCGCGATCCTGCCGGTGGTGACGCTGTTCGGGCTCGACCTCGGGTCGCTGCTCGGCGGTGCGGTCATCACCGAGAAGGTGTTCTCGATGCAGGGCCTCGGCGCGCTGCTCATCGACGCCGTGCACACCCTCGACCTGCAGGTCGTCGTCGGCTTCACGTTGTTCTCGGCGCTGCTGATCGTCACTGCGAACGTGATCGTCGACGTGGTCTACGCGTTCGTCGACCCGCGGGTGCGGCGCCGGGCGTAGCTCAGCCGGCGTCCCACCAGCGCAGCACGCGGGTGCCGCACAGCGTGAGCCACTTCGACGGCTCGCCCTCGGGGACGTCGACCTCGAACCACTGCCGACCCGGTGGCCGCGTCCCCTGGGTCCACGTCCCGTCGTCGTTCCGGGCGGCTCGGACGACCTCGATCGCCTGGGCTGCCCGGGCGTCCGGCGCGGTGCCGTCCTGCAGCGCAGCAACCCGCAGGTGATCGGTGACCCGCAGCGCCGAGTAGATCCACCGCAGCGGGTACGCGAACCGGGTCGCCCACGGCCCGACGAGCTCGCCGTCGTGCTTCCGGAACAGCAGTCGCCGTTCGAGCAGGTACTCGGTGCCGCGGAGTCGAGCCGCTCGGAGTTCCGCCGCGCGGGGGTGGGTGCCGCCGGTCAGCTGCTCGTGCTGCAGGAGCCCCTCGATCACGTTGAGGGTCGAGTGGAACGACGACACCGTCGACCCCTCGATCCACTCGCAGTTCCAGCCACCGTCGTCCAGCTGGTGGTCGAGGAACCACTCCGCCAGCTGCCCGACGTCGGCACCGAGCCAGGCGCCGTTCGCCAGGGTGAAGGCGTTGATGCAGCAGTCGACCTCGCCGCTCCAGTAGGGCAGGTCCTCGTACTCCCAGCGGCTGTTCGTCGCGAGCCGAGCAGCCGTGTCCCCGAGGACCGCGGCGTCGAGCCCCCAGTCGCGCAGGGCGTTCAGCGACCAGGTCGTCGCCGTGTAGGGCTGCCCGGGCTCGTCCGCCTCGGGACCGTCGAAGTCGAAGTCCGCCGGGAAGTACGCGCCGCCGGCCCACTGCCCGTCGGGGTCCTGGTGCGCGAGCATCGCCGCCCCGAGACCCTCGGTCGCGACCCGCGCCCGGGTCTGCTGCCACACGGACGGCGGCGCACCGACCAGATCACGCTCGACCTGCCACCGGATCGCCGGGTCCGAGTCGAGCAGCCACTCGACCACCGCGTCGTCGTTCATGGCGCGGAGGCTACGCCGTGCGGAAGCCCGCCGCCACGTACCGGTAGGACGAGCCGTCGTCGGTCCGATCGACCACACCGAGGTCGACGGCGTCACGTCGGACGATCGCGACGTCCTCGCAGAACATCGCGATGGCGGCGTTCAGTACCGCCTCGGTGACGGGGCGTGACGATCCGAGTCGCTCGAACACCAACTCGACGATGCGCGTCGACAGCGGGAGCCGCTCGTCGTCCTTCACGGGCATCCGGTGGATCCGGTCGAACTCCAGGAGCGCGGCCGGCGCCTGCAGACGCTGCAGATCCTGCGCTGTACGGCCGAGCAGCGCCACATCGGGTCCGTCCGCATCCAGCCAGTCGAACGCGCTGACCGCGGACATGGTCCGCTCGTCGAGCTGAACGCGATCGACGAGCGCTGGGCGCAGTGTCCGGCTCGCCACCGCCGACACCACCTGCCGTGCACGTGCCAGCGGCTCCGTGGCCCTGCTCAACCTTCCGCCGCCAGCCGATCGGGGTGCCACTTCGCCCACTTCTCACGAACAGCGGCATCGAGCGGGACGTCGAAGTGCCGCGCGATGAGCAGGACCTGCGCGAGGACGTCCGCGATCTCGTCCCGGAAACCCTGCTCGATCTCGTCGTCCGTGCGGCCCTTGCGCCGAGCCTGACCCGAGCGCGCGAGGAACGCCTGCGTGAGTTCACCCACCTCTTCGCCGAGCTTCAGGACGAACCACTCGTCGGTGCGGTCGATGCCGTGCCGCTCGGCGTAGAACGCGGAGACGGCCTCGACCTCGTCGCTCAGGTCCTGGACGTCCATCAGAAGTAGGTGATGCCGTGCGGGGTCCGCGGGGGCAGGAGCATCGCGCGCAGCAGCTCGACCGACGCGGGGTCCGCAGCGCGGACCAGGCCGGCGGCCGCCAGGGTGACGGGCGAGACCGACCCGATGAGCAGCGCACCGAGCTCTGCCACGTCGAGCTGGACGTCGGAACCGGCCGCGTCGGCGTCGTCGGCGATGCGCGTGACGCTGCCACGGGCCTCCTGGACGTCCAGCCGGTACGTACCGGTCGTGTGGCCGAGCGCATCGGTGACCGCGAGGGTCAGCGAGCCGTCGACGGCGAACGGCCGCGACTCGAGCACCGCGGCCACGTCGAGGACGCGCAGCCAGACGTGGTCCTCTTCGTGGTCGACGTCGTACGCACGGTTGTCGCCGAGGGCCGCGACGATCGGGTCGTCGAGCCGCGAGCGGTTGTACTTCACGACGTCGTTCAGGTCGATCGACAGCAGGAACTCCCACAGCGCCGTGTAGGCCTGGTCGTTCGCGTAGACCAGGTCGACGATCTCGAGTGCGGTGTCGGAACCCCGGTCCTCCTTGACGCGCCAGGTGACGTAGCCGTCGATCTCGTCGGTGCCGTCGGCACGGTGCACCGCCGCACGGACGTCCTTCGCCTTCTGGCCGTCGTTGCCGAGCAGTCCGAAGACCACCGGCCAGGTGCCCGCGTTGCGGACCATCGAGCCGGGCGTGCGGGTGTGGAAGCGCTCGAAGACCGTCTTGCCGGGGCCGTCGGCGAGCCACTGCGGCGTGACGACGGACACCGAGCCCGACGTCGGGGCGAGGAGGGGGAGTGCGCGTTCGCGACGCACGCGCACCGCGCGCTCGCGGATCGCGCTGCCGAAGCCGAAGCGGCGGTAGATCGTGCCTTCGGACGCGGTCAGGGACGCCACGGCGTAGCCCTCGGCGACACCGCGCTCGAGCGCGTGCGTCATCATCCGGCGCAGGATGCCGCGGCGACGCTCCGTGGGCCGGACCGTGACCGCGGAGATGGCCTGCGTGTCGACGGACGACCCGTCGCCCCAGCTCAGCGCCTTGCGGAACCACGTGAAGGTGCCTGCGGGCCAGGTCTCGTCGACGGAACCGGGGAAGGGCTTCCGGACGTAGACGCCCAGGAAGGTCTCCTCGTCGGCGATGAAGTGGGACGCCATGCGCGCTGCACCTTCGGCGTCCGGATCGGCTTCGTGGAAGCCAAGGCCGACGGCCTGCATCCACGATCCGGTCTCGGCGTTCGGTGCCCCCTCGTCATCCGTCCCGGGCGCGAACTCGCGCAGCTCGTAGCGGTCGTCGAATGCCTCGTTGCTCACGCTCACGACCCTATCGGGACCGGGTGACGTCACGGCAAGGTGCGACGGGCCTCCTGCGCGACGACCTCGTCGAGGTCCGCCAGCGACCGCATCTGCTGCAGCGGGCGAGCCATCCGGTGGTTGTCGCGGAGCGCCGGTTCGACGCGCGACAGGAACGCCCAGTACCCGGCCGTGAACGGGCACGCGTCGTCGCCGACCCGCTTCGTCGGGTCGAACCGGCAGCCCCCGCAGTGGTCCGACATCCGGTCGATGTAGCGACCGCCCGACGTGTACGGCTTCGTGGCGACCATCCCGCCGTCGGCGTGCTGGGACATGCCGATGATGTTCGCCGGCATCACCCAGTCGGTGCCGTCGACGAACACGTCGGTGAACCACTCGGTCAGGTGCACCGGGTCGTAGCCGCGCTGCAGTGCCCAGTTGCCGAGCACCATGAGGCGCTGGATGTGGTGCAGCCAGCCGTGGTCGTGCAGGCCCTCGATCGCGGTCCGCACGCAGACGGCGTCGACCTCGGAAGCGTCGAGCTCCCGCCACCAGTCGGGCAGCCGTCCGTGCGCGCCGAGGGCGTTCTCCGATGCGCCGTAGTCGTCGCCGAACCACCAGTAGAGGTGCCAGACGTAGTCGCGCCATCCAGCGACCTGGCGGACGAAGCCCTCGACGCTGGCGAGCGGGGCGGCCTCGGTGCGGTGTGCTTCGAGGGCGGCGTCGATCGCCTGCCGCGGATCGAGCACCCCGAGGTTCATCGGCACGCTGAGGAGCGAGTGCGCCATCGTCCAGTCGTTCGTCAACGTGGCGTCCTCGAACGGCCCGAAGTCGCCGAGGCGCACCGCGACGAAGTCGTCGAGCGCACGCTGGGCCTCGTCCGCCGTCACCGCGAACCGACGGGTGTCGTCGCGGCCGACGAACCGGGCCGTGCCGTCCCGCTCCCACCGGTCCAGGTCGTGCCGCACCTGGTCGTCGATGTCGTCCTCGTCCGGCCACCACGGCTCCGGCAGCCCGAGGGTCGTCGCACCCTTCGGCGGCGGCTCGCGGTTCTGGTCGTCGAGGCTGAACCTCCCGCCGATCGGCTTGCCGTCGCGCAGCAACCAGCCCTCGCGGCGCCGGACACGCTCGTAGTGGTCCTCCATGCGGAACCGACCCGTGCCCTGGGCCGCCCACTCCGCGAACTCGTCCTCGTCGGTGACGAAACCGCGGCTCGGCAGGATCACGGTGTCCCGGCCCCAGTGCCGGATCTGCGCGCGGAGGGTACGGAACGGCGGGTCGATCGCCTCGAGGTCGTCGCGGCCCGTCAGCGCTTCGCGGAGGGTGTCGACCTGGACGTGCTCGGCACGGTCACCGAGTTCGCGGACGCGGTGGCGCAGGGCGCTCAGCCAGAGGTGGGCCTTCGCCCGGTGGACGGGGCGGGCGGTGAAGAACTCGCGTGCCTCGACGACGAGGGCCGGGCCGCCGTCGTCGAACAGGGGCCCGTACTGCCCGGGGAGGACCAGGCGACGACGTTCGGTGGGCATGGGTGGACCGTATCCAAGGGGCGGGGTGGGCTTGTCAGTCAGGGACGCTCGTCGACGAGGGCGATGAACCGGCTGCCGATGCCCTCGACCTCACGCCGGGTGAGCCCCGCGGTCGGTTCCGGCGCCTGGTACGGCTCGTGGTAGTCGCACATCAGGTAGTCCCACTCCGGCCACCACTTCTTCGGCCGCGCTTCTTCGGCGAACGCGCAGACGACGCACTCGAGGCGGACCCAGACCTTCTTGGCACCCGTGCGGTTCGCTCGGGACTGCACGAGCCACGCGGGCGGATCCTGTTCGATCGCGTCGAGTTCGGCTTCGCTGAGACGCGAGGGGATTCCGTGGTGGGTCGCCATCTCGAGGGTGATGTCGAGTCGAACGGCGGCGTCGCGTCGGGAGAGCATCCGACAAGATTAGGTTCTGTCGGGGCTCAGTGCCGTCGGCGATGGGGACGAGCCCGGTCGCGCGACAGTTCCGCTCTGCGGCATCTGCCACAAGCGGAGCCCGATGTGCGGGTGTGAGCTCGTAGACTCCTCGTGATGGCTGGGATCACCGTGGCGTCGCGGACTCGGCGAGGGCGCCGTACAGGCCGTGGCATTGCGGCGGACAGCACGCGGTGGGACGTGCAGGGGCTCCGCGCGTTCGCGGTCCTCGCCGTGCTGCTGTACCACCTGTGGCCGACGAGGCTTCCCGGCGGTTTCATCGGTGTCGATGTCTTCTTCGTGATCTCGGGCTTCCTGATCACCGGGCACCTGCTCCGCGAGGTCTCCGCGACCGGCCGGATCGCTCTCGCCGGGTTCTGGGCTCGTCGTGCGAAACGACTGCTCCCCGGCGCCTTCCTCACGCTCGTCGCCACTGGGGTCGCGGTCCTCCTCTGGGTGCCGAGCGCGCTCTGGGGGCAGTACGGCCGGGAGCTCATCGCCTCGGCCGTCTACGTCCAGAACTGGCAGCTCGCGGCCGATTCGGTGGACTACCTCGCCGAGGGCAACGGCGCGTCCCCGTTCCAGCATTTCTGGTCACTGTCGGTCGAGGAGCAGTTCTACATCGCGCTGCCCCTGCTGCTGCTCGGGGTCCTGTGGTTCGCGCACCGCGCACGCCGAGCACAAGCCGACCCGGTCGTCGTGACCCGCGTCGTGCTCGGCGTCGTCGTGGTGCTCTCGCTGACGTGGAGCATCGTGCAGACCGGGACCGCGTCCGGGATTGCCTACTTCTCGACGGCGACGCGAGCGTGGGAGTTCGCACTCGGCGGACTCGCCGCGACGATTCCCCTGGGCGTGCCGCGGTCGAGTGGGACGCGGACGACCCGGGCGATCGTTGCCTGGGTCGGTGCCGGCGGGCTGGTCGTCTCGCTGTTCGCCATCACCGCTGCGACGCCGTTCCCGGGCATCGCGGCGGTGCTGCCGGTCGTGTCCGCGACGCTGGTCGTGCTTCTCGGTTCGCATTCGGGACTCGAGTTGGTCGGTCATGTCGCCCCTGTCCGTTTCACCGGTCGGATCTCGTACGCCGTCTACCTCTGGCACTGGCCCGCGATCGTCCTCCTGCCGATCGTCACGCGCCACGAAGCGACCACGCTGGACAAGGTCGTGATCGTCGTCGGTGCGCTGACCCTCGGCGCGGCCACCACCCTGCTCGTCGAGGAGCCGCTCCGGTTCTCCGCGCGCGTCCGGCGCCTCCGACCCCGCCGGGTTGCGGTCTACGGGGTGCTGAGCACCCTGGTCGTGGTGGCGCTGGGCGCGACCTCGCTCACGGCCCTCCACGTCCAGCAGGTCCGGACAGCGCTGCTGGCGGAGCGCCTCGGCTCCGGCAACGTCGCGTGCTTCGGAGCCGCGGCGGAGATCGCTTCGGCCGACCCGTGCGTGAACCCAGCCCTCGCCGACGTCCGCGTGCCGTCCGCAGCGAACGCGGTCGCCGACGACGCCAACCGATCAGCCTGCTGGTCGAACGACTCGAGCACGTTCCGAGTGTGTTCCCTCGGTCCGACCACCGGGTACTCGAAGCACCTCATCGCGATCGGTGACTCGCACAACAACGTGCTGGTGGACGCCTACGCGCGGATCGCGGAGCAGCGCAACTGGCGCATCGACGTCGCCGGTCACCAGAGCTGCTACCTGACGACTGCCGAGCAGCAGGCGGGGTCCAGACGCCAGGTCAACGCGTGCACCGGCTGGAAGCAGAACGCCATGGACCACCTCCGGTCACACCCCGACCTGGACGGCGTGATCGTGACGCACTCGAGCGGTAACGGCCCGGTCGTGGTGCCGGAGGGGAGCACGGACGAGCAGACGGTCGTCGACGGACTCGTCACAGGATGGAGCGCCGCCGCCGAAGCCGGTATCCCGATCATCGCGCTCCGCGACAACCCTGCAGCACGCCCCGATGTCGTTGCGTGCGTCGGTCAGATGTCGGGACCGACCACCCCAGCCTGCGACTCTTCGCGTGCCGACGCCCTCGCACGGTTCGACGGATCCGCGGAGGCCGTCGACCGCGTGCACGGCGCTGCCCGTCTCGTCGACCTCACGGACTCGTACTGCACCGACACGGTCTGCCCCGCCGTGATCGGCGGCGTACTCGTCTACCGCGACCAGACACACCTGACGAACACGTTCGCGACGACACTCGCGCCGTACCTCGGCGACGAGATCGACGCCGCGTTGACGGCGATGCGATCTTGATCGGAACCGCCGGCGGAGGAAGCCCCCGTTCTTGCCGACGGCTTGCCCCTGAGCGTCAACGGCGCTTCGCAATGGTTGCACCCGCGATCGGTCGCACCTACGCTGCCCGCATGTGGTGGTGGATCGGAACCGGCGTGGTCCTGGCTGTGCTCCTCGTGCTGTGGTTCGTCATGCACCGGTACACCAACTTCGGCTCTCGGGCGGCGCGGTACGAGGGGAGCGACCCCGAAGTCGCTGAAGCCCTTCGGCAGGCTGAGTCCGACATCGCGCGGGGGCGCATGTACTTCTGAGGCTCTCGCAGGCGAGCGAGCGAAGCGAAGGAGGACGTCCCCGGCTACAAGGGGCGTCAGGCCCCGGGGCTCGTGTAGTGCCGGGACTGCCGCATGAAGAACCACCATCCGAATGCGAGCATCAGCGGCCCGGCCATGGGTGCGATGTCAGCGAGCCACGTCGGGACCAGCAGCTCGTCGGTCTTGCCGAGCACGACGGTCGCAGGCAGGTACGCGATGAACGCCAGCGGCAGCGCGAACGTCAGCGCGAAGACGCCCGCGGGACCGAACACGGGAAGCGGGTAGGCCCCGAAGTCGGTGAGCGTGTTGTCGACGCTGACCTTGAGGTCACGGGTGGATCCCAGCCGGAACGACAGCCCTGCGAGACCGATCTGCAGCCCGGCCTCGAGCAGACCGCCACCGATCGCGGCCGCCACGGTGAGTGCGACCAGCCAGGGCGTCCAGTCGATCGGCGCGAGCGTGATGGCGGCCACGAGGATCCCAAGCCCGAGCACCAGGTCGCCGAGGGTGCCCAGGTTGAACCACCTGGTCAGCAGCTGGATCAGCGGTGGTACGGGGCGGAGCAGGAAGCGGTCGTACTCGCCCTCGCGGATCACCATGTCGGTCGCCAGGTGCTGTCCGAAGAACACCGTCCCGACGCCGTGTGCAGTGAGCCGCAGCCCGTACAGGAAAGCGATCTGCGCCGTCGACCAGCCGGCGATGACGCCGAACCGGTCGAGCAGGACGCCGATGAACAGCAGCTGCGTCCCTTGCAGGGCCGCACTGCCCGCCATCATCAGGATCAGGTTGCCCTTGTAGATGAGGGACTGCCGGAACGCCGCGGCGAGCAGGATCCGCCACTGGCGGAACCAGCCGGGAGGCTCGGTGGCGGTCCCCGGGGCGACCGTGCGTCCGATGTCAGCCACCGTTGATCACCGTCCTCCGCAGGGCGCGCAACCACACCAGGTGGGCGGCGAACGCGAGCGCGACGATCCAACCGGCCTGCAGGGCGAGCTCACCGAGGACGTTCCAGCCCGGCGTCCGGTCGAACCAGATCGAGAGCGGGGTGAAGATCTGCGCACTGAACGGCAGCACACGGAGCACCGCGGCGAGGCCGTCCGGCATGAACCACAGCGGGATGAGCGAGCCTGAGCAGAACGCCGCCGCCATGCTGTAGATCATGTAGGCGCCGCCGACGTCGGTGGTCCAGAACGCGGTCAGCCCGACGATGAGGTTGCACTGGATCGCGATGACCAGACCGAGGACGGCGCTGAGCACGAACACGAGGGTCTGCCACCAGGTGCTCGGAGCGGGAACCGCTCCGAGCAGCAGCGCCAGGGCGAGCCCGACGATCGCCTTCGGCACGTTGGCGAGGGAGCTGCCGAGCTGCGCGGCGACGGTCTGCGTGATCAGCCCGACCGGCCGCATGATGTCGAACACCACATTGCCGTCGCGCACCCGTCGGTTCAGCGACGAGAACTGCCACGGCTGGAACACGACGGCGAACAGGGCGCCGAGGACCGCGTACCCGACGGCGTCGGCACGGTCGACGCCGCTCACCGAGGTGCGGTCGCCGTAGACCGCGTTCCACACGAGCATCACGAGGACGACCCGCATCACCGTGCTCACCGTGCCGACGAGGACATCGGCGCGGAAGACAAGGACGGAGCGCAGCCCTTGCCCGACCAACGCGAGGCGGACCGCGAGCGGGCCGGCGGGCCGGTCGCGGGCCTCCAGGACGTCAGCCGACACGGCGCACCGAGCGTGCCGTGTAGATCTCGGTGATCACGTCCTCGAGTTCCGGCTCGTGGACCGTGAGGTCCGCGATCGGCAGCGCGGCCGTGGTCCGGGCGATCGCGGTCGAGGTGGACACCTCGGTCGGGTCGTACCGGAGGTCGAGGAGGTGCGCATCACCGTGCTCGTGCGTCCCTGCTCGCTCGACGCCCTCGACCCACCAATCGCGCGGCTCCGGCCCGGACAGTTCGACGCGCAGGGTTCGGTGTGGCAGGTACGCCCGGCGGAGCGCGTCGATGTCGCCGTCGAACAGGATCCGACCGTCGTCGATGATCACCACACGACGGCACAACTGCTCCACGTCACCGATGTCGTGGGTGGTCAGCATGACCGTCGTGCCAGCGGTGCGGTTGCGCTCCCGGACGAATTCGCGGATGCGTGCCTTGGCGACCACGTCGAGCCCGACGGTCGGCTCGTCGAGGTACAGCACCGGCGGCTCGTGCAGCATCGCCGCGACGAGGTCCCCACGCATCCGCTGTCCGAGGGAGAGCGTCCGGACCGGCCGGTCGATGAAGGACCCGAGGTCGAGCAGGTCCACGAACTCGTCGAGCGTGCGTCTGTACGCCGACGGGGCGACGCCGTAGAGCTTCGCGAGGACGTCGAACGAGTCTCGGAGCGGCAGGTCGAACCACAACTGCGTGCGTTGCCCGAACACCGCACCGATGGTGCGTGCGTTCGCCGAACGGTCCTTCCACGGCACGACACCGTTCACTCGGACCTCGCCACTCGTGGGGACGAGCACACCTGTCAGCATCTTGATCGTCGTCGACTTCCCGGCGCCGTTCGGGCCGAGGTAGCCCACGATCTCGCCCGGCTCGATCGACAGCGAGACGCCGTCAACGGCCCGGTTCGTGATCGTCTTCGTGGTGAACAGGTTCCGCACACCCGAGAACGCACCCTGCACCCGGACGGGGCGTGAGAACTCCTTGACCAGACTGTCGGCGACGATGAGCGACATTCGTCCAACGTATCGAAGAAAGCCCCCAGTGGCGAGGAACCGACATCGCCCGACGCCGCTGTGAGAGCATCACCGGATGCACGACGATGTTGCGAACGACGTGCGGAGCGAACCGTTCCGCGCCGGTGAATCCGTGGTCCTCCGCAGTCTGCACGCGCTCGGTTCGCACGGTCGAGCCGTCGCCTTCGCCGTCGCGGGTCGAGTCCTCGTCGATGACGACGACGTCGCGGTGGTCGCGAGTCCGCTCGGTTCCGCGGTCCGTCGCCGGGCCGGTACCGGGAGCGGACCGAACGCGCGGCTCGTCCTCCCCTCGGACTGGGACGGCTCCTACGTCGAGGACAGCTGGTTCGGAGCGACCGTGGTCCGCGTGCACCCGAAGGGCGCAGCGTGGTCGGTGTGGCGCTGGCACGACGGGACGCAGTGGCTGCCGGACTGGTACATCAACCTCGAGCTGCCGTGGGTGCGTACGTCCGTCGGCTTCGACAGCCAGGACTGGACCCTCGACGTCATCGCGACCCGAGACGATGCGGGCCGCTGGTCGGTTCGGTACAAGGACGAAGACGAACTCGCGTTCTACAGGGACGAGGGCCTGGTCACGGAAGCGGACCGCGCGATGATCGAACGCACCGGCGAGGATGCCGCCGCGGCCGTGCACGCGGGCTCGTTCCCGTTCGAGACCGACTGGTCGCGGTGGGTGCCGGACCCGAACTGGTCCGCCCCGCAGGTGCCCGCAGGGTGGGATGCCGTCCGCTAGCTCCGCTCAGTGCGTCTGCGCTGCGAGGTCCGCGTAGGCGGCGGCGTACCAGCTGACGGCCGAGTCACCTGCCGTCGGCCCGATGGTGATCGAGTCGGCCGACGTCACGACGTAGAGGTCTTCGTCGTGGCCGCACCGGACCGAGCGCGCCGCGAGCTCCCTGCCGGTGTCTGCGCCGTCGGCGATGCGACCGCCCCAGACGGCCATGCGGACGGTTCCGTGTCCCTGGCAGGCGAGGGACACGCGGACGTGTGCGCGCTCGCCGCCGTCTGCGACGCCCAGGGACAGCCGACTCGACGCGTCGTTGGTCCCGGCACCAGCGCCGAGTTCGCCGGGCTGGTCCGCCCACCGATCCTGGACGTTCTCCATCCAGGCGGAAGCGACCTCGACGTCGTCAACCGGCGTCGCATGCCCGGAGCAGGCGGTGAGCGACACCACGACCACGAGCGTCAGCCCGATGATGCTGCTCCATCGGCGGCGGCGAAGGTGGTCGTGCACAGACGAGGCAATCATGTCGATCACAGTGTCGTGCACGCCTCCCGAGCCCGCACCCTCCCGTTCTGGCGTCGTACGCTGGGCGAGTGGTGAGCGCGATCGTCCTCGTGATGGCCGAGTACATGGTCGACGACTCCCCGCTCTGGTACCGCGGGTCGCGCGAGTGCATCGGGAGCGTTGATGCGGGAGCTCTCGGGCTGAGCAGGCCGCTGCGCGACGACCTCAGGGCGTGGAACGACGTCTTCGACTCCCTCGGCGAGCCCGACTTCGACTGGCCTTCCGGAGCGGTCCGTGACGCTCATCGCGTCGAAGCGTTCGTGCTCGCGAGCCGTGTGCAACTCGAGCTCGGTGACGACGCTCATGTCTGGTGCGGAGCTGGCGCCGGCATCGACACGGTGGCCGAGGCAGGTACTGCCGTCGTGCTGCCGAGTGCACGACCCGGAACCGATGTCGAGTTCGTGCGTGACGGGGAGCGGGACGTCCGGTCGGCACGCGCCGCGGGTACTGGTGATGGCACCGCCAAGGCGATCGTGCACTGGCGTGCCCTCACCGAACGAGTCGGGACGCCGTTCGGTGATGCCGAGACCCGCGCCGTCGGGCTCCGGACGGCGGCGCGCATCCAAGCCGATGTCGGCGTTGGCGCCCGGGTGGTCTTCCTCAGCGGCGCATCGGTGGCGTATCGATTGGACGAGTTCGGCTGAGGCTGACACCCTCCAAGCACACGCTGTTCCGGACAGTCCCTACGGTGGTGGGATGCGTTCTCTCGCCAAGCTCGATGACTGGTCTCCGTCCGACGTCCATGCGGTCTTCGAGCTTGCTGACGCGTACCAGCACGGCCGGGGACCGGTGACGGCGGGGTCGGCAGCCATGTTCTTCCCGCCGACCAGTCTGCGAACCAGGGTGACGTTCGAGCAAGGTGCTTCGCTGATGGGGCTCGATCCGATCGTGTTCCCGGACACGACGCTCGACAAGCCAGAGGCGCTGGCAGACGTCGCCCGGTACCTCGACAACTGGGTCGACATCATCGTGGTGCGTCACCGTGACCTCGCCGTCATCGAGGGACTGGCTGCCGCGCATGCGTTGCCTGTCGTGAACGCCATGACCGACGAGAACCACCCGTGCGAGGTCCTCTCCGACCTCTACGCACTGCAGCAGCGTGGGGAGGTCTCGTCGCTCCGCTTCCTCTTCGTCGGGGCGGACGGCAACATCGCCAGAGCATGGCAGGAAGCTGCTCGAGTCCTGCGACTCGACCTGGTCCAATGCTGCCCGGCCGGCCTCGCAACGCCGGGCGCTGCATGGACCGACGACCTCGAGACTGCCGTGCGGTCAGCGGACGTGATCCTGACGGACGGCCCCGGAGCGCACGCCGACGCCCTCGAGTCGTACCGGATCACCGCGGCGCTCCTCGACCTCGCGCCGACGGGAGCCCGCTTCGACCCGTGTCCGCCGTTCGTGCGTGGCCGTGAGGTCAGCGCCGATGCCGTGGAACACCCCGCGTTCGTCGGGCACGGGTTCAAGGCCGCACTGCTCCCGGTGCAGCAAGCAGTGATGGCGTTCTGCCTCGGTCTCGGACCGTCGGGCGGCTCCGCCAGCCGTCAGTAGTCGGGGTCCTGCCGGTCCTGGTCCTGCCAGGGCAGCATCCGACCGGCGACCAGCGACAGCACGCCCCCGAACATGAAGACGAGCAGCACCGCCCACCAGGGGTTGCGTCGTTCGCGCGGCTGCTGTCCGTCCATGCCGTCACGATAGCGGGTCAGTCGGTCGCACCCCGGGGCGGTTCGACGAGCAACCCGACGCGGTCGGCCAGGTAGTCGGCGAGCGGGACGGCGGAGCCGGCAGCCGGTGACCAGAGGACGAGCGGCACGTCGTCCTCGACGAAGAGCACCCCGGTCGAGCCGACGAGCGTTCCGTCCAACGCGATCGCCGTTGCGCCGTGGTTGACGGTGTCGCCGGCCGCGAAGTGTCCCTTCGCCGCAGCAGCGCGGTAGGCCCGACGGACCTCGGCGGAGACCGACTGGAACTGTGCCCGGCCCGGATCGGTGACCCGGGTGATCGCCCCGGTGGCCCAGACCCGACCGCCGGACTCGAGCGACGACCCGATCAGCAGCGCACCGACCCGCCACACGCGACCAAGGGGCCGCATGGTCGCTTCGCGGCGGATGCCGAGCACCGCCTTCGGCTGCGCGTACTCGCCAAGCGCCTCGTCCGGCACTCCGGCGGAACGGAGCCGTCGTGCGGCGTCGTCGAGCAGTTCCCTCGCTCGCTGCACTCCGTCGGTCACGTCCACCGAGCCTAGACCGGGGCCTGCCCCGAGCCCCGGTGCGACGCCCTGCGGCGCCCGTGACCGGCCGTCGCACGTCGCCCGTGCCCAGCTGTCGATCGTCGCCGGCGGGCGGCCGTGACGGTCCCGATGGTGATCATCACACCGCCGTACGCCAGCAGGACCCCGGCGACGGTCGGGATGAGCCAGCTCCGCGAGCCGTTGACGAGCTGGTTGACGACACCGACCTCGGGGATGCTGTACCAGACCACGCCCCGGATCTGTGCGGCGGTGACGGGGTGCGGGTCGGCCTCCGCGTTGTTGTCGCCCTTGAGGACGAACGTGCGTTCGCCGTTCGACGCCGAGGACACCGAGACCACGCGGTGGCTGATGACGGCCGGCTGGCCGGAGACGATCTGGTAGGTGACGACGTCCCCCACCTCGATGTCGTCGACGGCGGTGGGACGGACGACGAGCAGCGTGCCCGGGGGCAGCGTCGGCTCCATCGACTCGGTCAGGACCGTCAGCGGCATCGACCCGGTGGCCTTGGGCACCACGATGAGCACGACGGCGAGGGCCGCGACGAGCAGGAGCAGCCCGGTGCTCACGCCGAGGACGACGGCGTGCACGACCGCACGCGCGCCGGAGCGCTCGGCACGTCCGAGACGGGCGGTTGCGCGGGTCATGCGCCGCACCGGATCGCCGCGCCGTTGTTCTGCGTGAAGAGCGTGACCGGGCCGCTGCCGGCGACGGTCGAGGTCGGGTTGCCGGCGCTGTCGAGCACCTTGACGGTGACGGGGAGCGTGCCGGAGGTGCCGGCGCTCGCCGGGATGTCGTTCGGGGCGATGGTGATGAACGCCGAGTAGTCCTGCGCCTTCTGGCCGACCGCGGTGGTGCCGACGAAGGCGCCGTACCAGGTGTCCTTCGGTCGGTTCGCGGCGTCCCAGCGCACCTCGACGTACCAGCCGTCGTGGTCCGTGCAGACCAGTGCGGGACCGGTGTCCGCGGCCGTCGCCGGGGTGGTCAGGGTGAACCCGCCCTGCACGACGCCCGAGGTCCAGCTGCCGCTTGCCACGGTGAGGTTGACGTTCACGGTGGCCGTGGCGGATGCCGGCGCCGAGGACTTGAGCGTGCTGCGGGTGCACCAGATGGCGGAGGCCCCGGCGGCGAGCTTGGACGTCATGCTCGGCAGCGACGCCCAGGTACCCGTGACCGATCCGCTGCCGACGGCGGTGTTCGTCGTGCACGCCGCGGTCGAGGCGACGGGCCACGCGACGACGGTGACCGCCTGCGCGAGCGCGGTCGAGCTGCCGGAGACGACGGACACGGTGGTCGTCGCGGTGCCGGCGATCGTGCCCGAGTCGGTGAGCGTGATCGGCTTCGTGACCGACGTCACCGTTGACGAGAAGGTGGTGGTCAACGCGCTCGTGCCGGTGATCGAGGCGGAGACCTTGCCGATCGCGACGCTCGAGGCCGTGGTGCCGGACGCGCTCCACAGTGCCCAGGCGGCGCTCGATCCGCCGCCGACGAACACGGCGGTGAGCAGCACGGCGACGACGAGTCGGAGTCGGCGGTTCATGCGGAGACCTGCGTTCCGGTGACGGTGAGGGTGAAGTCGGTGACGGCGCCGGAGACGCTCTGCGGTGCGTCTGCGTCGAGGACCAGCTCGACACAGCCGACGGAGCTCGCACCGGGCTGCAGCGTGAACGAGCTGCTGCCGGTGTCGAAGGCGGCGAGACGGCCGCTCGCGCCGGACAGCCCGGCGGTGCAGGTCGCAGCCGATGACACGTTGGTCAACCGGAGCGTCAGTTCGCCGAGCACGGCCGCCGACGAGGCGTTCGTTGCGGAGGCGACCTTCGTGGACGTCGTGGCGACGCGCATCGACAGCGGGATCGAACCGGTGTTCTTCACGGCGAAGGTGCCGGTGACGCCGGTCCCCAGTGCGAGGACGGTGGTGTTCATCGTCGAAAGGGTGCCGACGGTGATCGTCGCCGTCGCGGACTTGACGGTGGTGGCAGCGGTGCTGGCGGTGCCGTTCCAGAGGGCGTAGGTCCCGCCGACGCCGAGGAGCGCCGTGGCGACCGCGACGACCAGGGCGAGCGCGACGGGCAGGACCCACCGGTGGCGTCGTGCTGCGCGGTGGCGGCCCGTCGTCCTCGGTGTCCCGGTCATGTGCGTCCCCTGGTGCTCGTGAGCCTCTGCTGGTGCGGACCACAAGGGGCCCAGCCGGGCCACAAGGGCCCAGCCGGGCCACAAGGGCCCAGCACGGGCCACGACCGGCGGATCAGGGGCCGGTCGTGGCCCGCGTCAGTGCGATCGGTGGATCAGGAACCGATCGCGGTCTGGGTGAGCGTGAAGGCCAGGGCGCCGACGTTGATCGACCCGTTCTGCCCGGTCGTCGCCGAGGACGGCAGCGTGATCGTGAAGACGACCTTGACGGTCGAGGTCGACGCCGACGGCGAGACGACGAAGGTGTTCGCGTTCGACGTGGACTGCACGACGGTGGCGCTCGAGGACGTCACGGCGAGGGTCTTCTGCGTCGCGGCGAGGAGTGCGGAGTCACCGGTGATCGACTGGCTGGCGTAGGTCAGGTTCGCCTTGAGGTCCTGGCCGGTCGCACCGATGTTCAGCGTCTGCGTGAACTGGAACGTGTTGCCCGGCACCATCAGGGCGGTGGTGGGGTTGATCGCGGTCGAGCGGCCGTTCGTGATGTCCGTCCAGGCGCCGTCGTTGTTCGCGCTGAGGGTCAGCGTGCCGGAGCTCACCGAGGACGCGGCGCTGGAGGCACTGGCGTTCCAGAGGGCGAAGGTGCCTGCTCCACCGAGGAGGAGGGCGATGCCGGCTGCGCCGGCGATGGCGCCGGTGACGATCTTGTGCATGGTGGCGGGTCCGTTCTGTGCGTTCGGGGCGCACTGGATTCCACCGGCTCGTGATTCGGGTCGTCGTGCCGGTGGGACGGTGTCATCGACCTCGCGGGTGAGGGGTCGCGGCTGACCTTTGCCGAGAGCGGTCGCCGGGCTCCGGAGCGCAGATCTGCTGCTCGGGCGGGCTGGACTCGCTCTGGTGACGACGGTACTCGTCCCCCAAAGTGCGGACAAGTAGGAACATGCTTTCGCATGGACCCAAAACGGGGGTGATTTTTGTCCACCCTGTGGAGGACATGTTTGTACCCCGATCATCACCGGAATGCCGGACGTCCCCCGACCGTTGCACCGACCGGAAACGAGGAGGGCCCATGGGCATCGTGCGCTGGCTGTTCGACGCGCAGATCGTCATCGGCGACCAGACGGTGCTCTGGCGCGAGGTGATCGGCAACGTCTTCGGGCTGCTCAGTGCGCTCGGCGGGATGCGCCGCAAGGTCTGGGCCTGGCCCGTCGGGCTGGTCGGCAACGCGCTCCTGTTCACCGTCTTCATGGGCGCATTGTTCGACACCCCGAACCCCGTCAACCTGCTCGGCCAGGCCGGCCGCCAGGTGATGTTCATCATCGTGAGCATCTACGGCTGGTACCGCTGGACCCACCGGCCCGACGTCACGTCCACCGTGATCGAACCGCACTGGGCGTCGTGGCGGACCCGCGTCCTGCTGGTCGTCGGCATGGTCGGCGGGACCGCCCTGCTCACCCCGGTGTTCCGCGCCCTCGGGTCGTACGAGCCGGTGTGGAGTGACGCGTGGATCTTCGTCGGCTCACTGCTCGCCACCTACGGCATGGCGAAGGGCTGGGTCGAGTTCTGGCTCATCTGGGTCGCGGTCGACCTGGTCGGTGTCCCGCTCCTGTTCTCGGCCGGGTACTACGCGTCGGGTCTCATGTACGTCTTCTACGGCGTCTTCACGCTGACCGGGTTCTTCGTCTGGGCGAAGCAGCGGGTGAAGCCCCCGGCGACCCCCGTCACCGTCGGCTGACGACCCGGCTGAACGGCCCGCCCACGCCGAGCCGGTCCACGCCGACCCGGCGTGGATGTGACGGCCCCCGGTCTGGGACGAGACAATGGGGTACCGCACACGATGGGATGGTCGGATGGAACCCCTGCACGGCGAACGCGTCGAGGACGATGAGTCCCTCGCCGAGCGCACCGTCCGCGGAGCGATCCGCGCCTACCGGCTGCACTCCTTCGACGCGGTCGACGCCTCGGTGGTGGCCGAGGTCGCGGGCATCCCGCTCGAGACCGTGGAGCGGTTGTTCCCCGCGTGGGAAGCGCTGCTGCTGGTGACGTACGACCGGTGGACGCAGCTGCGGGGCACCCGTCGGAAGACCCCGCCGGCGTGCACGATCGACCACGTCCGGCTGACCCTGGCCGAGGACGTCGCCGACCCGGGGCTCGTCCGCGTCCTCGCGGGGGTGATCACCGTCGCGAGCTCGGAGTCCGGCTTCGCCGAGCTGTTCCGCAAGCGTTTCGACGAGTACGTCGAGCAGCTCAGCAACGGTCTGCAGCGCGACTTCGACAACGGCGCCGAGGAGTCGGCGATCCCGGCGTACCAGGCGGCCACGCAGCTGCTCGCGGTGTACGAGGGACTGCAGATCCAGATGCTCGTCCGGCCGCACATCGACGTCATGGTGGAGTTCGACCGGTCGGTCCGGACGCTCCGACAGGGCTGGAAGCAGCACGAGCTGCCGTCGTGGGACCTCGACGCCGACGTCCCCGAGCGCGGAACGCGCGAACAGCAGCAGGCATTGCCCCACCAGCAGGCGCAGCGTCACCAGCAGCAGGCGGAGCGGCAACCGCACGAGAACCACATGTGAATCCAGCAAGCGCTTGCCGAATCGGAAAGTGCTTGCAAGAATGGTGTCAACGAGAGGGGACACCATGGAACACATCACAGCACGACCCGGACCGGCGGAGGCCGCCCGACTGCTCGACCACGCCGACAGGGTCACCCGGCGGGCACACGACGCGGTCCGGTGGCCGTAAATCACCTTCATCACCGCGCTCGGGGTGGCCACTGCACTCGGCACGCTCGGCATGGGGCTCACCACCGGAGACGCCTTCGCTGCGGTCTACGTCGGGACGCTGGCCGCTCTGTTCGCACTGCTCGTGTTCTTCATGATCGGGATCCGCGGGCGGTCCGCATTCGCCCGCAGCCGACGTTGGACCGTGTACATCGCGAGCTGGGCCGTGACCTACGTCGGCGCGATCGCCGTGGTCGGGTGGGTTCACGGCTCGGTCCTCTGGTCGGGCATCACGTCCGGGCTCATCCTGGTCGTGTCCCTCGCCTGTGCTGCCTGGGAGTCGCGATCGTGACCGCCGTCGACCAGACGCACCCCCGGCACGAGCTCGACGACCTGCTGCTGCACCCGGTGCGGTTCTCGGTCGTCGCGGCGCTCGCTCGGGCGGGCACGCTCGGCTTCCGCGAGGTCCGTGACGCCGTCGAGGTCAGCGACTCGGTGTTGAGCAAGCAGATGTCGTCACTCGAGGACGCCGGCTACGTCACGGTTGGCAAGGGCTTCGTCGGCAAGACGCCGAGGACCTCGTTGACGCTCACTGCACGGGGCCGTGCCGTCTGGGCCGCCCACCTCGACGCCCTGCGACGGATCGCCGGGTCTTCGCCGATCGCCTGAGCGGGCAACGCACAGACCGACGGCTCGGCCCGGCAGTGACCGACCGACCCGTGCTCAGCGGGAGACCGACCGCCGCCGCCACGACGCGATCTGTCGCAGCGTCACCTTCGACCCGTACTGCGCGACCGAGTGCCGGAACAGGTACTCGGCGAACCAGAGCAGCAGGCCGGCGGCGACGAACACCTCGACGATGCAGACCACCGACTCGGTGACGCTCAGCGAGCCGACGGCGTTCCGCACCATGGCGGTGACGGGCGTGAACGTCGGGAAGTACGTGAAGAACGCGGCGACGGGCGACGACGGGGTGGTCATCACGAAGAACGCCGCGTAGAGCGGGATGATCAGGGCGAAGATCGCCGCCGACTGCAGCGCCGAGGCGTCCTTGATCGACGGCACCGCGGCACCGACGGCGACGAACAACCCGGACGCCAACAGCACGCCGCCGACGAGCAGCAGGGCACCGACGAGCATCCTCCACGGGTCGATCGTCAGCCCGCCGAGCTGCGAGGCGACGAGTGGCAGGACGGCGAGCATCCCGACCAGCCCCGGGATGACGAACACCCCGACCTGCACGAACCCGACGAGCAGCATCGCGATCACCTTGCCGCGGATCAGGTCGCCGGCGGTGACGGCGGTCAGGATCATCTCGGAGATGCGGTTCTCCTTCTCCTCGACCACGACGGTCACCATGCGTGCCGCGAGCAGGATGACGAGTCCGAAGAAGGCGGCGACGTACAGGAACGGCGGAACGATCGACAGCCAACCCGGCGCGACCTGCCCGTCGGCGTAGGTCGTGACGTCGGTGGCCGGTGGGGAACGCAGGAGCTCGACGGTCTCGGGGTCGTCGACGGTCGCGGCGACGCTCTGCTCGAGCACCCGTTCGGCGAGCGACGAGTAGCCACCGTTCGCGAACAGGCCGCGGTCGGCGGCGTCGACGGTGATCGGCGAGGTCGAGGGGGAGGACGGGAACGAGATGAAGGCGTCGAGGTCCCCGGAACGCACGGCGGCGCGGTCGGCGTCGGCGTCGGTGGACGGCGACCCGCCCCACTTCGCCGCGACGGACTCGGACACCAGCCCGGAGTGGTCGACGTAGCGGAACGGGGTCTTCGTGGCCGACGAGCCCGAGACGACCGAGTCGGTGCCGGCTGCCTGTCCGATGCCGACGAGCAGGGACACGATGACGATGACGACCGGCAGCGCGAGCGTGCCGATCCAGAACGCGGGCTTCTTGACCGCGCGGACGAACTCGAACCGGATGACGGTGCCGAGGCGGCTCACGCTGCTGCCCCCGCGGCGGCGAGCGCGTCGTGGCCGTAGACCTGCACGAAGATCTCGTCGAGCGGGATCCGACGCATCTCGAACGCCGTGACGCGGACACCGTCCGCCACGAGCGCGGCGAGGATGTCGGCACCGTCTGGTGCGGCGGCGGACGTCGGCACGAGGTAAGCGACGTGGCCCTCGTGCCGCGCGAGCTTGTACAGCGGCGAGCGGGGGACCGGTCCGTCGAGGCCGACCCGGGCGACGGCGCCGCCGAAGGCGTCCTGCACGTCGGGGATCGACCCGTAGGCGGCGGCGGTGCCGTCCTTCAGCAGCAGGATCCGGTCGCAGAGCCGCTCGACCTCGTCCATGTGGTGGGTCACGAGGATGACGGTCGCGCCGTCGGCCTTCCGTTCGTCGACCAGGTCGAGCAGCAGCCGTCGGTTCACGGGGTCGAGGCCCTTCGTGGGTTCGTCGAGGATGAGCAGCCGCGGCCGGTCCATGATCGTGATGCCGAGCTGCACCTTCTGCTGCTGCCCGCCGGAGAGCTTGTCGACGCGGAGCTTGGCGCGGTCGGCCAGGCCCACGCGTGCCAGGTAGTCCATGCTCCAGGCCGTCGCCTCTGGACCTCGGAGCCCGCGGAGCCGTCCGAAGTAGGACATCACGTCGATGACGGATTCCTTGCGGTAGAGCCCGCGCTCTTCGGGCAGGTACCCGATGCCACCGGTGGCGGGCCGATACGGCTGGCCGTCGATGGTCAGGGTGCCCGCGGTCGGGGTGGTGATGCCGAGCAGGGCACGGATCGTCGTGGTCTTGCCGGAGCCGTTGCTGCCGAGCAGGCCGAACGTCTCGCCGGCGGCGACGTCGAACGACAGTCCGTCGACCACGTTCCGGTCCCCGAACCGCATGACAAAGTCCTGCACGCTGATGGTCGCCCCGCTCATGCGGCGACCCTACCGGGACCGGCTGACGTCTCGGATGCCGGTCGCGGCCCGAGATGCTGACCCCACGGCGGACGGGAGGCACGGTGCCTGCCTGCACCGTCCTCCCTCGCAAGCTCGGTCGGCGCGCCCCGCGCAATGCTTCGCATTGCCGCCGAGCGGGGCGCGCCCGTCCGTCACCTGGTCGCGTCCACGACGCGCACCCTGCGTCAGGAACGCAACCAGGCCGTCCCCACGCCCGTGAGGGCACCGTCTGCCACCGGTGCCGAGGCGAGCAGCAGCTCGCCGGCGGGGAGTTCGTAGGGCTCGTCACCGAACACCGTCACGCTCGTCCACCCGTTCGGGCGTCGGAACGCGAGCACGTCGTCGCGGCCGGTCTCGAGCCACTCCAGGTGCTCCTCGGACTGCAGCTGCCCGCGCAGCCCGAGGGCCTTCCGGTACAGGTTCAGGGTCGAGTCGGGGTCGGTGTCCTCGGCCTCGACGCTGGCGTTCGCGAACCACGCCGGCTGCGGCAGGTGCGCGGAGCCGTCGCCGAAGCCGAACGACGGGCCGGACCGGGTCCACGGGATCGGGACACGGCAGCCGTCGCGGCCGACGTCGACGCCCGGGTTCCGGAAGAACGCGGGGTCCTGGCGGTCGGCGTCGGGGATGTCGCCGACCTCGTGCAGACCGAGCTCCTCGCCCTGGTACAGGTAGGCGGAGCCGGGCAGTGCGAGCTCGAGCAGGGTCGCCGCCTGCGCGCGGCGCAGCCCGAGCGAGCGGTCCAGCGCGTCCTGCGACCCACCGGCGAGCAGCCACGCGCCGCCCTGCTTGTCGGGGGAGCCGTTCCGCGCCGGCAGCGCGTAGCGGGTGGCGTGCCGGACGACGTCGTGGTTCGAGAACACCCACGTGGTCGACGAGCCGGACTGCTCGGCCAGGCCGAGGTTGAACTCGATGATCTCCTTGAACGAACCGGCGTCGAAGTCGGCCTCGAGCAGGTCGAAGTTGAACGCCTGCCCCAGACCGTCGGCGCTGGCGTACCGGGCGCGGCGGTCGGCGGCGACCCAGGCCTCGGCGACCGCGGTGCGGGCGGGGGTGTACTCGTTGAACACGGTCCGCCACTCGGCGTAGATCTCGTGCACGTCATCGCGGTCCCACAGCGGGTGCGAGCCGTCCTTCGGGATCTCGGCGAGCTCCGCCCAGGTCGGCAGGGCGCCGGAGGGCAGGTCCTTCGCGAGCCCGTGGGCGACGTCGATGCGGAAGCCGTCGACGCCACGGTCCGACCAGAAGCGCAGGGTGTGCAGGAAGTCGTCGCGGACCTCGCGGTTCGCCCAGTTCAGGTCGGGCTGCTCCTTGGCGAAGGAGTGCAGGTACCACTGGCCGTCGCCGACCGCGGTCCACGCCGGGCCGCCGAAGATCGAGATCCAGTCGGCCGGAGCCTGTTCGCCGGACGGCCCGGTGCCGTCGCGGAAGACGTAGCGGTCGCGGGCGGGGGAGCCCTTCGGCGCGGCGAGCGCCTCGCGGAACCACTCGTGCCGGTCGCTCGTGTGGTTCGGCACCACGTCGACGATCACCCGGATGCCGGCGGCGTGCAGCGCCTCGACCATCCCGTCGAAGTCGTCGAGCGTGCCGAGCTTCGGGTCGACGTCGCGGTAGTCGTCGACGTCGTAGCCGCCGTCGGCGAGGGCGGACGGGTAGAACGGGCTGAGCCAGACGGCCTCGACACCGAGCGACGCCAGGTACGGCACGCGCTCGGTGATGCCGGGCAGGTCGCCGATGCCGTCGCCGTTCGCGTCCGCGAAGGAGCGGGGGTAGATCTGGTAGACGCTCGCCTGGCGCCACCAGGTCTCGTCGGCGCTGGTGGTGGCGGGCTGGGCGAGGGTGTCGGTCACGACGGGCCTTTCGTGGTTCGTGGCGGTGTCGGTCGGTTCGGTCGTACCGGCCGGGTCGGTCGTCGTGCTCACTTGATGGCGCCCTGGGTCACACCGGCCATCACCCATCGCTGCGTGACGAGGTAGACGATGATCGCCGGGGCCATCGCCATCAGGTACGAGGCGAACGAGACGTTGTAGTTGTTGCTGAACTGGGTCTGGAACATCTGCTGCAGCACCGGCAGGGTCTGCAACGCCGGGTCCGAGGTGATCAGCGACGGCATCACGAAGTCGTTCCACGACGCCAGGAACGCGAAGATGCCGACGGTGGCGCTCATCGGTGCCAGCAGCGGGAACACGAGCCGCCAGAACACCTGGCCGGTGCTCGCGCCGTCGATGCGGGCGCTCTCCTCGAGCTCGGCCGGGATCGACCGCAGGAACGCGGTGAAGAGCAGCACGCTGAACGACAGCTGGAACATGACGTGCAGCAGCGCGACGCCGAACGGGTTGTCCAGGTGCGCGAGGCCGGTGAGCTTCACCTGCGACAGCGCGAGCACCGGGAACGGCAGGAACATGGCGGCGAGCAGGTAGAAGAACGACCAGCGGAACAGCCGACGGTCCCAGTTCCGGGCGATCGCGAACGCCGTGAACGATGCGAGCAGGATCGTGCCGACGACGGTG
This sequence comes from Curtobacterium sp. PhB142, assembly GCF_004341255.1. Lineage (NCBI taxonomy): Bacteria > Bacillati > Actinomycetota > Actinomycetes > Micrococcales > Microbacteriaceae > Curtobacterium > Curtobacterium sp. PhB142. Next base: position 439,255 of record NZ_SLUT01000003.1, on the reverse strand, counting down.
ATCGCGGCGACGAGCACCGAGACGCCGAACGCCCGCGGGAAGTCGGTGAGCTCCCACGCCTGCACGAAGCCGTCGACGCTGAACGGTGCCGGCAGCGAGAACGCGTTGCCGTCGACGGCCTGGCCGGTCGTCTTGAACGCCATCGTCAGGGTGACGTAGAGCGGTACCAGGATCGAGAGCGCGCAGAGCACGAGGACGACGGTGACGGGCCAGTTGGCGTTGCCGCCGCGGCGGCCGGCGGTCCGGTCGGCGTCGACCGATCTGATGCTGCCCGTCTTCGTCGTCCCCGGACGGAGGGGTGTCTGGATGGTCATCAGAGCGCTGCCTTCCCGCGGGTCGCCCGCAGCTGGATCACGGCGATGACGACCGCGATGATGAAGAAGATCGTGGCGTTGGCCATCTGGTAGGCGTAGTCGCCGCCGTTGAAGCCCTTGAAGATCGACATCGCGACGCTCGTGGTCGAGGTACCGGGGCCACCGTCGGTCAGGCCGACGATGATGTCGTACGAGTTCAGGAAGTTCTTGAACCCGATCACCAGGTTGATCAGGATGTAGCCGGCCGTCAGCGGTGCGGTGATCGAGATCAGCTGCCGCCACGCGCTCGCGCCGTCGAGGGCAGCTGCCTCGTAGACCTCGCCGGGGATGGACAGCACCCCGGCGATGTAGATGAGGAGGGTCGACGGGATCGCCTGCCACGCGGTGACGATCACGATCGCGACCCACGCCAGGTCGGGGTTCGCCAGGATGCTCTGCTCGAGCGGCCCGAAGCCGATCGCGCTGGCCAGGGCCGGCAGGCTGTTCGCGAACAGGAACGAGAACACGTACGCGATGACGATGCCCGAGATCACCATCGGCAGCACGAACACCGCGCGGAGGGCTATCTTGCCGCGGATCTTCGAGGTCAGGGCGATGGCGAGCAGGAACGCGACGGCGTTCACGACGATCACGGTGACGAGCGAGAACCCGAGGGTGAACAGGTACGCCTGCAGGATCGCGGGGTCGGAGAACACCGCGACGTAGTTCTTGAGCCCGATGAAGCGGAACTCACCGAACCCGACGGAGTTCGTGAAGCTCAGCACGATGCCCATCACGGCCGGCAGCGTGATGGCGAGCGTGAAGAGCAGCAGGGTGGGGAGCAGGAAGGCGAGGAAGAGCGGTTCGATCCGCTTCCGCTTGTGGGTGACGGACTGGAGGCCCGGTGCGGCTCCGCCCCGTCGGCGGCGGTCCGCCGTCGTGATGGCTTCGGTGGTCGTGGTTGCCATGGGACGTCTCCTTACGCGGCCGTGCGGAGCGCGAGGCGCGCCCAGTCGGCGTCGAGGGTGCGGAGCTGGCGCTGCGGGTCGCCGCCGAAGGCGATCGACTGCGCGTAGTTCGCGACCGGGATCTCGGCGGGGATGAGCTGCGACGCACCGAGGTAGAAGGCGGCGTCGTCGTAGTACGACTGCATGCCGGTCAGCGCCGGGTTCGACGCCGGGGGAGCGTCCTTCCGGACACCGAAGCCGTTGTTGTCGGCGTTGTACTTGTCGTTGACCTTCGACTGCATCAGGAACGACAGGAACTCGCGAGCCGCCTCCTGCTTGCGCGACGCCTCCGGGATCCAGAGCGCCAGGTCCACGTTCACCCGCACCTTGTTGTCCGCGGCGTCGTCGGTGACGGGAAGCGGGAAGGTGCCGAGGTCCATGTCCTTGTTCGTCTTCGCGATCTCGCCCAGGGCCCACGGTCCCTGCAGGTACATCGCGGCCTTGCCCTGCGCGAAGGCGAGGTTGCCGTCGCCGTACCCACGGCTGGCGGCACCGTCCTGGTGCCACGCCCGCAGCTGGGTCATGCGTTCCATCGGCGTCCGCAGGTCCTTCTCGAACGACACCGCCGAGTCCTTGCCGACCTTCGTGCCCTCGCGTCGCAGCGCGTCGAACGTCTTCGGGGTGTCGATCGCGCCGCCGATCGTGTAGTCGAACATGCCCTGCGCGATCGTCCAGTTATCCTTGAACGTGCCGTAGATCGGGGCGATCCCGGCCTTCGTCAGGCGCTCGCAGAGGTCGGCGAACTCGCTCCAGGTCGTCGGGACCTCGAGCCCCTGCTCGGCGAAGAGCGCCTTGTTGTAGATCACCGAGGCGGCGGTCACCGAGTACGGCAGGGCGCTCTTGCGGCCCGGGTAGTCGGCGGTCTGCTCCATGAGCGGCCACAGGTCGGGGTTGATCGTGTCGGTCTGGGGCAGGTCGGACAGGTCCGTCAGTGCCCCGTGCTCGACGAACGGCACGACCGAGAAGTTGTAGTTCCAGCACCCGAGGTCCGGCGGACGGTTCCGGACGAAGTTCGCGGACATGCTCGAGGTCGAGTCGCGGACGACCCGCACCTTCGACTGGCTGTCGTGGAACTGCGCGATGACGCCGTCGAAGTAGCCGATGACCTCGGGCTTCGACACGTAGAACGTGATGGTCTCCGGCTTGGCGCTCGAGGACCCGATCGGGGCGCACCCCGCGAGCGCGAGCCCGCTGGCGATGCCGCCGGCTCCGAGCAGGAACGAGCGTCGGCTCACCGATGCTGCCGTCCTGGTCGTGGCGTGTGGTTGCACGTCGTCTCCGTCCGTCCGGACCCGGCAGCCCTGCCGTTCCGTCCTGCGATCGGCTCCGATGTCGACCGCGAGACTAAATCTAGCGACAAAATCTAATTACGCAAGGAACTCGTGGCGCGATAAGGTCACGGCATGCCGCCACCCCGCCGAACGAGCGCCGAGACACTGCTCGCGCACGCCTTCGACGCCGGCGCCTTCACCGCGACCGAGGCCATCGACGCCACCGGCCTGACCCGCTCGACCGTCCTGGCCGCGTGCGAGGAACTCGTCCGGCTCGGCTGGCTCCACGAGCTCGACGACGCCCGTGCCGCCGGGGAGTACCGGATCGGGCGGCCCGCCCGGCGCTACGAACTCGACACCGCCGCCGGGGTCGTCGTCGGGGTGGACGCCGGGCAACACCGGGTCACCGCCTTCGTCGCCGACCTGCGCGGCACCGTGCTCGGTCGTGCCGAGGGGGCGCTCGGCGAGTCGGGGCTCGAGGTCCCCGTCCGGCTCGCGGTCCTCGCCGACACCGTGAACGACGCGCTCGCCGCCGCCGGTGTCGACCGCTCCCGCATCCTGGTCACCGTCGTCGGCATCCCCGCGCCGGTCGACGCCGGCGGCGCATCGCCGGATGACGGCGGCTTCTGGGACCGGATGAACCCGGGCTTCGCCGACGCCGTCCCGCACGGTCGCGTCGTCGTCGAGAACGACGCGAACCTCGCCGCGCTCGCCGAGCGGCCGTCGTCGGGCGATGCGTCGTTCGCCGCACTGCTCTCCGGCGAGCGGTTCGGCAGCGGCCTCGTGGTCGACGGTGTGCTGCTGCGTGGTGCCCACGGCGGTGCAGGGGAGATGCGCGTGCTCGACATCGTCCAGGGCGTCGGGTCGTCGGACGGCATCGGCGCGACGGCGCGGACGCTGGTCGCCGAGGCCGTCGCGGCGGGCGACGTGCGGCCGGGCAGCCCGCTCGCCGTGGACGACGGCGCCTCCGCCGTGTTCCGAGCGGCGCAGGACGGCGACGCCGTGGCGCTGGCGATCGTCGACCGCCTCGGCGACCGGCTGGCCCGTGTCTGCGTCCTGCTCGCGAGCCTGCTCGACATCGACCGCGTGGTGGTCGCCGGTGCGATCGCCCAGCCTGCGGTCGCCGTCATCGACCGGGCGCGTGCGCTGCTCGACGGCTGGCACTTCGACCCCGTGCCCGACCTGGTGGCGTCCACGCTCGGTGGCGACGTCGTCGTCATCGGGGCAGTCGCCCACGCGGTGGACGCCGTCCGTGCTGATCCGCTGTCGTTCCCGCTGGTCGACCCTGCTGTCGTCAGTGCCGACGGTCGAGGGGAAGCTCCCGCGTCCGGTCCCAGTCCTCGGTCCACCCGAGCCGGTCGAACAGCGCATCCAGCAGCATCGCGGTGAACCCCCACACCAGGTGACCGCCGTCGGCGGGGTGCTCGCTGTCCTCCGCATCGACCGTGAAGCCCGGCCCGCGCCACTCCTGACCACCGCGTCGGATCACTGTGACCCCGCGGTTCGCCGGGTCGAGCAGGTCCGCCACCGGCACCCGGAAGACCGCGGCCGACTCGCGCTCGTCGACGACCCGGATCGGGGACGGCTCGCGCCACCAGCCCAGCACCGGGCGGACCAGGTGGTTCGAGAACGCCAGTGGCACCGCGGGCAGCGTGCCGAGGACCTCGACGCCCGTCGGGTCGAGCCCGGTCTCCTCGCGTGCTTCACGGAGGGCGGCGGCGACCGCGTCGGTGTCGCCCGGATCGATCCGCCCGCCGGGGAACGCGACCTCGCCCGGGTGTGCGCGCAGGGTCGTGGCGCGAGCGAGCAACAGGACGTCGAGGTCACGCGGGACGTCGGCGGCGACGGCGGGGCGGTCGCTGGGGGTGCGGTCGAGTGCGCCGAAGAGCATCAGGACGGCGGCGTGCCGCGGCGAGGTCGTCCCGCCGGGTTCGACGGGCGGCTCGGCGTCACCCCACCCGGTCGCCGCGACCTTCGCCAGTGCTGCTCGTGCACGCCCGTCGTCCATCACCCGCCCACCCTAGGCGTGCCCCTGCTTCGTGAGCAGAAATGGTCGAGTCCCGAATCGACACTCGACCATTTCTGCTCACGAAGTTGCCGGAGAGGCCCTGATCGGCTCCACCCAGCGCAGTCCGGGACGTTCAGTCGGCTCCCGGACACCGTCGGCATGGTGGAGGAACCGAGAACCACTCGAACAATCGTGGAGGACACACCGTGGACCGCTTCCGACGACTCCCGCTGCCGGCCCTGCTGCCCATCGTGTTCGTGCTCGTGGGCGGGTTTTACTTCGTCATCGGCTTCGCCTCGAACCCCGACGGCGGCGAACTGGCTGCTCGCGCGATCGCGTCGCTCTTCTACGCGGTCCTCATGACGATCTTCTTCGGCTTCCTCATCGCCTACCGCCGGCGTCGAGCTGGCGGAACGGAGACCGCGGCCGCCATCCAACGCGCCGTTCGCACCGGCGAGCTGCCGGACGACGTCGACCACGTCGTGTGGACCCGCGAACTCGAGTCGACGCGCAAGCGCTACCGCAACAACCGGGTCATCGTGCCGATCATGGTCGTCGTCTTCGCGGCCTTCTCGGTCTGGGCAGCCCTGACGGTCAGTCCGTTCTGGTGGGCGATCCTGGTGCTGTTCGTGGGGATGTGCGCGTACTCCGTCTGGGAGACCCGACGAGCACTGCGGAACATCGACCACCTGCTGACCACCCTGCGCGGGAGCTGGACCGTCCCGCAGTCCAGCAGCCCGTGACCCGGCACGTCCCGAGTCCGGAGCGGCGCTGGAACCACAACACGCACTTCCACGCCCGGGTGCTCGATGCCGTGCCGGAGGGCGCGCACACCGCCCTGGACGTCGGGACCGGCAACGGTCTGCTCGCCCGTGACCTGCACGACGCGGGGTTCGACGTCACGGCGATCGACCTGGATGCGGACGTCCTGCGCGCCGCCCGCGCCGCGAACGCCGACACCGGGATCCAGTGGCTGCGCGGTGACGTGATGAGACACGACTTCGGTCAGCAGTTCGACGTGGTGGCCTCGGTCGCGACGGTGCACCACCTGCCGGACCTGTCAGCCGGGCTCGCTCGCCTCGCAAACCTCACGGCGCCAGGCGGCACCCTGGTGGTCGTCGGACTCGCAAAGCCCACCCGGCTGCGTGATCACGTGCTCGGGGTGGCTGGTGTCGCGCAGCATCGTTGGTTCTCATGGCGGCGCGGCTACTGGGAGCACTCCGCGCCGACGTGCTGGCCACCACCGCACTCGTACGCCCAGGTCCAACACACCGCGGATGCAGTCCTGATGGGGTCCGAGTACCGCCGACACCCGCTGTGGCGGTACGTGATCACGTGGCGGCGCCCGCGCTGACGCACGGGTGACGGGACGGATTCGGAATCCGCTCGACCAGGCGAATCGTCTGAAACCAGGGCGCGGTACCCACTCATGATCCCGGCGGTTGTACAAGGTGTCCCGCAAGCCGATCTTGGGTTCAGGGACTGCTCCCATCGCTTGCGCTGCGCGACCGCACTACGCTCAGCGAGATGGGCGTGTTCTTGGTCGGGCTGGCGGTGATCGGCGTTACATGGGGCTGTATCCTCATCCTCTTCCCGAAGCCGATCGCCCGCTTCGCGCGGAAAGTGCAAGGGGAGTTCTGGGGACGCCAGTTCACTCCGGAACTCACACGATTCGCCGACTGTGGCTTTGTTCTCGGAGGCGTCATCGCAGCTGCCACGCTCGTCGCCGAGTTCCTCAGGCGCTGAGGACCGGAGGAGTGCCCGGTACCGGATCGACTGGCGAACAGCTCGCACCTACAATCTCCATCGTGAGTAGACGGAGCCCGGGGCCACGCTTCTTCCGACGCCCGAAGCCCTTCGCCGGCGGGGAGGTCTGGATCGTCCAACACGACGAGTCACCGGACAACACGGTCCTCGGCGTCTTCGCCACGGACGACGAGGCGTACGCCTTCATGGACACGGTCAAGGACGACTACGAGAACGGCGTGATCTGCTCGAGCTTCTCGATCCCGTACCGGTCCACCGATGGCGCAGTTCGTTACCAGGCCGAGGACTGAAGTCGGCCTCCGTCGGCCTGTCGGTCACCCTGCGAGCGCGGTCCCAGTGAGCAGAAGACGTCGGGTCCCTGGTGGGGACCCGACGTCTTCTGCTCACTCAGTGGGCCGAACGCTCACTCCGTGGTGGAGACCCAGTCGATGAGCAGGTTGCCCTGGTCGCCCCAGTTGCCGACCTGGAACATGAAGCGGTGCGGGGTCGTCGGCACGTCGTGGGTGATCGTGTCGAGGACCTTGCCGTCGACGCTGTAGGTGACCGACTGTCCGGGCACCCAGTCCACCGTGTAGGTGTGCCAGTCGCGCCACGAGACACCGGTGCCGATCTGGACGCGGTCGGCTTCCTTGCCCGGGGTCATCGAGTGGTGGAAGGCCGAGGGGCTGTCCTCGAAGTTGCCCTCGGGGAAGTCGATCTCGCCGTCGGACCAGGTGCCCGACGTCGGCCACAGCATGAACGCCGCGCCGTTGCCGTCGCCACCGGTCGCCTTGGCGCGGACGGAGAACGAGCCGCCGACGTGGTCCCAGGCTCCGGCGGAGGAGCCGAACGTGCCGGCCGCGCCCGCTCCGGTGCCGAGGGCGACGTCCATGACGCCGTCGTGCACCGAGACGGTCTTGCTCGGCGCGTAGATGCCGGAGGTGCCGTCGGGGTAGGGCTGCCACGACTGCGGGTAGAGCCGTGAGACGAGGCCGGTGACGGCGTCGGTGGTGAAGTCCTCGACGAACGAGGCGGCCGGCGCAGCGGAGGTGTCGGCGACCTCGTTCTGCGGTTCGGCCGCGTCGTCGGCTTCCGACTCCGCGGCTTCGGCGTCGTCGGTGGGCGCAGCCGCCTCGGGTTCTGCGGTCGGGGTGGTGTCCTCGATCGGCGCGGCCTCGGCGGTCGGCGCGGGCGTCTCCGTCGGCGTCGTGTCCGACTCCTCGTCGTCGGACGGGGCCGGGGTCGCAGTGTCCGAGGGGGTGGGCGTGGGGGTCACCGGGGCGTGCTGCCCGTGGCGGTGTCCGCCCCAGCCCCACCAGCTGTCAGCGGAGGCGGCGGAGGCGGTGGGGACTCCGAGTGCCAGGCAACCGGCGGTCGCTGCCGCCAGGATCGCGCGACGGCGGCTCATCGGGTGTGCCGTTCGGTGGTGGGCGTGGTGGTCGCGGGGGTCGTGCCGCGCATGGGCGTGCACGTGCTTCGGGTCGAGATGTCGGGCTCCTCGTGGTGCTCGGGCGCAGGATGCGGGGAGGGGACGGCGCGCCAGGGGGCAGGATGCCGAGGGGTTCGGTGACGCGTCCACGGACATCTTGCATCATTTGTGCCCCGTTCGGGGGTAATCGCCCGAATCGGCACCCGAACGCGCGGTGAACGGCGGCTGGCCCGCAGCCTGCCGCCTCAGCCGCGCGGCACTGGCTGCAACCGCTGCAGCTGCGTCACGTGCCCGGGCTCGAGCTCGTCGAGCGACGTGACCCCGAGCAGCCGCATCGTGCGCTCGATCTGCTCCGACAGGATCTGGATCATCCGGTCGACGCCGGCCTCGCCGCCCGCCATCAGCCCGTACAGGTATGCCCGGCCGACCATCGTGAACTTCGCACCGAGCGCCACGGCAGCGACGATGTCCGCGCCCGACATGATGCCGGTGTCGAGGTGCACCTCGGTGTCCATGCCGATCTCCTTCACCACGGAGGGCAGTAGGTGGAACGGCACGGGTGCCCGGTCGAGCTGGCGTCCGCCGTGGTTCGACAGCGTGATCCCGTCGACGCCCATGTCCGCCAGGCGACGCGCATCGGCCAGGGACTGCACGCCCTTGACGACGACCTTGCCCTTCCACTGGTCGCGGATCCAGGCGAGGTCCTCGTAGGTGACGGTCGGGTCGAACATGTGGTCGAGGAGCTCCCCGACGGTGCCGGACCACCGGTCGAGCGACGCGAACGCCAGCGGTTCGGTGGTCAGGAAGTCGAACCACCACCACGGCCGCGGGATGGCGTTCAGCACGGTCCGCGCGCTGAGCTGCGGCGGGATCGAGAAGCCGTTGCGCTTGTCCCGCAGTCGCGCGCCGGCGACGGGCACGTCCACGGTGACGAGCAGTGTGTCGAACCCGGCCTTCTCGGCGCGGGAGACCAGCGCCATCGACTTCTCGCGGTCCTTCCACATGTACAGCTGGAACCAGTTGCGGCCGTTCGGGTTGGCGTCACGGACGTCCTCGATGGCCGTGGTGCCCATGGTGGAGAGCGCGAACGGGATGCCCGCGCGTCCGGCTGCCCGGGCCCCGGCACGCTCGCCCTCGGTCTGCATCATGCGCGTGAACCCGGTGGGAGCGATGCCGAACGGGTACGCGACCGGCGCACCCAACACCGAGCGCGAGGTGTCCACGGACGACACATCGCGCAGGATCGCGGGCGTGAACTCGATGTCCTCGAACGCCTGGCGGGCGCGCGCGAGCGAGATCTCGGCCTCGGCGGCGCCCTCGGTGTAGTCGAACGCGGCCTTCGGCGTGCGGCGGGCGGCGATGTCGCGCAGGTCCCAGATCGTCAGGGCCTGTTCGAGGCGCTGACGCCGACCGGGCAGCGAAGGCTTCTTGAACTGCATGAGCGGTGCGAGGTCACGCACGGTCGGCAGCTGCCGCTTGATCGGGGTCCGCCGGGCCGACGGTGCCCCGGGGGTCGCTGCCGGAGCCCCGGTCGCGGGGTCGACTCGGTGCTGGTCGTCGATCGAGGTCATACAGACATCCTACGTCTCGGAGTGGATTGTGGGGAGGTGTGATCGGCCCGAGGGGTGTACCGGACGGGCTCGACGGTGCGGGCGATCGTCGCGCGCAGGGCCTCGAGCGACGCTCCACCCAGGCCACCGAGTCCGGCGGCCCGCGCCTGCACGAGGATGTTGCCGAGCGCTGTCGCCTCGACAGGCCCGGCCAGGACGGGCAACCCGGTGCGGTCGGCCGTCAGCTGGCAGAGCAGCCGGTTCTGCGATCCGCCACCGACGATGTGCACCTGTCGGATGTCTTTGCCCGTGATGGCACCGATCGTCGTGAGGGTGTCCGCGTACGCGGTGGCCAGCGACTCGAGGATCGACCGCACGAACTCCGCCCGCGACGCGGGCGCGCTCAGCCCGTGCGCGCCGCACCACGCGGCGATGCGCGCGGGCATGTCGCCAGGGGCCGTGAACGACTCGTCCGCGGGGTCGAAGACGGGGACCGGGGCGGTGACGGCCGCGGCGGAGGCGAGCAGGGCCTCCAGGTCGAGCGAAGCGCCACCACGCTCCCAGGTGCGGACGCTCTCGGACAGCAACCACAGTCCGGACACGTTCTTGAGGAAGCGGACGCGGCCGTCGACCCCGCCCTCGTTGGTGCAGTTCGCGTCGCGCGCCGCGTCCGACAGGACGGGTGCGTCGAGCTCGACGCCGACGAGCGACCAGGTGCCCGACGAGATGTACGCGAAGTCCGGTTCGGTCGCGGGGACCGCGACGACGGCCGAGGCCGTGTCGTGCGAGCCGACCAGCGTGACGGGCGCGGTGCCGCCGACCAGGTCGGCGACGGCGGGCAGCAGGGGCCCGAGTCGGTCGCCCGGGTCGCGCAGGGTGGGCAGGAGGCCCGCCGGGAGGCCCGCAGCAGCCCGCAGCGCCGGATCCCACCCGCGGGTGGTCGCGTTCAGTGCCCCGGTCGTCGACGCGTTGGTGCGCTCGGCCGCCTCGACACCGGTGAGCCAGTAGCCGAGCAGGTCGGGGATGAGCAGCGCGCGCTGCGCGAGCTGCAGGGACGGGTCGGCGGCGAACTGGAACACCGTGTTGAAGGGCAGGTGCTGCAGACCGCTCCGGGCGTACAGCTCGGCTGCGTCCAGCCGCTCGTGCACTGCCTCGACGCCGCCCTCGTGCCGCTCGTCGCGGTAGTGGGAGGGCAGTCCGAGCAGCCGGCCGTCGCGGAGCAGTCCGTAGTCGACCGCCCACGAGTCGATGCCGATGCTGACGATCTCGGGGTGCGCGGCGAACGCCTCACGGAGGCCGTCGGTCACCTGCCGGTACAGCTCCACGACGTCCCAGTGCAGGGCCTCGCGATCGTGCTCGTGCAGGGTGACGGGACCGTTCGGGAACCGGGCGACGTGCTCCATCCGGACGCCGGCGGTGTCGACGTGGCCGAGGATCACGCGGCCGCTCGTCGCCCCGAGGTCGACGGCGGCGACGGTGCCGCTGTTCGTCATGTGACTACCTCAGGAACGCCGCGGCGACACCGGCGTCGACGGGCACGTGCAGTCCGGTCGTGTGCGAGAAGTCGTCGGTGCAGATGGCGTAGACGGCGTTCGCGACGTTCTCGGGCACGACCTCGCGCTTGAGGATCGTGCGCTGGGCGTAGAACGCGCCGAGGTCCTGTTCCTCGATGCCGTAGGTCTTCGCGCGGTTCGCACCCCAGCCGCTCGCGAAGATCCCCGAGCCGCGGACGACGCCGTCGGGGTTGATCCCGTTGACGCGGACGCCGTGCTCGCCGAGTTCGGCCGCGAGGAGTCGGACCTGGTGCGCCTGGTCGGCCTTCGTCGCCGAGTAGGCGATGTTGTTCGGGCCGGCGAACACCGAGTTCTTCGACGAGATGTAGACGATGTCGCCGCCGAGGCCCTGCTCGATGAGGACCTTCGCCGCTGCCTTGGACACCAGGAACGAGCCCTTCGCCATGACGTCGTGCTGCAGGTCCCAGTCCTGTTCGGTGGTGTCGAGCAGGCTCTTGCTGAGCGACAGCCCCGCGTTGTTGACGACGAGGTCGAGGCCGCCGAAGTGCAGGAGTGTCTGCTGGACCGCCTGGTCGATCGCGGCGGCGTCGGTGACGTTCGCCGCGACGCCGATCGCCTGGTCGGTGTTCCCGATCTCGGCGGCGGCTGCCTGCGCCTTCGCCAGGTCGAGGTCGGCGATGACGACCGCGGCGCCCTCGGCGGCCAGGCGCTTCGCGATCGCCTTGCCGATGCCGCTCGCGGCGCCGGTGACCAGGGCGATGCGAGTGGCGAGCTTCTTGGGGGCGGGCATGCGCTGCAGCTTCGCCTCTTCGAGGGCCCAGTACTCGATCCGGAACTTCTCGGCCTCGTCGATGGGGGCGTAGGTGCTGAGCGACTCGGCGCCGCGCATGACGTTGATCGCGTTGACGTAGAACTCGCCGGCGACGCGGGCGGTCTGGGCGTCCTTGCCGTACGAGAACATCCCGACGCCGGGGACCAGCACGATGAGCGGATCGGCACCGCGGATGGCGGGGCTCGTCGCGTCGGCGTGGCGGTCGTAGTACGCCTGGTAGTCCGCGCGGTACTGCTCGTGGAGTTCGTGCAGGCGGGTGCTCTGCTCCTCGACGGTGGCCGTGGCCGGCAGGTCGAGGATGAGCGGCTTGACCTTGGTGCGCAGGAAGTGGTCCGGGCAGCTGGTGCCGAGCGCGGCGAGCTCCTCGGCGCGCGAGGCCGCCAGGAAGTCGAGGACGACGTCGCTGTCGGTGAAGTGCCCCACCACCGGCTTGTCGTGGCCGGCGATGCCGCGGATGGTCGGGGCGAGGGCGGCGGCGCGTGCGTGGCGTTCGTCGGTCGGCAGCGCCTCGAAGCCTGCTCGGGGCTCTCCGAACGGGTCGGCCTTCCCGTGCTCCGCGATGTACTGCTCGGCGGTGTCGATGATCCAGCGCGAGTTCGCCTCGGCCTCGTCGCTCGTGTCACCCCAGGCCGTGATGCCGTGGCCGCCCAGGACCGTCCCGATCGCCTGGGGGTTGTCCCGCTTGATCGCGGCGATGTCGAGCCCGAGCTGGAACCCCGGTCGGCGCCACGGCACCCACACCACCTTGTCGCCGAAGATCGTCGCCGTCAGGGCCGGACCGTCCGCCGCCGTGGCGATCGCGATGCCGGCGTCCGGGTGCAGGTGGTCGACGTGTGCGGCGTCGACCAGGGCGTGCATCGCCGTGTCGATGGACGGGGCGGCACCACCCTTGCCGTGCAGCGTGTAGTCGAACGCGGCGACCATCTCGTCCTCGCGCTCGACGCCGGGGTAGACCGCCTGGAGTGCACGGACGCGGTCGACGCGCAGGACTGCGAGGCCCGCCGGGGTGAGGGTGCCGAGGTCGCCCCCGGAGCCCTTCACCCAGAGCAGCTCCACCGGCTCGCCCGTGACCGGGTCGGTGTCGGTGCCCTTCGCCGAGGTGTTCCCGCCGGCGTAGTTCGTGATCCGCGGATCCGAGCCGAGCGCGTTCGAGCGCGCGATGAGCGCACTGATCGTGGTGTCTGCGTCGGTGCCGTGCGTTGCGGGGTCCACCCGAGCCTCCAGTGTGTGTGCCATGTGTCTACGCGCCCCAACCGGCCTGGACGCCGCCGACGCGGTCCTCGGCGATCGACTGCTGGTACCCGGAGTCCAGGTACGCGCGCATCGGGTTCGCCGGCAGGCCGCGGGACTCGCGCCAGGCCGCGAGGTCTGCTCGGACGTCGGTCTGGTACGCGTCCATGAAGACCTCGTTCGCGCCGAGGACGTCGTGCGCCTCCTGTGCTGCGGTCAGGGCCACGCGGTCGAGGAGCAGCGCCCGGGCCGTCATCTCCTGCACGTTGAGCACGGAGCGGATCTGACCGGGGATCTTGTCCTCGATGTTGTGGCACTGGTCGAGCATGAACGCGACGTCGTGGTTGTCGTAGCCACCGCCGCGGATGACCTCGACCAGGATGCGGAACAGCTGGAACGGGTCCGCTGCGCCCACGATCAGGTCGTCGTCGGCGTAGAACCGCGAGTTGAAGTCGAAGCTGCCGAGCTTGCCGAGGCGCAGGAGCTGCATCACGATGAACTCGATGTTCGTGCCGGGGGCGTGGTGGCCGGTGTCGAGGCAGACCATCGCCTTGTCGCCGAGCGCGGCCGTCTGCACGTAGCTCGTGCCCCAGTCCGGCACGTCGGTGTGGTAGAACGACGGCTCGAAGAACTTGTACTCGAGCACCAGGCGCTGATCGGCACCGAGGCGGTCGTAGATCGTGCTGAGCGACTCGTGCAGGCGGTCCTGGCGGGAGCGCATGTCCTCCTGCCCGGGGTAGTTCGACCCCTCGGCGAGCCAGATCTTGAGGTCGCGGCTGCCGGTGGCGTCCATCACGTCGATGCAGCGCAGGTGGTGGTCGATCGCCTTCTGCCGGATCGTCTCGTCGACGTGGGTCAGGGCACCGAACTTGTAGTCGTCGTCCTGGAACGTGTTCGAGTTCACGGTGCCGAGCGACACCCCGTGCTCTTCGGCGTGCCGCTTGAGGTCGCTGAAGTCGTCGACGAGGTCCCACGGGATGTGCAGTGCCACGGTCGGTGCGAGGCCCGTGTACTGGTGCACCTGGGCGGCGTCGGCGATCTTCTCGTACGGGTCGCGCGGGGTGCCGGGCGTGCTGAACACCTTGAAGCGGGTGCCGGAGTTGCCGAAGGCCCAGCTGGGCAGCTCGATCTGCTGTCGTGCGAGCTGGTCGGCGATGCCGGTGAAGGTCGGGGTCGATGTCATCGTGTCACTTCCTCGTGTGCGATTGAATCGTTTCATACAGTACGGGTCGCGGCGGGCTGCCGCAACCGTGTGGGGTGTGTTGCGTCGCGCACTCCGTTGCGGTCTTCGCGCCCCGGAGAGTCGGGGCGCGATGACCGCACGGGGGCGCGATGCGGGACGGGCGCGGGCGCGATGCGCGCACGGGGGCGCGATGCGGGACGGGCGCGGGCTGCGCGCCCCGTTGCGGTCTTCGCGCCCCGAAGAGTCGGGGCGCGAAGACCGCCCGGGGGCGCGACGCCGGGCGAGCGCCGTCAGGCGTCCCGCGCACCCACCGTGACCAGCCCACCGTCCGCTCCCCCCGCTACGCCGCCGGCACAGCAGCCGGCGCGCGCAGCTCGTGCGACCCGGCGCCGAGCCGCTGCTCCGCAGCACCCGGCAGGCGCACCACCGCGGTGACGCCCTCCGGCACCTGTGCACGGACGAGCAGCTCGCCGTCGACGAGCTCCCACCGCACCACGATGTGCCCGTGCACGGAGTCGAGCGACGTCGACGCCCACGTCAGGCCGCCGCCCGGTTGCGGCGCGATGAGCACGGAGGCGTACCCCGGTTCGAGCGCCGACAGGCCGCCCACCACCCGGTGCATCCAGTCCGCCACGGCACCGAGTGCGTAGTGGTTGAACGAGGTCATCTCACCCGGGTTGATCGTGCCGTCCGGCAGCATCGAGTCCCAACGCTCCCAGACCGTCGTCGCACCCATCGTCACCGGGTACAGCCACGACGGGCACTCCGTCTGCAGCAGCAGCCGGTACGCGTCGTCGAGGTGTCCGGTCTGCGTCAGCGCGTCGGTGATGAACGGCGTACCCGCGAAGCCCGTCGAGATCCGGTACCCGGACTGCTCGGCCAGCTCCGCCAGGCGGTCGCCCGCACGGCGCTCGTCGTCCTCGTCGAGGATGCCGAACACGATCGCGAGCGCGTACACGGTGGTGCAGTCGCTCCGGATGCGGCCGTCGGTCACGTAGTGCTGACGGAACGCGGCCTGGAGGCCCGTGGCGAGCTCTTCGGCTTCCGTCGCCTCCGCCTCGTGGCCCGTCAACCGCGCCGTCTGCGCCACGAGGGTCGCGCTGCGGTACGCGCACGCCGTCGCGACGACGCCCGGGTCGGCCTTCGCCTTGGCGGCGTCCTCCGGCGGGGCATCCGGGTCGAGCCAGTCGCCGAACTGGAAGACGGTGTCCCACAGGCCCTCGGGTGACAGGTGGCCCTTGATGCGGCGGAGGTGCGCCGTCATCGAGTCGAGCTGCTCCTCGAGCACCGCGGTGTCGCCGTAGGCCTGGTACAGGGTCCACGGCACCCAGACGCCGGCGTCCGACCAGATGGCGGTGGCGTCGGGGGTGCCGAAGTCCTCGGCGGGGGAGTACTTGAGCACGTCCGGCACCACGAACGGGATGACACCGTCGGCGTGCTGCTGCTCGAGCCACACGTCGCGGAGCCAGTCGCCCAGGAACGCGCGGGTGTCGAACAGGTAGGACGCCGTCGGCGCGAACGCCGCGATGTCGCCCGTCCAGCCGAGGCGCTCGTCACGCTGCGGGCAGTCGGTCGGGACGCTCAGGAAGTTGCCCTGCATGCCCCGGACGACGTTGTCGTGGAACGTGTTGAGCAGCTCGTGGCTGGACTCGAACGTGCCCGTCCGGGTCAGGTCGGAGCCGACCTGCACCGCGGTGACGGCCGCGCGGAGTTCGTCGAGCGTGCCGGTCCACCCGTCGACCTGGGCGTACCGGAAGCCGTGGAAGGTGAAGCGGGGCTCGAAGTGGTCCTCGCTGCCGCTCAGGGTGAAGTGGTCCGTCGCCTTCGCGGTGCGCAGCGGGCGGGTGCCGAGCTCGTCGTGTTCGAGCACCTCGGCGTGCTTGAGGGTCAGCACCGTGCCCGCGGGCCCAGAGGCGACCACGCGGAGCCAGCCCACCAGGTTGACCCCGAAGTCGATCAGCGTCGCGCCGGACGGGCTCGTCCAGACCTCGACGGGGGCGATCTCGGCGAGGGGTCGGACCGGCGGCACGGTGTCGGCGACGAGTTCGCGCTCGCCGATGTCGACGGTGCGCACGGCGCTGGTGCGTCCCTCGTGGCCGTCGACGCTCGGTGTGGTGACCTCGCCGGGCGTCAGGAAGGAGCCGTCGCGGAGTCGGGCGTCGATGTCCTCGCCGTCGTACAGCTGATCGGCGGTGATCGCGCTGGACAGCGCCTGCCAGTCCGTGTCGGTGGCGACGAGCTGTTCGTGGCCGTCGGCGAAGGTGATGCGGAGTTCGGCGAACCCGGCGGGCTCGTCGGCGTACCAGCCGCCGCCACCACCCCAGGCGAGCCGGCCGGCGGCCCAGCCCTTGCCGAGCACGAGTGCCAGCACGGCGGCACTGCCCGCGGCCGTCTCGGTCAGGTGCGCCGTGACGTCGTGCGAGACGACGCGGATGCGCCACTCGTAGCTCGTCCACCCCGGTTCGAGCAGGTGGTCGGAGACGCGTTCGCCACCGAGCCACGCCTCGACGACGCCGAGGGCGCTGACGTCGAGGGTCGCTCCGGTGACGGCGCCGTGGCCGTCGTCGAGGGTGAACTCACGGCGCAGGATCGGTGCGCTCCCGAGGTCGGCGTCGCTCGTGATGAACGGTGCTGTCCAGGCGGTCATGTGGTGTGTCCTTTCGCGCGACCGGTCGTCGTCGACCGGTGCGGGGGTCCGGGGCCCGGCCGCCCGCCCGGGTGGGCGGTGCGGCGGAGGCGGGTCGCGCCTCCAGGCCGGGGTCGGGCGTCAGCCCTTGACGGCGCCGCTGGTCATGCCGGCGACGATCTGGCGGTTGAAGAAGATGTACAGGATCAGCGGCGGGATCGTGATGAGCAGGACGTCGGTGAACAGCAGGTTGAGCTGGCTGACCGACTGGCTCTGGAACGAGTAGAGCGTCTGCTGCACCGTGGCGTTCTCGGACCCGGGCAGGAAGTACAGCGGGTTCGTGAAGTCGTTGAACACCGTGACGGACTGCACGAGCACGACCGTGATGATGACCGGCTTGAGCAGCGGCAGCACGACGCCGAAGAACAGACGGATCGGTCCGGCGCCGTCGAGGACGGCGGCCTCGTCGAGCTCCTTCGGGATCGTCGCCACGAACGCCCGGAAGAGCAGGATGCAGAACGACAGGCCGAAGGTCGCCTCGATGAGGATCATCCCGCCCATGGTCTTGAACAGGTTGAGCCCCTGCAGCACCCAGATCGTCGGGACGATCGCGGGCGGGACGATCAGGCCCGCCAGGACGAAGAAGTTGATCACGCCGTTCCACTTGCTCGGACGACGCTGCAGCACGTACCCGACCATCGCGGAGAACACGACCATCACGATCACGCTGCCCACGGTCAGGACCGCACTGTTCAGGAACGCGCGGACGATCACGCCGTCACCGGATCCGAACACGGCCTGCAGGTTCTGCCAGAGCTGCCACTCGGTCGGCAGGCTGAAGCCGAGCTGGTTCGCCTCGGCCGGGTTCTTCATGGCCTGCAGCAGGACGAAGACGAACGGCACCAGGAACACCACGAAGCTGACGACGATGGCGATCGAGCCGATGACCCACCGGCGGGCCCGGCCCGGGTGGCGGTTCCGGCTCGCCGGCGTCGGCGCACGGCCGGCGGTCCGGCGGGGGCTGGTGACGGCGGTCACAGGTCCGCCTCCTTGCGGTTGAGGAGCCACGAGATCGGGACCATGATCGCCGTGACGACCACGAACAGGACCACGTTGCCGGCGGTCGACAGGCCGTAGAACCCGGCCTGGTACTGCTTGTAGATGACGCTCGCGATGACGTCACTGGTGAACCCTGGCCCACCGCCGGTCATCGCCCAGATGAGGTCGAAGGACCGCAGCCCGCCGATCAGCGACAGGATGATGACGGTGCCCATCGCGGGACGCGACAGCGGCAGGGTGATGTTCCGGAAGATCGACCACGCGCTCGCGCCGTCGACCCGTGCGGCCTCGAAGTACTCCTGCGGGATCGCCACGATGCCGGCGATGAAGATGAGCGTCGCGATGCCGACGCCCTTCCAGACGTCCACCGCGGCGACGCTCCACAGGGCGAGGGCCGGGTCGGTCAGCCACCCCGGAGTGGGGAGGCCGACCGAGCCGAGGACGCCGTTGATGATCCCGTGGAACGGGTCCATCAGCGCCTTGAACGTGATGCCGATGCCGATCGTCGACACGAGCACCGGGAAGAACACGACCGCCCGCAGGTAGCCGCGCCCCAGCACGGGCGACGTGAGGAGCAGGGCGAGGGCGAGTCCGATGACCACCTTCGCCGCGCTCGTCACGAAGCCGTACTGGAACGTGTGCACGAACCCGGAGACGAGCTGCGGGTCCTGGAAGAACCGGACGAAGTTGTCGAAACCGATGAAGGTCTGGTCGAACAGCGTCCAGCGGGTGAGGGAGAAGTAGAACCCGGCGAAGGTGGGGACCGCGAAGAACACGACGTACAGCGCGATCGCGGGGATGAAGAACCACGCGGGGTAGAACGAGCGCATCCGCTTGCGCGCGGGACCGGTCCCGCCGGAACCCGCTCGGGTCTTCGCCGGCTCGAGTGCCGTCGTGAGTGTCGCGGTCACCGTGTCACCAGCCCTTGATGCCGAGCTGCTGGGCCTGCTGGACGACGTCGTCGTCGTACTGGTCAGCACCCTTGGCCGCGTTGGTGATGCCGGAGCCGACCTGCACGCAGATCTTCTCGAGGTTCGGGCCCTTGATCGGGGACAGGAACTCGAGCGCCGGGCTCGCCTTGCCGTCGTCCAGGTACTTCTGCAGGTCGTCGATCATCGGGGGCACGTCGTCCGGCAGCGAGCAGGTCGAGATGACGTACGGGCCACCGGGCGTTCCGGTGTCGTTCTGCACCTTGCAGCCGTCGGCCGAGTTCGCGAAGGCGATGAACTTCTTCGCGGCGGCGAGCTCGTCGCCCTCGGTGGTCTTCGGGATGTACAGGCCGTTCGGCTCCCAGATGGTCAGGTTCGTGTCGTCGGCGTCCTCGGCCGGCAGCGCGAACGCTCCGATGTCCGCGACCGCGTCGGGGCTGTCCTGCTGCAGGGTCGAGATCGCGTTCGTCAGCATCGGGTACTGCGCTCCGGTGCCGTCGGCGAGCATCTTCAGGCCGTTCGCCTGCGTGGCCGAGGCGTAGTCCTCGTTGTAGAGGTCCTTGTCCTTGCCCTCGGCGAGGTGGTCGAAGCCGGCGAGTGCGGGGTCCTTGGCGTAGGACTCCTTGTTCGCGGTGTAGTTGTCCGCCCAGTCCTTGTCCTGCGCCGTGATGTTGGCGAAGTCGCCGAGCACGAACAGCTGGCTGGTCCAGGTGTCGCCGTACGTCTGGATGATCGGGGCGACCTTGCCGGCGTCCTTGATCTTCTCGCTGTTGCTGATGAACTCGTCCCACGTGGTGGGGACGCTGAGTCCGAGGTCGGCGTAGACCTTCTTGTTGTACATGACGCCGCCGCCGAAGCTCGTGCCGAAGGGAGCGCCGTAGACGCCCTTGTCGGTGCTGACGACCTTGGTGAACTGCTCGTCGACGTCCTTCGTCCAGCTCTCGTCGGACAGGTCCACCAGGGTGTTGTCCGGGTTGAGGGCCTGCATGAGCGAACCGGAGTTGTAGTTGAAGACGTCGGCCATCTCGCCGGTCGACAGCTGGGTCTTCACCAGGTTGTCGCCGTCGGTGCCCTGCGGGCGGGTGTCGAACTTGACCGTGATGTCGGGGTTGGCCTTCTCGAACGCCTCGATGAGCGGCTTCGCGGTGGCTGCGGTCGCGGGTGAGTTGTCGGCCTGGTAGGTGATCTGCACCTTGCCGCCGCCTTCGTCGGCGGAACCGCCGGACGAACACGCCGCGAGCCCGCCGATCAGGACCGTGGCGCCGCCGATGGCGACGAGCCGTTTGACGACGGCGCGCTTGGTGAGCGTCCTCGTGGTCAGGGAACGAGCTGACATTCCTTACCTCCTCGTAAGGCCCGGGGCGGGGTACCCCGGGTGAAACGGACCCGGATCCCGCGTCGTCGTGGGCTCCGGTTGCTGCTGTTTAGAACGTTTCAATCAGGATGGAATCACGTGGATTGAAGCGTGTCAATCGCTGTGCCGATTTCGTTACGGGAACGCGCATGCCTGGTGCGCGCGGTCCGCCCCACCCGCCCCACCCCACCCCACCCGCGAAAGCGACAGTGTGCCGCGAACTGTTCGCGTGGATCTGTCGCGTTGCCGGGCCAGACGGTGTCCCGAGCCGCGGGACTGTCGCTTTCGGGCGCTCAGGCCTCGGTGCGGCGCGGGTCGCTCGGTGGCGCCGTGCGCGCGGCTGCTGCACCGGCGCGGCCGAGCGTGCTCTCGCGGGGGACGAGCTCACTGCCGAGCACGACCGCGCGGTGGACGTGCATCGGATCGGTGAGCTCCTCGAGCAGGAGCTCGACGGCGGCCGCGCCCATCTCCGCACCGTGCATCGTGACCGAGGTCAGCGGCACGGCGCCGCCCCACGCCACCGAGTTGTGGTCGCACCCCGACACCGGGATGTCCTCCGGCACGCGGATGCCGGCAGCTCGGAGCTCCGAGACGACCGCCATCGCGAGCAGGTCCGTGACGCCCAGGACGCCGTCGGGGCGTTCGTCCGCCGGCATCGCGGCGATCCGGGATCCGGCGTGCGTGCCGCCGGGCGGGTCGATGTCACCGGCGTCGATGTCGACGAGTTCCACCCCCGGGTGGCCCGCGATCGCCCGGAGCACGCCGGCGCGGCGGAGCGCGACCGGCTGCAGCTCGGCGCGGGCGCTCACGAAGCCGATGCGTCGGCACCCGCGGGCGATCAGGTGCTCGGCGGCGAGGAACCCCGCCTGTTCGTTGTCGACGACGACGGAGCAGGCATCGACCGTCGTCGGCGCGAAGTTGACGTAGACGACCGGACGACCGTGCCGGCGGGTGAGTTCGACCTGGTCGCGCGACTCGGTCATCGAGGCGAGCAGGATGCCGGACACCCGAGCGCTCTCGAGGTACGCGAGGTGTTCGCCCTGCGCCTGCAGGTCGTCCTCGCTGCTCGCGATCAGGAGCGTGAACCCCCGCTTCCGGGCCGCGAGCTGCGCCCCGTTCACCATGTCGCTGAACAGCGAGTTCCGGAGCGACATCACGACGAGTCCGATCGAACGGCTGCTGCCGGATGCGAGCACCCGGGCGTTGCGGTTCGGCGTGTACCCGAGTTCGGCGATCGCGTCGTGCACGCGTGCGGCGGTGGAGTCGGCCACCCGCTCGGGGTGGTTCAGGACGTTCGAGACCGTCGCGAGCGAGACGCCCGCGCGAGCGGCGACGTGGTGCACGCTCGGCGGGCCGTCACGCCGGGGGACATGCACCATGCTCCGATCGTAGGCCGCAGCGGCGGTCGCTCCGCGCTGGGGCCCGGCTACGCGTCGGCGACGGAGGACTGCCGGACCACCAGCTCCGGCGTGAACTCGACGTGCTCGAGGTCGATGCCCTGCCCGAGCTCGACCTGCTTCGTCAACAGCTCGATCGCCTGGCGCCCGAGGTCCTGTGCAGGCTGGCGCACCGAGGTCAACGGGACGACGGCTGCCTCGGCGAAGGCGATGTCGTCGTAGCCCACGATCGCGATCTCGTCCGGCACTGCGATCGTGCCGCGCATGATGAACGCCTGTTCGAGGCCGACCGCGAGCAGGTCGTTCGCCGCGAACACCGCGTCCGGCCGTTCACCGCGGGGGCGTGCCTGGAGTTCTTCGCCGATGCGACGTCCTTCGAGCACCGACAGTGACGCGGTCGGCAGGACCTCGAGCTCGATGCCCGCTGCCCGAGCCGCCGACAGTGCCCCGGCGTGCCGGTCGGCCACCTGGCGGATGCTGGACGGGCCGCCGACGAACGCGATGCGCGTCCGCCCGGTGGCAGCGAGGTGCTCGACCGCGATGCGGCCGCCCGCGACGTCGTCGACGGAGACCGAGGCGAAGTGCTCGTCGTCGGCGCGGCGGTCGACGAGCACCACCGCGGTGCCCTGGTCGCGCAGACGGGCGAGTCGGGACAGGTCGTCACCGGCGGGGGAGATGAGCAGACCCGCGACCCGGCGTTCCTCGAACAGGTCGACGTAGGTGCGTTCGCGGTCGGTGGACTCGTCGGAGTTGCCGATGAGGACCGCCAGCCCCTTGTCCATCGCAGCGTCTTCGGCGCCGCGGGCGACGTCGGTGAAGAACGGGTTGCCGCCGTCGAGCACGATCAGGCCGACGGTGGAGCTGCGGCCCGCCCGGAGTTGCCGCGCGGAGTCGTTGCGGACGAACCCGAGCGCGGCGATGGCGGACTGCACCCGGTCGACGGTGGTCGGGGCCACCTTGTCGGGACGGTTCAGGACGTTCGACACCGTCCCCAGGGACACGCCGGCGAGCGCTGCCACCTCTCGCACACTGACCGCCATGTGGCCATCCTGGCATCGCACCTGCGCTTCCGGGTGGTGCGCGCCGTGATCTGTGGAAAACGGCGGACGGGAGGCGCGGTGCGGGCTGGGCCCGGGCCTCCCGTCCGGTGGGTGGGCAGGTCCACCGCACGGTGCGAGATTGTGGGTGCGGCCGCGCCCCGTGCGTGCTCAGCTCCGGCGTCGCACCGTGCGTGCTGCGCCGCCACGTGCGAGGTTGGCCGCTCGGTGCGCGCTTGCAGCGCCGCACGGAGCGGGCAACCTCGCACCGAGTGAGCGACCGCGCACCGTGCGGACGCGGGCGCGCCGCACGCGGACGCGCACAGCACGGACTTGCCAAGGCCCGCCGGGGCGCACTATCGTCTCGCTGTCCCGTTGAAACGATTCACTGACGAACACGCGAACGGAGGACCAATGGCGGTCCGAATCGGAGCCCGGAGCACCACGGGCTGGAAGGCGACCGTCTCGGTCGCCATGTCGAACTACATCGAGTCGGGGTCGATCATCGCGATCGCCACGAGCCTCAGCCTTTGGCAGGCGCAGTTCCACGTCGGCGACCTCGAGGTCGGTCTGCTGGCGAGCCTGTCGGCGAACGCGTTCGGCGCCGCCGCCGGCGCCATCATCGGCGGACCGCTGTGCGACCGCTACGGCCGGAAGTTCATCTACACCTACGACCTGCTGCTCTACATGCTCGGCATCCTGCTCGCGGTCTTCGCCGGCAGCTACGGCATGCTGTTGGTCGGCTTCATCCTGACCGGCATCGCGGTCGGCGCCGGGGTGCCGGCGAGCTGGACCTACATCGCCGAGCAGGCACCGGCGGACAAGCGTGCGGCCCACGTCGGCACCGCGCAGCTCGCCTGGTCGATCGGCCCGATGGTCGGCTTCGCGTTGGCCATCGCCGCCGCACCCCTCGGACTGCTCGGCAGCCGGCTCATCTTCGCGCACCTGTTCGTCGTCGCCGCCGTCGTCTGGTGGCTTCGCCGCGGGCTGCCGGAGTCGGCGATCTGGAAGGACGAGCGCGCCGCGACCGGCACCGCGAACTTCTTCCACGGGATCACCCAGCTGTTCAGCCGGCGCCGGAACCTGACCGCGATGCTGTTCCTGTTCGGCGTCTACGCGCTCTGGAACACCGTCGCCGGGCAGGCCGGCATCTTCCAGCCGCGGGTGTACTCGGCCACCGGGGTCACGAGCGTGACCGAGCAGTACGGCCTGCAGATCCTGGTGTGGGGCTGCACCGTCGCCGCGACCTACTTCGGCTTCATGCGCTACGGCGACCGGGTCAGTCGACGGTTGCTGTTCGCCCTCGGCGCGGCGCTGGCGATCGTCGCCTGGGCCGTCCTGATCTACGCACCGGCGAACCTCGGCACGCTGCTGTTCTTCGCCGTGGCGTGGGGCATCTCGTCGGGCATCGGCGCCCAGGCGTTCTACGGCCTCTGGACGAGCGAGCTCTTCGCCACCCGGTACCGGGCCAGTGCGCAGGGCGTGCTCTTCCTCGCCGCTCGGGTCATGGTCGGTCTGCTGAGCATCTGGTTCCCGCTGCTGCTGTCCGACATCGGGCTCCGTGCACTCGGTGGACTCATCCTGGGGCTCCTCGCGATGTCGTTCCTGGTCGGCACCATCTGGGCGCCGCGCACGCAGGGCAAGACGCTCGAGGCGATCGAGGCCGAGCGGTACGGCACCGTGACCACCGTCACCGGTACCGTGCGCACCGCCGACGAGCGCGCCGTGCAGGACGCCGAACGGCTTCGCCGCGCCGAGGCCGACCGGTGACCCGCGTCTGCTTCCGACTGCAGGTGCAGGCCGAGCACCTGGACGCCTACCGCGAGCGGCACGCTGCGGTCTGGCCGGCGATGCTCCGGGCGATCGCCACGGCGGGGCGGCGGAACTACTCCCTGTTCCTCGACGACGACGGCCTGCTGATCGGCTACTACGAGACCGACTCGGTGGCCGATGCCGACGCGTCGCTCGCGGCCTCCGGGGTCGCGAGCGCATGGGAGGCGCACATGCAGGACCTGTTCGACGGTGCCGCGGGTCGGGCGGACCAGACCGCGCGGGTGCTGCCCGAGGTGTTCAACCTGGAGGACCAGCTGGCCGCCGCCGAGTGAGGAGCGGGGGAGCGGGTAGCGTCCGGTCCATGGCCGACGTGACCCACGCCGCGGACCTCGGGATCGACCTGTCCGACGGCAAGCCCCAACAGCTCTACCGGTGGTTCCTCGCGAGCATGCTCTTCGGCCGGCCCATCCGGCAGGAGCAGGCGGCGGCGACCTACCGCGTCCTCATCGACCACGGGTTCACCAGCCCGGGGAAGTTCGCGGGCGCCGGACGCGAGCAGCTGCGGAGGGTTCTGGACGAGGGCGGCTACGCGCGGTTCGACTACCAGATGACCGATGCCCTGCACGAGACGATGCACACGCTCGACGCCGACGAGGGCTCCGTGTCGCACCTGGTGAAGACCGCGGCGTCGCGGAAGGACCTGCGCGACCGACTCGGCGCGCTCAAGGGGATCGGTCCGAAGACGATCGAGATCTTCCTGCGGGACATCCCGGACGCGGTGCTGCCGGACTGAGCGCCGGTGCGTGCCCGGATGACTTCGTGAGCAGAAACGGTCGAGTCTGACGCCCCGACCCGACCATTTCTGCTCACGAAGCGCTCGCGAAGGGCCCCGCCCTCGTCACGTCGAACCAGCGCCGACGAACCGCCCAGCCCGCCCATCGCCCCCGTGGCTACCGTGGACCCCATGCAGCCGCCCGCAGCAGGAACCCTCCGCGTCCTCCACCTCTCCGACACCCACCTGACCGGCGACGGCGCCCTGCACCAGGGGGCAGTCGACACCACAGCAGCGCTGGACAGCGTGCTCGCCC
This sequence comes from Curtobacterium sp. PhB142, assembly GCF_004341255.1. Taxonomy (NCBI): domain Bacteria; kingdom Bacillati; phylum Actinomycetota; class Actinomycetes; order Micrococcales; family Microbacteriaceae; genus Curtobacterium; species Curtobacterium sp. PhB142. The sequence goes on along the minus strand of NZ_SLUT01000003.1, from coordinate 413,929 downwards.
GCGTCGACGGAGTGCCCGGCATCGGCCTCGTCGTCATCTCGGGCGACGTGTCCGAGGACGGCAGCCCCGAGTCCTACGCAGCCGTCCTCGAGCGGGTCGGCGGATGGGCCGAACGCCACGGAGCCGCCCTCGTCGCGGTCCCGGGCAACCACGACCTGCGCGAGGGCTTCCGCCAGGTGCTGTCCAACGGCCACGTCCTCGGCGAGGGCGGCCGCCCCGTCATGCACACGATGGAGTACCACCCGCCGACCGTGCCGGTGTGGGGGCAGTCGCTCGTCGCCGGCCGGAGGATCGTCACGGTCGACACGAGCGTGCCGGGTGCCGGCTACGGCGAGCTCAGCGACGCCAGCCTCGAACGGCTCCGCACCGCGCTCGCCGGGGACCACGCCCCGCACGGCACGGTCGTCGTCCTGCACCACCCGCCCCTGCCCGCCCCGACCGAGCTGCACGAGGCGCTCCGGCTGCAGAACCCCGGGGCGCTCGCCGACGTGATCCGGGGTTCCGACGTGCGCGTGGTCCTGGGCGGGCACTACCACCACCACTTCGCCGGATCGCTGGCCGGCGTCCTGGTCCTCGTCGCCCCCGGGGTCGCGAACGACACGGACGTGACCGGCGCCTACGACGAGGAATCCGCGTACGCCGACAGCGGCGCCCTCGTCGTCGACGTCGCCGAGGACGGCTCCGTCTGGTCGACGCCGCTGCGCGTCCCACGCCCCGACGCCGACCCGCTCGCGTTCCACCTCGACGCCGAGACCGTCGTGTCCGTCATCGCGGCAGCCGGCAAGCACTGAGCGGCAGCCGGAAAGCACCGAGCGGCTGGCGTGCAGTGAGCGCGCGACGCGCACCGGCCGCGCGAGGCGTACTGGACGTGCGCGACCGACGGACGGGAGGCCCGTGGCGGCGCCGCCACGGGCCTCCCGTCCGCTCGTCGGTACCGCCCACGGCCGGTACCCCGCCTGCTCGGGCTGCACGCGGGGAAACCGAGTAGGCCGGAGGCAAACGCCAGCGAAGGAGCACCCATGCGGAACGGCAAGGCAGTCCAGTACGACCGGTACGGCGACTTCAGCGTGGTCGAGCTCGTCCCCCAGGAGAAGCCGACGGCCGGCCCCGGCGAGATCGTCGTCGAGATCGTCGCCGCCGGGCTGAACCACATCGAGCGCTTCCTGCGCGAGGGGAAGCTCCGGGACCACATCGAGCTCGAGTTCCCGGCACGGCAGGGCGTCGACTTCGCCGGCATCGTCCGGGCGCGGGGCGACGGCGTGAAGGACCTGCGGGTCGGTGACGAGGTCATGGGGCACGCACCCCAGGGCGGCTCGCACGCGAACTGGATCGCGGTGCCGCGTGGTGCCGTCATCAAGAAGCCCGAGTACGTCGGGTGGGAGGTCGCCGGTGGCCTGTACCTGGCCGGGTGCACGGCGGTGTCGGTGGTGCGATCGCTCCGCCTCGGACCGGACGACACCGTCGTCATCACCGCTGCTGCGGGCGGTGTCGGCCACATCGAGAGCCAGCTGGCGCACGACGCCGGTGCGACCGTGATCACCCTCGGCAGTGCGCGCAACCACGACTACCTGCGGCAGATCGGCACGCTGCCGGTCGTGTACGGCGAGGGCGAGGAAGACCGCATCCGAGCGATCGCGGACGGCCGGCCGATCACCGCCTTCATCGACAACCACGGGGAGAGCGACGCCGAGCACCTGGCCGAACGCCTCGGGGTCAGGGACGAGCGCTTCGTGTCCTCGGAGGAACGGCGCGACATCGAGCTGCGGTTCCTGCGCGCCCCGGCAGAGGACGAGGAGACCCGGGAACTCCTGACCACGTTGGCGAAGGCCCTGCAGGAACGTCGCTTCCAGGTGCTCATCTCGGGCTTCTACCCGTTCGAGTACATCGTCGAGGCGTACGAGGACCTCGCCGAGATGAAGTCGCGCGGCAAGGTCGTCATCGGCATGCAGACCGTCGAGACCGGGGCCCGGCTCGACTGGTACCGCTCCGAGAAGGCCCGCGACCTGCGGGACCGCTACGCGGATGCGCGCGGCTCGGAGACGGAGACGATGGCGGGCGGCTCAGCGAGTCCGGCGAGCTGACGGCGGCCGGGCCCGGCGGTCGGGCCCGACGGTCGGGCTCAGCTCAGGATGTCCTTCGAGGCGAACCGGCTGTACGCCAGCGCGCCGAACACGACGACGTAGCCGAGCTGCAGCAGTGCGTTCGACCCGAACGAGTCGAACGAGATCGGGTCGCGGAGCAGGTCGCCGAACCCCAGCCACTGGTGCGAGAACAGGTACGGGTGCAGCCAGTCGAGCTGGGGGAGCTGGTCGAGGACCTGGGAGGCCCCGGCCAGCACCACCGTCGCGGCCATCGCCCCGACCGGCACGTTCGTCAGCGTCGACGCGAACATGCCGATCGCCACGAGTCCGAGCATCGACATCGCCACGTAGAGGGCGAGGAGCAGTGCCCGACCGGCGTACGACGCTCCGCCGACCTGGGTGCCGGACAGCAGGGTGACCGGACCGATCGGGAACAGCACGGCACCGATCGCCGCACCGACGAGCACCACGAGCAGCGTCGCTGCCAGGCAGAACGCGACCGCGCCGGCGAACTTGACCAGGATGAACCGGACGCGGCCGGTCGGTGCGACGAGCAAGTAGCGGATGGTGCCGTGGCTGGCCTCGCCCGCGACGGTGTCGCCCGCGACGACGCCCACCGTGAGGGGCAGGAACAGCGGGATCGACACCGTCAACGCGGTGAACGCCACGAACAGGCCGTTGTTGGTGATGTCGCCGAGGAACGCCGGGCCGCCGTCGTCGCCGTCGGTCGTCAGCTTCACGGCGACCGCGATCAGGACGGGGACGAGCGCGAGCGCCCCGAGCATCGCCCAGGTGCGGCGACGTCGGAACACCAGCGCGAGTTCGGAGCCGAGCAGGGCGAAGGGACGCTGGCGGCGCGGGGCCTCGGCATCGGCATCGGGCAGTGCACGGGCAGTGTCAGGCAGCGACATCGAAGCCCTCTCCGGTGAGCGCGACGAACAGGTCCTCGAGCGTGCCGCCGCCCACCGTCAGCCCACGGACGCGGACGTCGGCGCGGACGAGTTCGGCGGTGATGGTCTCGGGCAGCAGCTCGTGCGGCAGGTCGGCGACCAGGACGTCCGCGCCGCCGTCGTGCCGGGGGACGAGCCCGAGCCGGCTCAGCACGCTGCCGGCCTGCCCGACGTCGGGCGTGCGGACGGTCACGGTGCGTGCTCCGGCGGACCGCAGTTCGTCGAGTTCGCCCTGCGCGACGAGCTTGCCAGTGCGCATCACCGCCGCGTGGGTGCAGACCTGCTCGATCTCGGCGAGCAGGTGGCTCGACACGAACACCGTCGTGCCGTCGTCCGCCAGGGACCGGATGAGGTTGCGGACCTCGCGCGTGCCCTGCGGGTCGAGCCCGTTCGTCGGTTCGTCGAGCACCAGCAGGTCCCGCGGGGAGAGCAGGGCGTTCGCCAGGCCCAGTCGCTGCTTCATGCCGAGCGAGTACGCGTGCGCCTTCTTGTCCGCCGCGTGCGTCAGGCCGACTCGGTGGAGGGCGCTGGCCACGCGGGCCCCGCGGGTGCGCGGGTCCGACGTGGGGTCGGCCGCGTCGAAGCGCTGCAGGTTCGCGCGCCCGGACAGGTACGGGTAGAAGGCCGGACCCTCGACCAGGGCACCGACGCGCGGCAGCACCTGGTGGAGCGCCTTCGGCATCGACTGGCCGAGCACCTCGATCGTGCCGCCGGTCGCGCTCGACAGCCCGAGCAGCATCCGGATCGTCGTCGTCTTGCCGGAGCCGTTCGGCCCGAGGAACCCGAACACCGCGCCGCGCGGCACCGACAGGTCGATGCCGTCGACGGCGCGCTGCTTGCGGAAGACCTTCTGGAGGCCCGTGGTGCGGATCGCGAGCTCGGTGCCCGTGGACGGACGGGTCGCGTCCACGGCGGCCGGTTCCGTCGTGTGCGCGGGTTCCGGTGCGCTCACTTCGCGGCGGCGACCAGCGACGACACCGGCACGGCGCCGGCGAGGACCCGGCCGTCGTCGGTCAGGTAGACCGACACGAGCGAGGTCTGGACGGCACGGCCGCCGTCGACGGCCTTCGTGAGCTGGCCGAGCAGGCCCGACGCCTCGTCACCGAGGGACGACTGGTCCACCGTGCCGGCGGGGAGCTCGGCGATCGTGCCCCAGCCCTCGCCCGTCAAGGTCGGCTCGTCACCTTCGTGCGCGCCGCGGGCGTGGTCGCCCTTCGCGTGCGCACCGTGCTCGGCGTCGGACAGGTCCTTCTCGGTGACCTTCGCGTTCGACGGGGGCGTGAAGTCGAAGAGCCGTGCGGCCGGTGCGCCGTAGTCGAGGCTCGTGAACCCGACCTGTACCGCGGGGTCGTCCTGCCCGGCGGCCTGGATCGTCGCGCGCAGCGGGAGCCCGGTCTGCTGGTCGACCGCCAGTCGGACGGTGCCGACCAGGGTGTCGGAGGACTTCGGCGTCAGCGTGATCTGCCAGGCGTCGTGACCCGCGACGCTGACTTCGGTCGGCTTCGAGACCGTGGTGCTGGGGGTGATGGCGTCGATGGCCTGCTCGGCGATGTCGGTCGGCGTGGTGGCGCCGTCCTGCGGGTCCTTCGCGGTGTCGGAGGGCAGGGTCACGTGCGTGGCCGTGCGCTCCTTCGAGTCCCAGGTCCAGACCTCGGACCCGTTGCGGACCACGTCCTGCTCGGCGAGCTGCTGCGTCAACTGCACGCGCTGCTTGTCGGCGCCGTCGACGTACACGCGGGCGGTGTGCGACGAGGTGAGCAGCCCGAGCACGTCCGAGGCGTCGCCCTCGAGCGAGGAGCCGCCGGAACCGGTCGGCAGTTCGGGGAGTCCGAGGTCGCTCGACTGCGAGAGCTTGCCGGAGTACTGCGCGTCCGAGGACTTCGCGATGCTGGCGATGACGTCGGCCGCGGTCGGGTTCGTCCCCGCGATCGGGTCGTTCGCCGCGTTCGCGATCATCGGGGCGGCGACGGCGCCGGCGACGACCACCGGCGCGATGACTGCTGGCAGCCAGGCTGACTTCTTCATCGGGTTCCCCTCGTGGAGCATCGGAGTCGTGAGTACGGTACGTCCGGCCCCCGACAGGACGCTGGGCGTCGACGGATCGCGATCGTTCGTAGACTCGGGACGCGACCGACGGCGGTCGCGTGGCGGCGAAGGAGGCGGCATGCGGGCGGTGCTCGGTCTGGACATCGGGACGTCGAGCACGAAGGCGCTGCTGGCCCGGTTCGACGGCACCGTGATCGCCGAGGTGAGCCGCCGACACGACGTCGACCGTCCGGCCCAGGGACTGGTCGAGATGGACGCGGCCGTGTGGTGGGACGAGTTCACGACGTTGACGCACGAGCTCCTCGCGCTCGTCCCCGATGCCGACGTGCAAGCCGTGGGCGTGAGCGGCATCGGCCCCTGCGTCCTGCTGACCGACGACGCGGGTGATCCGCTGCGCCCGGCGGTCCTGTACGGCGTCGACACCCGGACGGCCGACCTGCTCGACGAGGTCACGGCGGAGCTCGGGGGCGAGGACGCGATCCGCGCCCGTTGCGGCTCTGCGCTGAGCACCCAGGCCGCCGGGGCGAAGCTCGCGTGGGTCGCCCGGCACGAGCCCGACGTCTGGGAGCGGGCGGTCCGGTTCACGATGCCGGCGTCCCGCGTGGTGGAGCTGCTGACGGGGGAGTACGTCCTCGACCACCACTCGGCCAGCCAGACCACGCCGCTCTACGACGTCCACGAGAACACGTGGATCACCGAGTGGTGCGAGCAGCTCGCTCCCGGCCTGCCCCTGCCGCGGCTGCTGTGGTCCGGCGACCAGGCGGGCGTGGTGACGCGCGAGGCGGCCGCGGCCACGGGCCTCCCGGTCGGTATCCCCGTGACGGCCGGCACCATCGACGCGTGGGCGGAGGGCGTGAGCGTCGGCGAGTCGGTGCCGGGCCGGATGTTCCTGCAGTACGGCACCACGATGTTCATGATCGCGCCGACCGCCGAGCCGACGCCGGTGCCGGGCATGTGGACGACGGTCGGGACGCACCCGGGACAGCCGAGCGTGTCGGGTGGGATGGCGACCTCCGGGGCGATCACCGACTGGCTGCGTCGGCTGGTCGACGGCGAGTGGCCGACGATGCTCGAAGAGGCTCGGTGCGCCGGGATCGGCGCGAACGGGCTGCTGATGCTGCCGTACTTCGCTGGGGAGCGGACGCCCATCGCCGATCCGGACGCGCGCGGGGTGATCGCCGGGCTGACTGTGCGGCACACGCGTGGGGACATCTACCGGGCGACGCTCGAGGCGACGGCCTACGCGGTCCGGCACAACATCGAGGTGCTGCGTGCGGCCGGGGTCGAGGTCCGCGAGCTCGTGGGGGCGGGCGGCGGGTTGCTCGGACGGCTCTGGCCGACGATCGTGAGCGACGTGACCGGGCTGCGGCAGACGGTGCCGTCGGTGACCGTGGGAGCGTCGTACGGGTCGGCGTTCTTGGCGGCAGCGCTCGTGGCCGACGTCGACATCCGGCAGTGGAACCCGCCGGCCACCGTCATCGAGCCGGACCCCGTCGCGACGGCCGCCTACGAGCCCGGGTACCGCGACTACCGCGAGCTCTACGAGGCGACGAAGGCCGTCGTGCACCGCTTGGCCGCGCGCAGCTGACCGTTCGACACCGCGCAACGGACACAGCACCGCGCAGATGCACGGTGCTGTGTCCGGAACCTGGTTCCGCGGGAGTGCCGCCGCGCCTACGCCGAAGCGTCGACGCCGGCCGGCGCGCTGCCGTCGTACTCGCAGATCGCAGCGACCTTCGAGGCGCTCGCGCTCGTTCGGTCGAACTCGTAGCCCAACCACTCCTTCGCCATCCGGCGGGCGACCTCGACGCCGACGACCCGCTGGCCCATGCAGAGGACCTGGGCGTCGTTCGACAGGACCGAACGCTCGACCGAGAACGAGTCGTGCGCGGTGACGGCCCGGATGCCCGGGACCTTGTTCGCCGCGATCGCGACACCGAGTCCGGTGCCGCAGATCAGGATCGCGCGGTCGGCTTCACCCGACGCGACGAGTCGTGCAGCATCGACGGCCACGTGCGGGTAGGCGGTGTGCCCGTCCGCGTCGACGCCGACGTCGACGACCGACGCCACCCGCGGGTCGGCCTGCAGGTCCTGCTTGATGATCTCCTTGTAGTCGAACCCGGCATCGTCCGAGCCGATCACGAGACGGTACGTCATGCGTGTGTTCCTTCCAGTTCGTTCGCACGGGCAGCGAGGACCTCGCCGACCCGCGTGAGGATCATCCCCATCGAGGTGGCACCCGCGTCGGGTGTCCCCAGGCTCTTCTCCGCCAGCGGCCGGGCACGCCCGACCTTCGGCGTGAGGTCGGCTGTCTTGTCGGCCTCGTCACGAGCGACTTCCGCTGCAGCCTGCCACGCGTCGGTGAGCGAGGAGCCAGCCGTCACCGAGGTCCGCAGTGCATCCACGAACGGCAGCAGTGCGTCGAGCAGCGTCTTGTCCCCGCGGGACGCCCCGCCCAGGTGGACGATCGAGTCGGCGAAGGCCTGTGCGGCATCCACGACGTCGGACGCCTCGTACGCGGAGCGGTCGTCGCGCAGCGACCGTCCGAAGGCCTCGAGTGCCGCACCCCACAGGACTCCCGAGGTGCCGCCCGCGAACTCGGCCCACGCGTCACCGGCGCGTCCGAGGACGAAGGCGACCCCTGCCTCCTGGCCGACCCGGTCGACTGCCTTCCGAGCCGCGCCGATCCCCTTGACCATGCCGCGTCCGTGGTCGCCGTCGCCGGCGACGGCGTCGATGCGGCCGAGCTCCTCCTCGTGCTCCCGCAGGAGCGCGTCGATCGCCTCGATCGCGTCGCGTGCCGTCTGCGCGGCCTGCCGGGAGGCATCACTCGCGTCCGGCACGGCCGTCGCCTCGTCCTCGGCGTCGTCCACGGCGTCGGCCGGCAGCAACGCTGCGATCGGCGCCGCCGCCTTGCGGTAGGCCGGCGTGTAGGTGTCGGCGCGCCACAGGGGATCGAGCTCGTCGTCGAGCCACTGCAGGGTCAGCGAGCAGCCGCCCATGTCGAGGCTCGTGACGAGTTCGCCGACCTCGGGTTCGACGATCTCGAGGCCAGCGTCCTGCAGCAGCGGGAGCACGCGGCCCCAGAGCAGGAACAGTTCCTCGTACTTCGTGTCGCCGAGGCCGTTGAGGATCGGGGCGACCCGGGTACCCGCGTTCGCCGGTCGGTCGGCGAGCAGCCGTTCGACGAGCATCGCCGCGAGTTCGGTGGCGCGGAGCAGTGGGACGTCCTCGATGCCGGGCTCGCCGTGGATGCCGAGCCCGAGTCCGAGGTGGCCCTCGGGCACGGTGAAGAGCGGCTCGGTGGCGCCGGGCATGGTGCACCCGGAGAACGCGACACCGATCGTGCGGGTGGCGGCGTTGCTGGCGTTGCCGAGGCGCTCGACCTCGTCGAGGTCCGCGCCCGCGGCGGCTGCGGCACCCATCGCCTTGAAGACCGAGAAGTCCCCGGCGATGCCACGGCGCTTCGACTCCTCGTCGGCGCTCGCGATGTCGTCCGTGACCACGACGATCCGGGTGTCGATGCCCTCGGCACGCAGCCGCTCGGCGGCGAGCCCGAAGTTCATCGTGTCACCGGCGTAGTTGCCGAACGACAGCACGACGCCCTTCCCCTGGTCGGCCGCCTTGGCGACCGAGTACACCTGCGCCGTGGACGGCGAGGTGAAGACGTTGCCGACGACGGCGCCGGTGGCGAACCCCGGGCCGACGATCCCGCAGAACGCGGGGTAGTGGCCGGAGCCGCCGCCGACGACCACCGCGACCTGGGGTTCTGCGCCCTCGGTGGGCAGGGTGACGACGCCGCCGTGGACGCCGCGGACGCGGTCGGCGTAGAGCGCGAGCCAGCCGGCGAGCTGGTCCTCGGCGAACTCGTCGGGGGCGTCGTGGATCGTGGTCATGCTGGAGTCCTTCAGTGGGAGGTGCGGGTGCCCTGCGGCACCTTGAGGAAGTGGATCATCACGAACGCGCAGGCGTACAGGCCGACGAACGTCCAGGTCGCGGCCTGACCGCCACCGCCGAGCGCGAAGACCGCGGCGACCACACCGGTGCCGAGGAACGCCGCGCCGCCGGCCGCCGTCGTGTACATCGCCATCGCGGCGCCCTTGTGCTCGGGGGCGAGCGCCGGCATGATCGCGCCCATCGGCACGAAGCCGGCGAGCAGGCAGCCGAACACGCAGCCGGCGACGACGGAGAGCACGTAGCCCCAGTCCGACCCGGCGGGGACGAGCTGTGGGACGTACCACCAGGCGATGAGGCCGAGGGCGGACCCGACGATGCCGAACCACTTGACGGTGCGCTGCCAGCCGATCTTGTCGCCGACCCAGCCGAACAGGGCGTTGACCAGGATGTTCGTCGCGTAGACGCACACGGTCATGAGCAGCCAGCGGCTCTGGCCCCACCCGCGCTCGTTCGCGATCACGGCGGGCAGGACGACGAACATGCCGAACTCGGGCGCGGTGTTGATCAGGCGGACCAGGAAACCCATCAGGATCTTCGGCCGGGTGACGGTCAGGCGGATGCCGCTCGTCAGCACCTGCCAGGCGCTCTCACCGGCCGGGGCGATGCGGGAGAACCCGTTCGGCAGCCGGACGCCGAACAGCATGATGAGGAACCCGATCACGACGAGGCCGATCGAGGCGACCATCGCGCCGGTCTCACCGATCGTGCCGCCGCCGAACACCGGGATGGCGCCGATCGCGAAGAGGGAACCGAGCGTCGGCAGGCCACCCGTGAAGGCGACGTAGAACCAGCCGACCGCCGAACCGTTCCGCTCGACCGGGGTGGTGATGTTCACCCAGACCAGGAACGCGAAGGCGAAGAGCGGGTAGCCGAAGCCCCGGACGGCGTAGGCGACGGCCGCGAACGGCACGCTGCCGACGTTCAGCGCGAGCAGGAACAGCACCTCGAAGACGACCCAGACGGCGAACCCGAGGATCATCACCCGGCGCGGCCCGATCAGGTCGGAGAGGGCGCCGGAGACGTAGCTGCCGATCAGGGCGGCGAGGCTGTAGAAGGTCACGATCGTCGCGACGGTGGCCTCGGGACTGCCGAGGACCGCGACCATGTGCGGGGTGATGAAGTTCGACTCGACGCCGTTCCCGGTCATGAAGACCAGGACGGCGACGAACCCGAGGGCGAGCGGGCGGGGGATCCCCATCCGGTCGAGGCGGCCCTCGGCGCGAGGGGTCGTGGGCGCACCGGTGGCGCGCTGTGTCGTCGTTGACATGCTTGCTGACTCCAGGGGTCGGCGGGCTCAGGCCTGCAGGGACGGGAGGATCGAGACCTTGACGCTCGCGCCGGCGGAGTCGCCGACCAGGTCGAGGGCCTCTTGGAACCGCTCGAGCGGGAACTGGTGCGTGCAGATCTCCGACATCGGCAGGGTCTCGGCCTCGAGCAGCTTGATCGCCGCCGGCCAGGTGTGCGGGCCGAGGTGGGCGCCCCGGACGTCGAGCTCCTTGTCGTCCGAGATGATCGACCAGTCGACGGAGACGGCGTCCTTGAACACCGAGTACTCGACGAAGGTGCCGAGCTTGCGCAGCAAGTTGAGGCCCTGGGGGACCGCGGACGGGTGGCCGGTCGCCTCGATGTAGACGTCGGCGCCGTACCCGTCGGTCAGTTCCTTGACCCGGGCGACGGCGTCGTCCTCGGCGATGTTGATCGTCAGGTCCGCGCCGACCTTGCGGGCCAGCTCGAGCTTCGCCTCGACCACGTCGAGGGCGATGATCCGGAGCGGGTTCTTCTGTCGGGCACCGGCGATCGCGGAGAGGCCGATCGGTCCGGCGCCGGCGATCACGACGGTGTCGCCGAACTTGATGTCGCCCCGCTCGACGGCGTGGAACGCGCAGGACAGCGGCTCGGCGAACGCGGCGACCTGACCGGGCAGGGCGCTCGACACGGGGTGGGTCAGGGCCTTGGCGGGGACGAGCACGTACTCGGCCATCGCGCCGTCGTAGCCCTTGAAGCCGAACATGTCGTGGACGTTGCACATCCAGTACGCGCCTTCGAGGCAGTAGCGGCACTCCCAGCACGGCACGATCTGCTCGCACGCGATGCGGTCCCCGAGCGAGACCTTCCGCTTCGCCAGGGTGTCGTCGTCGCCGGAGACGATCGTGCCGACGAACTCGTGCCCGGGGATGCGGTCCGTCTCGGCCCAGGCGGCGCGGTTCTCGTCACCCCAGAACTTCGCGGCGCCGTGGTAGCACTTCAGGTCGCTCGCGCAGATGCCGACGGCGTCGGTGCGGAGCAGGAGCTCGCCGGGGCCAGGCGTCGGCACGGGGCGTTCCTCGAGCCGGTAGTCGCCCGGGCCGTGGACGACGACGGCTCGCATCGTCGTGGGGATGGTCGTGGTGGCGGTCGTGGCCGCGTTCTCGGTCGTCGTCGACATGCGCTGCTCCTTCGTTGGATGGCTTCGGCGACGACTGTACACCTCGCAGAACGTTTGTCCAGAACACAATTTCTGTTAGGTTCGACCCGACGCAAAGGAGCGAACATGACGACCAGCACCACCACCGACTTCGCCGCAGCCCTGCGCCCGGGCCCGGGCACCGTCGACCTGACGAACGACTTCACCGGCCGCACCGCAGTGGTGACCGGCGGCGCCTCCGGCATCGGGAACGCGATCGCCCGGGCACTCGCCGCACGGGGTGCGCGGGTCGCGATCGTCGACGTCCGTGCGGACGGCGCCACGACGGCAGCGGCCGACCTGCCGGCGGCCGACCTGCCGGCTGCGGGCCTCCATGCCGGGTTCGGCTGTGACGTGACGGACGAGACGTCCGTGGCGCGCACCGTCGCCGACGTCGTCGCACAGTTCGGCCGCATCGACGTGCTCGTCAACTGCGCCGGGATTGCCGCCCTCGCTCCGGCGGACGAACTGTCCGCCGAGACCTGGTCGAGGACGATCGACGTCAACCTGACCGGCACCTTCCGCGTCGCCCAGGCCGTCGGTCGGCACATGCTCGCCGCCGGGTACGGGCGCGTGGTGAACATCGCCTCACAGGCCGCGCACGTCGGCATCGACGGGCACGCCGCCTACTGCGCCTCGAAGGCGGGCGTCATCGGACTCACCCGTGTGCTCGCGCTCGAGTGGGGCGGTCGCGGCGTCACCGTCAACACCGTGTCGCCGACCGTCGTGCTCACCGACCTCGGCCGTGCCGCGTGGGCGAACGAGAACGGCATCCGGCACCAGGACGAGATCCCCACCGGCCGCTTCGCCACCCCGGACGAGATCGCCGCCGCGGTGCTGTTCCTGGCGGGGGAGTCGAGCGCGATGGTGAACGGCGCCGACCTCCGGGTGGACGGCGGGTTCACGATCCGCTGAGGTGTGCCGGGGATACGATCGGCGCATGTCCGCCGAGAACCCTGCCGCCGAGGGTGCCCGGACCCGGTTCCCGCTCGACACCGTGTACCAGGCGGCGCGGATGTACTACCTCGAGGACGCCACCCAGGTCGAGATCGCCTCGCGCCTCGGTGTCTCGCGTCCGACGGTGTCGCGGCTCGTGGCCGAGGCGCGCAAGGCCGGACTCGTCCGCATCGAGGTCGTCGATCCGTTCCAGGACGAGACCGTCGCGCTCGCCGAACGGCTGCAGGTCGTGCTCGGCATCCGAGCGGTGCACCTGGCCGCCGTCACGCACACCGCCACGCTCGGCGCCGACCTCGCCGCGCCCCTGGCCGCTGCGGTCGAGGGCATGGGACTCGTCCCCGGCGACGCCGTCCTGATGTCGTCGGGCCGCACGGTGTACGACGTCGCACACGCCGGCATGCCGAGCCTGCCCGGCGTGCAGCTCGTCCCGACGGTGGGCGGCCAGGCCGACCCGATGCCGTGGTTCCAGACGAACGAGATCACCCGGACCGCTGCGGAGCACTCCGGAGCGATCCCCGCCTTCCTGTTCGCCCAGGCGCTGCCGTCGCCCGCGATGCGGTCCTCGCTCGACGAGGACCCGGCCTTCCAGCACGTCGTCGGGCTCTGGGGCCGGGCGAAGGGTGCGATCCTCGGCATCGGGGCGCCGACCCCGACGCGCGACGCCCTGGCGCGGGGCGTCCCCGTCGAGGACGCCGCGTTCGACCACGCCGCCGGTGACGTCTGCCTCAACTTCTACGCCGCGGACGGCTCGCCCATCGAGTTCCCCGGCAGCGACCGGATGGTCCGGACCTCACGCGAGGTCCTGTCCGGTGTGCCGCACGCCGTCGGCGTCGCCGTCGGGAGCGCCAAGGTCGGCAGCATCGTCGGCGCCGTGCGCGGAGGGCTCGTCAACGAGCTGGTGTCGGACGCCGCGACGGCCCGCGCCCTGCTCGACGCGCTCGCCTGAACGGTCTGCTCGGCGCGTGCAGGCGCGCGTTCCTTCCCAGAACGGGCGCGATGGAAGGCGCTTTCGGGCATACCTGGTCGTTTCTTCGTGGCAGGTACGCCCGATTCCGGCAGGTACGCCCGATTCGGGCAGGTACGCCCGAACCTAGTGCGTGCGCCGCACGTCCCACAGGTGGTGGACGGGGTCGTGCGCGTAGTACGTCGCGAGGCTCGCGACGGTGAAGGTGCTGCCGTCCGACCGCAGCCCCGTGCGCTGGAGCTGGTCGTCACGGACCTCGTCGAACGCCCGCGCTGCCCGGTGTGCGGCCTCGCCGAGCTCCCGGACGACGACGGCCGGGTCCTGCTCGCCGTACTGGTCCTGGACCGCGGTGGCGTCCTGGTCCCAGTTCGGGAACGTCGGGGCGTCCTCGGCGAGAATCAGGGCGAGCCGCTCGGTCATCTTCCGGTGCACGTCGCGCACGTGGGCGCCGTACTCGAGTGCCGACCAGGTGTGGTCGTCGGGACGCTCGCGCACGTCATCCCGGCCGAGTTCGGTCGGCCACGCGGTCGTGTTCGCGTCGATGATCCCCGGCACGTCGCGGATCGACACCGTGGTGCCGTCGTAGCTGCACTCGGGGCAGGTGCCCTCGATGACCCAGGTCCAGCTCTTCGTCTCGGGTTCGATCGCCATGCGCCGATGTTATGTCCTCGTTACTCAGCGTTCCGGATCCGCAGGCGCATGCGGATCGGGCCCTCCCCCCGTTCGGGTGACACGCCGCTGCCTGGGAATCACCGGCCAATGACATTTCGGTCGCTCGGTAACGTCGCTCGCTGTTCCTTAGCCGGTCTCCACCGGCCCGAGCCGGTCCCTGCCGGCTCGTCACGATCCTCGAGGAGAGACATGGGCTCCGATCCCAGCCATACCCCGACCCGGCCGCACCGACGTCTGCGCGAGAGCGACGTCACCGTGGTCGACAAGAGCATGATGCGCCGCGCGGTGAGCGGCATGGTCGTCGGCAACACGATGGAGTGGTACGACGTCGGCGTCTACGGCTACCTGGCGGTCACGATGGGGAAGGTCTTCCTGCCGACCGCCGAGCCCGCCGTGCAGATCCTGTTCAGCCTCGGTGTCTTCGCTGCGACGTACATTGCCCGTCCGCTCGGCGGCATCGTCTTCGGCCGTCTCGGCGACCGCATCGGGCGCCAGAAGGTGCTCGCGACGACGCTCATCATGATGGCGGCGTCGACGTTCCTCATCGGAGCGCTGCCCGCCTACGCGACGATCGGGGTGTTCGCACCGATCGTGCTGGTCGTGCTGAAGCTGGCGCAGGGGTTCTCCACCGGCGGTGAGTACGCCGGTGCGACGACCTTCGTGACCGAGTACGCCCCGGACCGTCGCCGCGGGTTCTTCGCGAGCATCCTGGACTTCGGCAGCTACCTGGGCTTCGCGCTCGGAGCGACCGTGGTCTCGGTGCTGCAGATCACCCTCGGCGAGGACGCGATGGTCGCCTACGGCTGGCGCTTCCCGTTCCTGGCGGCCGGTGTGATCGGCGTCGTCGCGATCTGGTTCCGTCTGCGCATCGAGGAGTCGCCGGTGTTCCAGGCGACCCAGGCCGCGCAGGAGGCCGCGTCCGAGACCCGCGCGTCCTTCGACGGGGAGCGTCCCGCGAACGTGCTCGTGATGGTCCGAGACCACTGGCGGCCGATCGTCATCGCGATCATGCTCGTCGCGGCGTCGAACACCGTCGGGTACGCCCTGACCTCGTACATGCCGACCTACCTGACCGACTCGCTCGGGTACTCGCCGCTCGACGGCACACTGCTGACGATCCCGGTGCTCCTGCTCCTGGCGGTCATGCTCCCGCTCACCGGCAAGCTGTCCGACAAGCTCGGTCGACGCGTCGTGATGTGGATCGGTGCCGCGACGACGGTGGTGCTCGTCGTGCCGGCGTTCATGCTGATCGGGCACGGTGCGCAGTGGTCCACGCTGGCCGGACTCGGGCTGCTCGCACTGATGACCGCGCTGTGGGTGTCGAACCAGGCGGCGTCGCTGCCGGCGCTGTTCCCGACCTCGACGCGGTACGGCGGCATGGGCTTCGCCTACAACATCGCCATCGCGGTCTTCGGTGGGACCACGCCCCTGATCGTGCAGGCGCTGCTGACCGTGACCGGGGACGAGCTCGCCCCGGCGTACTTCCTGATGGCGATGAGCGTGGTCGGTGCGATCGGCGTCTTCTGCATGAAGGAGTCCTCGCGCCGTCCGCTGCCGGGTTCGATGCCGGCGGTGGAGACCGAGGCCGAGGCGAAGGAGCTCGTGCTCACGCAGGACACGAACCCGAACCTGGACCTGGGGGACCTGCCGTTCGCCGCGCAGGACGCTGCCGCCCGGGCCGCGGGCGACGCTGCCGAGGCCGAGGCCGTGCCGGCGCGCTGACCCTGGGGGGGCGCTCGCGGGTCGCTCGACTCGGAACGACGAGGTCGATGTCGTACGACATCGGCCTCGTCGTTCGTTGCACGCGCGGGCTGTTGCACGGGGGCGGGAACGACATCGTGGTCGTCGCACGACGTCGCGGATGTCGTTCGGAGTCGGAGTCGGAGCAGCCGCTCCCGCCTCACTCGTGCCGGTGCTCCGACGCCGGGTCCACCGCCGGCCACACGGGGAACGGGTCCGCCCACCCGCGCCACAGATCCGGCCCGGCCAGCAGCTCCGGCGGCGTGAGCAGCGCCCCGTCGAGGGCCCGTTCGATCGCCCGCACGTCGAGCCGCTCGCCGACGAACCACAGCGCCTGCCCGATCGGGGCGTCGGCGTCCCACGACGGGTTCGCGGTGGGGTCGAGCGCGAGCATCGCCCCGAAGCTCGACCACGAGCCGACGTGGTCCGGGCGTGACGCCAGCCGGAAGAACCCCTTCGAGCGGAGCACCCGGCCCGAGCTACCGGCGGCCAGGTCCCGCTCGATCACGGTGGCCAGTCGCCCGGGGTGGAACGGCAGCGGCTCCCGGTAGCGCATCGCGACCAGGTCGTCGCGGGCGTCCCGGCCGGTGTCGGCGCCGCTCGACAGAGCGCGCATCCACCCGGCGCCCGAGGCAAGGACCCGAGCGGCTCCACCGTTCGAGGCGGGCAGGTCGCGCGCGGTCCGGAGCGCGGGCAGCGCCACGATCACGGCCTGCGGTGCGAGCCGGTGCAGCAGTGCGACCAGTGCGCGACGGCGGCGCAGGGACAGTGGCGCGAGACGGTCGAGCGCGATGACGGTCGCGTACTCGACGAGGGACGCCACCCGGTCGGCGGCCACGAACGCGTCGTCGACGTCGGACCACAGCAGGTGGGCGACGTCGTCGGCGCGCAGTACCCCGACCACGTGCCGGAGCACCCGGTCGTCACCGGTCTCGCTCCGGGCGGCGTTCGCGAGCATCATGCCCACGGCGCGGGCGTCGGAGCCGGGCTGCAGCGTGACGACGAGGCCGTGGTCGGCATCGGGGCCGCAGGCACGGTCGAGGTGGTCGGCACGCTCGGCGACGGCACGGGCCGCGGCGAACGCGCTCCCGTCGACGTGCATCCGGTGCCCCGTGGTGATCCGGGCGGCGACGCGGTCGGCGTCGACCTCGTGGAGGGCGGTGACGAGGGTGATGGCAGCAGCACGCATGTCGGGTATCCTACCTGAAAACCGTTCTCAACAAGAGGGCGCCGACGGAGGAGAACCATGAAGGTCCGCAACTCGCTCAAGGCACTGAAGAAGATCCCCGGCTCGCAGGTCGTCCGGCGCCGCGGCCGGGTCTACGTCATCAACAAGCAGAACCCCCGCTGGAACACCCGCCAGGGCTGACGTCGGCGGTGGTCCGTAGGGTGGATCCATGCGACTGCTGCTCATCCGCCACGGCCAGACCCCCGCGAACGTGAACGGTGTCCTCGACGCCGTGGTGCCCGGACCCGGACTGACCGAGCTCGGCCAGCAGCAGGCGGACGCCCTGCCGGCAGCCCTGGCCGACCGGGGGATCGAGCGGCTCTTCGCCTCCACCATGGTCCGGACGCAGATCACGGCGGCACCCCTGGCGGCGTCGCTCGGACTCGAGCCCGTCGTGCTGCCCGGTCTGCGTGAGATCGAGGCCGGGGACACCCAGGGCAAGAGCGACACGGTGTCCGTGCAGCTGTACATCTCGACGGTGCACGGCTGGTCCCACGGCGACCGCAGCACGCGGATGCCGGGTGCGGAGAGCGGGTTCGACTTCTTCGAGCGGTACGACGACGCCGTGCGGCAGATCGAGGCCTCGGGCGTGCAGGTCGCAGCGGCCGTCAGCCACGGGGCAGCGATCCGCACGTGGGCCAGCGCGGCCGCGCAGAACACCCCGGACCACTTCGGCACGAAGCGGCACCTCGAGAACACCGGCATCGTCGAGCTCGAGGGGTCCTTCGCCGACGGCTGGCGCCTGGTCGACTGGGAGGGCGAGCCCGTCGGCGGCGAGCAGCTCATCGACCGGACCGCGCTGGACCCGACCGGCGAGCGCTACTGACGCACGAGAACGCAACCCCATGACGGACGGGAGGCCCGGTACCAGCTGGTACCGGGCCTCCCGTCCGTAGGTGGTCGCGTCGACTACGCGAGCTGCGACGCCGACGCCTGTGCCGTTGCGGACGTCAGCGGCACGATCACGCGGTGCGCCTCGCGCAGCACGTCGAGCGTGCGCTGGACCTCGTCCGCGCGCTCCTCGGGCGTCCAGTCGAGCGCCCCGGCGAGCACGTCGGCCAGCTCGTCGAGCAGATCGATCGTGACACCGCCGACGAACGCAAGGTTCGTGCGGCGCAGCACCACGTCGACCAGGTGGACGGCCTGCTCGTGCTCGGCGAAGTACGCGACCTCGGCGCGGGTGAGCGACGGGTCGGACTCGAGCGCCTCGACCGGGCCGTCGGTCAGGACGTCCACGACCTCGGCGGCACGGGTGCCGTAGCGCTCCAGCAGGCCTTCGACCAGGGACTCGTCCAGACCGTCACGGTGCGAGGTGATCCACAGGGCGCGCTGCGCGTCGGTGGTCGGGAACTCCTTGCCACCGCCGATCGCCATGCCGGTGGTGTCGACCTTGCGGGTCATCCCGAGCTTCGTGGTGGCCTCGGTCGACAGGTGCGCGGCGAGGGCGCGGAACGTCGTCCACTTGCCGCCGACGAGCGACAGCACGGTCGACTTCGGCAGCCCGGCGATCTGGGTGTCCACGATCCGGTAGTCACGCGACACGAAGCCGGGGGCGGTGTCCTCGTGGCGGGGGAGCGGGCGGATGCCGGAGTAGCTGTAGACGATGTGGTCGCGGGTGACGTCGATCTGCGGGAACACGTGCTTCACGAGCCCGAAGAAGTAGTCGATCTCCTCGTCGGTGGTCGTGACCGGCTTCGACGGGTCGGCGTCGATGTCGGTCGTGCCGATGAGGACCCGGCCCTTGAGCGGGTAGATGAGGACGATGCGTCCGTCGTCGTTCTCGAAGAACAGCTCGCGTCCCTTGGTGGCCTCGAGCAGCTCGTCGTTCTGGACGACGATGTGCGAGCCCTTCGTACCGCCCATGAACTTCGTCTCGCCGCCGAACGCCTCGTTCGTCAGGTCGGTCCAGGGGCCGGACGCGTTGATGACGACCTCGGCGGTGAACACGAACTCCTCGCCGGTCTCGCGGTCGCGCAGCAGCACGCCGCCGTCGCGGGTGCCGGCTGCCTCGACGTAGTTCGTCGCGCGGGCGGTCGCGGCGGAGCCGGTCCCGGTGCCGGCGGCGATGCCGTCCTTGAGGACGTCGAGGGCCAGGCGCTCGGGCTCGTGCACGCTCGCGTCGTAGTAGGTGCCCGTGTACTTCAGGTCCTTGTTGAGGGCGGGCATGTCCTCGAGCGCGGCCTTCTTGGTGCGGAAGACGTGCTTCGGGACGGAGCCGCCATCGCGCGAGAAGGAGTCGTAGATCGTCATGCCGATCTTGATGAGCATCGCGCCGCGCTCCTTGGTGGAACGCTGCTTGTGCGTCAGCATGCGCAGTGGGGCGTTCATGATGCCGGAGAACGTCGAGAAGATCGGCATCGTGGTCTGCAGCGGCTTGACGTAGTGCGGGGCGATGCGGATGAGGCCGTTGCGCTCCTGGACGCTCTCGCGCACCAGGCGGAACTCGCCGTTCTCGAGGTAGCGGATGCCGCCGTGGATCATGTGGCTCGACGCGGCGGACGCACCGGAGGCGTAGTCGCCGCGCTCGACCAGGGCGACGTCGACGCCCTGCAGCGCGAGGTCGCGGAACGTGGCGATGCCGTTGATGCCGCCGCCGACGACGAGGACCTGCGCGTTCGGGCGCTCGGTGAGGGCGGTCACCGTGTTCCGGGGCTGTGTCTTCTTCGACATGGTTCGTCGCTTCCTTCGTCGGTTCTCGTGGTCAGGATCGATCGTGCGCCGCTTTGGGAGGTCGGGCAACTTGCGTGCACGAACGTGCAGCACACGTGTCGTGCGCTCCGATCCGGGGGCCGGGAGGCACGACAGGGGTTGCAGAGGCCCTGCACGTCCGTGCATGGTTGCGTTCGACAGATCGGAGCACCATGAGCGATGCGGCTCAGCCCATGCGCACGCAGCAGGCGCTGCGCGCCGCCCACCTGTACTACCTGCAGGACCTGACGATGGACGCCATCGCGGACGAACTCGCGACCTCGCGGTCCTCGGTGTCGCGCCTGTTGAAGTACGCCAGGGACACCGGTCTCGTCGACATCCAGATCCGCTCACCCCTGGACCAGGCGGCCGCGCTGAGCCGCAGCATCCGCTCGCGGTTCGGCGTGCACGCGCACGTCGTCCCGGTGCCGGACCACACGAGCGACGTCGACCGGCTGGAACGGGTCGCCCTGTCCGCCGCCCGGATCCTGACGCAGTACGTCGAATCGAACATGGTGATCGGGATCTCGTGGGGCTCGACGGTGAGCGCGGTCAGCCGGTACCTCGTGCCGAAGACCACGCACGGGTCGACCATCGTGCAGATCAACGGCGCCGCGAACACCCGGACCACGGGCATCGTCTACGCCTCGGAGATCCTGCGGCGGTTCGGCGAGGCCTACGGTGCGTTCGTGCAGCAGTTCCCTGTGCCTGCGTTCTTCGACGACCCCGCCACGAAGGAGGCGCTGTTCCGTGAGCGCTCGATCCGCCGCGTGCTCGACCTGCACGAGCGGATGGACCTGGTCGTGTTCGGTGTGGGCGCCCCGCAGGCCCCGGTGCCGTCGCACGTGTACTCCGGCGGCTACCTCGACCCCGCGGACCGCGACGAGCTGACGAAGGCCCAGGTCGTCGGGGACGTCTCGACCGTGTTCTACCGGGCCGACGGGTCGTGGCGGGACATCGGCGTGAACGCACGCGCCGGCGGGCCGGACCTGGACACCATCAAGCGCGCTCCGCGTCGGGTCTGCGTCGTCGCGGGCCGGTCGAAGGCCGCGTCGTTGCGGGGTGCGCTGGCGTCCGGGCTCGTCACGGACCTGATCCTGGACGAGAGCGTCGGGCAGGCGATCCTGCAGCCCTGAGTCAGGATGTGACCCGGTTCTGTCGGGGGTGCCGGGTACGTTCTCGGCCATGGTGATCTCGATGGACCGACCGGGCGGCCGGTACTCCCGTCGCGTGGTCGGCACGGACGTCGACCAGGCGCTCGCCTTCTTCGGGCGCGACTACGACTTCCGGGCACCCGTGGTCCGGCGCACCCGCCCCACCGCGCACTGGGACTTCGCCGGCGTCGGCGACGACCGGATGTCGCTGCGGTCGTCGCGGTTCATGGTCGACCTGCGCAGCGAGAGCCAGGTCGACGACGAGTTCCTGGTGGCCTGGATGCGGAGCGGCTCCAGCCGGATCACCTGCGGCGGCGAGACCTGGGCGCTCGAAGCCGGCGTGCCCGTCGTGCTGCCGTTCGCCGAG
This sequence comes from Curtobacterium sp. PhB142, assembly GCF_004341255.1. Classification (NCBI taxonomy): domain Bacteria; kingdom Bacillati; phylum Actinomycetota; class Actinomycetes; order Micrococcales; family Microbacteriaceae; genus Curtobacterium; species Curtobacterium sp. PhB142. Next base: position 392,682 of record NZ_SLUT01000003.1, on the reverse strand, counting down.
CCGTACTCCCTGCACCACCGCGACATCGCGCTGAACCTCGTGCACCTGGACCGCGACTTCGTCCGGGCGATCGTCGGCGAGGACGACTTCGCCTTCGAGCCGATGCAGCGCCCGACGGCTGCAGGCACGGCCGCGTGGCAGGACGTGGTCCGGACGCACTCGTCGACGTGGCTCGACGTCGACCACGACCTCGACCCGATCGCGCAGCGCGACATCGCCGAGGCCTTCGCGACCGCTGCGATCCGTGCGTTCCCGCAGCGCGATCGCTGGCGCTCGACCGTGGCCGGCGGCGGTCCGGAGCACGGCCGCGTCCGCCGGGCGCTCGACTTCGTGCACGAGCACGCCCGCGAACCCATCGGCACACCGGAGATCGCCGCGGCGGCGGGGCTCAGCCCGCGCGGGCTGCAGCAGTCCCTGCGACGGCACCTCGACCAGACGCCCGGCGACCTGCTGCGCGAGGTGCGGCTCGACGGTGCGCGGGCGGACCTGCTCGGGGGTGCGCGCGACGAGACCTCGGTCGCCGAGATCGCCCGGTCGTGGGGCTTCGGGCACCTCGGGCGGTTCTCGGCGACGTACCGTGCCCGCTTCGGCGAGCTGCCGAGCGAGTCGCTCCGCACGCGCTGACCGCCGTGGGGGCACCGAGCCGGGGAGTCCACCCGGCGGCGGTAGCGTGACGACATGGACACCGTCGTCACCGCGCTCCGTTCCGCACTGCAGGACCCCGACGGCACCGTCGTCCGGACCGAACCGGGCGTGCTCGACGCCGCGCGGACCGACAAGTCCGGCTGGATCGCACCCGGCGGTCCGGTCGCCGTCGTCGAGGCCCGCACCGTCGAACACGTGCAGGCGACGCTCCGGACCTGCTCGGCCCTGGGCGTCCCCGTCGTCCCACGCGGCGCCGGCACCGGTCTGGCGGGTGGCGCGAACGGCACCGAGGGCACGGTGGTGCTCAGCGTCGCGCGGATGGACCGCATCGTCGAGGTGTCCGTCGAGGACGAACTCGCCGTCGTCGAACCCGGGGTGCTCAACGGTGCGCTGAACGCCGCCGTCGCCGAGCACGGGCTGCGCTTCGCACCGGATCCGGCGAGCGCGGCGATCGCGAGCGTCGGCGGCAACATCGCCACGAATGCCGGTGGTCTGCGGTGCGTGAAGTACGGCGTCACGCGCGAGGCCGTGCTCGGACTCGACGTCGTGCTGGCGGACGGCCGGCTCGTGTCGACCGGCCACCGCACCGTCAAGGGGGTGACCGGCCTCGACCTGACGGCGTTGCTCGTCGGGTCCGAGGGCACGCTCGGTGTCATCGTCGGCGCGACGGTCCGACTCGTCCCGATCCCGGCGGGGGAGCCCGCGACCCTCGGGGCCGTCTACCCGACCGTGCAGCAGGCCGCCGCCGCGGCAGCGGCCGTCGTGGCGGGAGCGGACCGGCCGTCGACGGTCGAGCTGCTGGACGCCCTCGCCCTCGAGGGGATCGCGGCGTACCTCGGATCCGAGGTGATCGTCGAGACGGTGGGGAGCACCGCGGCGGGCGGGGTCTTCCTGCTCGTGGAGTTCGACGGCCCGGGCGCGACCGAGGCCGCGCTGGGAGCCGTGCCGCGCCTCCAGGCCGAGGGAGGGACCGTGCACCTGGCCGGGTCGGCGGCGGAACGCGAGCGCTTGCTGACGATCCGCCGGTCCTTCCACGCCGCGATGGAGTCGCGAGGCCGGGTGCTCATCGAGGACGTCGCCGTGCCGCGCAGCCGGCTCGCCGAGATGTTCGCCCGCGTGGAGGAGATCGGTCGCGAACACGGTGTCCCGATCCCGACCGTGGCGCACGCCGGCGACGGCAACCTGCACCCGAACTTCGTCTTCGACGGCGACGAGGTGCCGGCTCACGTCTGGGACGCCGCCGACGCGATGTTCCGTGCCGCGATCGAGCTGGGGGGCACCCTGACCGGCGAGCACGGCGTGGGGGTGTTGAAGCGTCGGTGGATCGGTGACGAGCTCGGCGACGACGTGCTCGAGCTGCAGCGGGGGATCCGACGGGTGTTCGACCCGGCAGGCATCCTGAACCCGGGCAAGGTCTTCTGAGCGGCTGATCGCCGAATCTCATCGCACGGATGCGCCGTGCGTCGTCCGGATCTTCGGCCGTAACGTCACCGCAACGAATCCGGCGCTGAATGGTGTGGACGAGAGCACCACCCACGAAGGAGTCTGCGATGCGCATCGGCGTCCCCACCGAGATCAAGAACAACGAGTACCGCGTGGCGGCCACCCCAGCGGGTGTCGCGGAGCTGGCGCTGCACGGCCACCAGGTCCTGGTGCAGGCCGGCGCCGGCACCGGGTCGGCGTTCCCCGACGACGAGTACCGCACCGCGGGCGCCGAGATCGTCGACACCGCGGACGAGGTCTGGGCGCGCGCCGAGCTGATCCTGAAGGTCAAGGAGCCGGTGGCGTCCGAGTACCCGCTCATCCGTCCGGGCCAGGTGCTCTTCACGTACCTGCACCTGGCGGCCGACCGCCCGCTGACCGATGCACTCATCGACTCCGGAGCCACCGCGATCGCCTACGAGACCGTGCAGCTGCCGGACCGCTCGCTGCCCCTGCTGTCGCCGATGTCCGAGGTCGCCGGGCGGCTGTCCGCCCAGGTCGGCGCCTACAACCTGATGCGCACGAACGGCGGACGCGGGCTGTTGCTCGGTGGGGTGCCCGGCACGCCGAAGGGTCGTGTCGTCGTGATCGGCGGTGGGGTCGCGGGCGAGCACGCGGCGACGATGGCGCTCGGCATGGGGGCCGACGTCACGGTCTTCGACATCAGCCTGCCCCGCCTGCGCGCGCTCGACGCCCGGTTCGACGGGCGGATCACCACGCTGCGGTCGTCGGCGCACGCCATCGCGGAAGCCCTGCGGGACGCCGACCTGGTGATCGGTTCCGTGCTCATCCCCGGGGCGTCCGCGCCGAAGCTCGTCACCGACGCCATGGTCGCGGACATGCGGCCGGGATCAGTGCTCGTCGACATCGCGATCGACCAGGGCGGCTGCTTCGAGGGCTCGCACCCGACCACCCACGACGACCCGACGTTCGCGGTGCACGACACCGTGTACTACTGCGTGGCGAACATGCCCGGTGCCGTCCCGCGCACGAGCACGATCTCGCTGACGAACGCGACGCTGCCGTACGCCGTCGCGATCGCCGACCGCGGGTGGGAGGCCGCGCTGGCCGCCGACCCGTCGCTCGCCCTCGGCCTGAACGTGCACGCCGGCCAGGTCACGAACGAGGCCGTGGCGGCCGCGCACGGGCTCGTGGCGTCCGCGCGGTAGCCCCCGGGCCCCGGAACGCCAAAGCGACAGTCTGCCGCGGAACATCCGCGGCAGACTGTCGCTTTGGCGGCACGGACCGGATCGGCGCCGCGAGAAGTGTCGGTTTGCCGGGACAGACCGGGACAGACCGGGACAGACCGCGACGCACCGTGGCGCCCCGCCCCGCCCCGCCCCGCCCCGCCCCGGCCCGCTGTCAGGCCGTGCGCGCCGCCAGGCCACGCGCGCCGGACCAACCCGCCCGTGCCCGCACGGCGACCGTCACCACCACGACCGCGGCGGCTGCGACCACCGCGGCCACGGCGGTCGGCGTCGACACCAGCGGACCGTCGAGCCGCGCGACCGCCACCCACGCCAGCCCCCAGGCCAGGGAGAGCATCGGCGCCAGGCGACCCCGACCCCACACCGCCAGCAGCAGCCCGACGAGCCCGGCCACCGCGGCGACCAGCACACCCCAGACGTCCTGCCCGAGGTCGAAGCCCCGGAAGCCCGCTGCCGTCAGCACCGCAGCCGTGTTCGCCGCCGTCGCGACGCACACCCACCCGAGGTAGAGCCCGAACGTACCGTCGGTGACGATCGCCTCGACGACGCCGGAGGGCTTCGTCCGCCGCAGGATCGTGAACGTCCAGACCAGCACCGCGAGCAGGGCCACGATGATCGGTTCGCTCGCCCACAGGAACCCGAACTGCACCGACAGTATCCACGCCGCGTTGAGCAGCAGCGACAGGATCGCCGGCACCGCCAGCTTCGCGTGCCGGTCATCGTCCGACGTGCGGAAGAGCTGGCGGATGGCGTAGGCGATGAGGCCGACGTAGACGACGCTCCAGATCGAGAACGCCGGGCCGTCCGGTGCGATGGCGGTCGACGACGCCGACAGCGCTCCGCCGGCAGCGTCCTGGATCGGTGTCCCGCCGGCGGCGCCGGACCCGACGAACGCCCCGACCACCGCGACGACGGCACTCACGGCGACCGCGATGCGCTTCCAGATCCTCTTCATGACCGTTCCCTTCGTCAGCATGCTGATGACCTGCACCGTAGGCGGGCGGTCCTGTCGGGCGCGCAGCGTGCGTTCAGCCTGTGGGGGACGGCGGACTGGAGGCCCGTGGCGGGCCCGCCACGGGCCTCCCGTCCGAAAGCCGGTCACCTGCGTACGGTGGTCGCGTGAGCGTCGAGATGAACACCGTGTACGTCGACCGGATCGCCCCGATGGCGAGTCCGTCGCTGGACGACACCTTCCGGATGCTCGACGAGCAGGGCGCGAGCGCGTGCATCGTGCTGTACCAACCGGACACGCAGGAGCTCGGCGACGTCGCGGTCGCGCTCGGCCTGCACGAGCTCGCGGTCGAGGACTCCGCCGAGGGGCACCAGCGGCCGAAGCTCGAGCGGTACGGCTCGACGCTCTTCGTGGTCCTCAAGCCCGCGCTCTACAACGACGGGCAGGAAGAGGTGGCGTTCGGCGAGGTGCACGCCTTCGTCGGTGAGGACTTCTTCCTCGTCGTGGTGAAGGCCGACCCTCGCGGCAGGGCCACGGTCCCGCGGGCGCTCCAGCGGATGAGCGGCAAGCCCGGCCTGGTGACGGTCGGACCGCAGGCGCAGCTCTGGGCGTTGATGGACACGATCGTCGACGGCTACGTGCCGGTGATCGACGGCCTGGAAGAGGACATCAACCAGATCGAGGACCAGCTGTTCGCCGGCGAGGCCGGGGTCTCCCGCCGCGTCTACGAGCTGTTCGGCGAGGTCGTCGACTTCCAGCGGGCCGCCCGTCCGCTGATCCACATCATCGAGAACCTGCACCGCGGCGCGGAGAAGTACCACCTGCCGATCGAGATGCAGCGCCGGTTCCGCGACGTCCTCGACCACGCGATCCGGACGGTGGAGCGGCTGGACACGTTCCGGCAGCTGCTGCAGAACGCCCTGACGGTCGACTCGACGCTCGCGGCGCAGAAGCAGAACGACGACACGAAGCGGATCTCCGGCTGGGCGGCGATCCTGTTCGCCCCGACGCTCATCGCCGCCATCTACGGCATGAACTTCACGCACATGCCCGAGCTGACGTGGACCTGGGGCTACCCGCTGTCGATCGTCGGGATGGTCCTGTTCGCCGCGATCCTGTGGGTCGTGTTCAAAGTCAAGCGCTGGTTCTGAGGAAGACTGGGGCCGTGACCTCGTCCGACCTCGTCCACCTGACCGCCGGGGGCGTCTCCCTCGTCCTCGACTGCCGTGACCACGCGCTGCCCGCGGTGGTGCACTGGGGAGCAGCCCTCGGGCCACTCGACGACGACGCACTCGTCGCACTCGCCGACGCGGACGTCGCCCCCGTGGCCCAGAACGAGATGGACGACGCCGTCCGTGTCGCCGTGCTGCCCGAGCCGAACCGCGGGTGGAGCGGACGACCCGGCCTGGCCGGACACCGCGACGGCCACGACTGGTCGCCGGCGTTCACCGTGTGGTCGCTCGACGTGACCGACACGACCGTCACGGCCGAAGCTGCCGACGAGACCGCGGGGCTCGCCGTCCGGCTGACGATCGAGGTGCTCGTCTCCGGACTCGTCCGTGCCCGGGCTGCCGTCACGAACACCGCCGACGGCGTCTACACGGTGGACGACCTGACTGTGGCGATGCCGATCCCGTCCGGTGCGCGCGAGGTCCTGGACTTCGCCGGTCGATGGGGCAAGGAACGCACCCCGCAACGCCGTGAACTGGTCGTCGGCACCCACCAGCGTGAGAGCCGGAAGGGCCGGACCGGTGCCGACGCCGCGACCGTCCTGACGGTGGGGGAGCCCGGCTTCGGCTTCGCCCGCGGTCAGGTCTGGGGCGTGCACACCGGGTGGAGCGGGAACCACCGGCACCACGCCGAACGCCTGTCGACCGGGCGCCAGGTGATCGGCGGCGGCGAACTGCTGCTGCCGGGCGAGGTCCGGCTCGGCACGGGCGAGACGTACGAGGGGCCGTGGGTGTGGTTCGCCCACGGTGACGGGCTCGACGACCAGGCCCGACGCTTCCACCAGTGGCTCCGGAGCCGGCCGCAGCACCCGACGACGCCGCGGCCGATGACGATCAACGTCTGGGAGGCCGTGTACTTCGACCACGACCTCGCCCGGCTGACCGACCTGGCGGAGCGCGCCGCGGCCCTCGGGGTCGAGCGGTACGTGCTCGACGACGGGTGGTTCCGCGGCCGCCGGAACGACCACCTCGGGCTCGGCGACTGGTACGTCGACGAGGACGTCTGGCCCGACGGGCTGAGCCCGATCGTGGACCGTGTCCGGGCCCTCGGCATGGAGTTCGGCCTGTGGTTCGAACCCGAGATGGTGAACGAGGACAGCGACCTCGCCCGCGCCCACCCGGAGTGGATCATGCAGGCGGACGGCCGACTGCCGATGCGGTCCCGCGACCAGCAGGTGCTCGACCTGGCGATCCCCGAGGCGTACGAGTACGTGCTCGAGCGGATGACGGCGATCATCGGCGAGTACGGCATCGAGTACGTCAAGTGGGACCACAACCGCGACCTGGTCGAGGCGGGGTTCCCCGGTGGCGGCGCGGCGGTGCACGAGCAGACACTGGCGACGTACCGGCTGATGGCGACCCTGAAGGAGCGCTTCCCGTCGCTCGAGATCGAGTCGTGCGCGTCGGGTGGCGCACGGGTCGACCTCGGCGTGATCGAGCACACCGACCGCGTCTGGGTGTCCGACGACATCGACCCCCTCGAGCGGCAGCAGATGCACCGGTGGACGCAGCAGCTCCTGCCCCCGGAACTCCTCGGCGCGCACATCGCGAGCGGCAGGAACCACTCGACGGGCCGCGTCCACGACCTGGCCTTCCGGGCAGGCACTGCGCTCGTCGGGCACCTGGGCATCGAGTGGGACCTCACCGAGGCGACGGCGGAGGAGTCGGCGTCGCTGGCGGAGTGGATCGCGCTGTACAAGGAGCTGCGCGGGCTGCTGCACGGCGGCGACCTGGTGCGGATGGACGAGGTCGACGACTCCCGGCTCGTGTACGGCACGGTCACGCCGGACCGGCAGCACGCCGTCTTCTTCCTGGCGAGCATCGGGCGGTCCGAGGTGTCCGGCACCGGCCGGGTCACCTTCCGCGACCTCGACCCGGACGTCTCGTACCGCGTCGACCCGATCGTGGTCGGCGACGGGCACGGGGTCGTCCGGCCGGACTGGTGGAGCGGCGCCCGGGTGTTCAGCGGTCGGGTGCTCGGCACGGTCGGCCTGCACCCGCCGCTCATGCCCGCCGACTGCGTGGTCCCGTTCCGTCTGACGGCCGTCTGACGGCAGGTGGGACGACCGGGAGGCCCGGTGCCGGTGATCGGAGCCGCTAGGGTTTTCGACATGCCGCGCTCCGGACACGCGACCCCCGTCTGGGCGCTCAAGCTCGCCGTCGTCACCGCCCTGGTGGGCGTCTCCGGCGGCATCGCCGGCATCGCCGTGTGGCTCGCGCTGCAGCTCATCCAGTTCGTGGCCTTCGGGTACGGCTTCGGTGGGCACCTCGAGGCGGCGGACGCACCGTCGGCGCTGAACCGGTTCCTCGCCCTCGTGGCCGCCGGTGTCCTGACGGGCTTCGCCTGGTGGGCGCTCCGGCGCTGGGGGCGTCCGATCGTGTCGGTCACCGCGGCGGTCGGCGGCAAGCGGATGCCCGCACTCGCGACCTTGGCGAACGCCGGGGTGCAGATCCTGGCGGTCGGTCTCGGCGCCTCGATCGGCAAGGAGGTCGCCCCGCGCGAGGTCGGCGCCTGGCTCTCCCAGCTCGTCACCCGTCGTGCCGGTCTCACCCCGCGCGAGACGAAGATCCTGGTCGCCTGCGGAGCGGCAGCGGGTCTCGCCGCGGTGTACGACGTCCCGCTCGGTGGTGCGCTGTTCGCCGTCGAGGTCCTGCTCGGCGAGATCAGCTTCGCCACGGCCCTGCCCGCGTTCGCCACGAGTGCCGTCGCCGCGTTCGTCGCCCGGCTCGTGATCCCGGACGAGGTGCTCTACCACGTGCCGGCGATGCACATGTCGCCGTCGCTGCTCGTCTGGGCGATCATCGTCGGGCCGGTCCTCGGCCTGGCGGGCGTCGGTTTCGTGAAGCTCACCAACCGGCTGCAGGGCATCGCGCCCAAGGGCTGGCACCTGCTCGTCGTGCTGCCGGTGGTGTTCGCGATGGTCGGGCTCATCGCGGTGCCGTTCCCCGAGATCCTCGGCAACGGGCGGGCGCTGGGCCTCGTCGCGATGAACGCCTCGCTCGACGACGACACCGTCGCCGGCCTGGCGCCGATCGTGCTGCTCCTGCTGCTCGGCGTCGTCCGGACGATCACCACGTCGGCCACGATCGGTGCCGGCGCGGTCGGCGGCACCCTGACGCCCTCGATCGCGATCGGTTCGGCGATCGGCGGCGGCCTCGGTGGCGCGTGGCTCCTGCTCTGGCCGGCTGACGGCCCGGGCCTGGCGGCCTTCGCGTTCGTCGGCGCCGCGGCGTTCCTTGCGACCACGATGCGGGCCCCGTTCACGGCGCTCGTCCTGGTGGTCGAGTTCACCCAGGAGGGCACCGACATCCTCATCCCGTCGCTGCTCGCGGTGTCCGGGGCGGTCGCGGTCGGGTACGTCCTGGCACGTCGACGCAGCGCACAGATGGTGTGAACACTTCGTCACGTTCCGGGACAGACGACGGTTCTGCGGCCTACGATCTGCGGCATGACGGAGCGACGGGCTCCGCACCGAGCTGAGGAGCAGGCCATGGCGGGGTTCGACGACATCACGAAGAAGGCCCAGGACTTCCTGAAGGACAACAAGGTCCAGGACGCCCTGAAGAGCGAGAAGGCCGAGGACATCAGCGACAAGGTCCTCGGGGGCGTCGCCGACGCGGTCAAGAAGGCCACCGGCGGCAAGTACGACGACAAGATCGACGGTGCCCGCGACGCTGCGGACAAGAAGATCGGCAACGAGTAGGCCCAACGTGCGACGGCCCGGGACCCGGCGTGGTCCTGGGCCGTTCCTGTGCCGACTGGACGCCGTCGGGAACAACGGCCACCATTGACGGGTTGCTCCGGACAGCAACACCAGGAGGACGAGACGTGACAGTCGTGGCGCCGAACCAGCCGCTCACCGAGGCCGAGGTCGAGACGATCAAGTCGGACTTCCCGATCCTCGCGCAGGACGTGAACGGGCAACCGTTGGCGTACCTGGACTCCGGGGCGACGGCGGAACGCCCGACCCAGGTACTCGACGCCGAGCGCCGGTTCCTCGAGCACGACAACGCCGCGGTGCACCGCGGCGCACACACGCTCGCGGCCCTGAGCACCGATGCCTACGAGGACGCCCGCGCCACCGTCGCCGACTTCATCGGCGCTGCCGGTCCGAGCGAGGTCGTCTGGACCGCGAACGCCACCGACGCCCTCAACCTCGTCGCCTACGGCATCGCGAACGCCAGCCGTGGCCGCGGCGGGGTCGACGCCGCTCGCTTCCGCATCGGACCGGGCGACGAGATCCTGGTAACCGAGGCCGAGCACCACGCGAACCTCGTGCCGTGGCAGGAACTCGCCGCGCTGACCGGTGCGACGCTCCGCTGGGTCCCGGTCGCCGACGACGGCACCTGGACCGCCGAGGACGCCGCGGCCCTGATCACCGACCGCACCAAGGTGGTCGCGTTCGCGCACGTCTCGAACGTCACCGGCATGGTCGCCCCCGTCGAGCAGATCGTCGGTCTCGCCCACGCCCGCGGCGCACTGGTCGTCCTCGACGCCTGCCAGTCCGCGCCGCACCGGCCGCTCGACGTGCAGGGGCTCGGCGTCGACTTCGCCGCGTTCTCCGGGCACAAGATGCTCGGTCCGAACGGTATCGGCGTGCTCTGGGGCCGCAGCGAGCTGTTGAACGCGCTGCCCCCGTTCCGCACCGGCGGGTCCATGATCACCACCGTGACCATGCAGACGTCGGAGTTCATGCCGGCCCCCGAGCGGTTCGAGGCCGGCACGCAGCCCGTGTCGCAGGCCGTCGCCCTGGCCGAGGCCGTCCGCTACCTGCAGGGCATCGGCATGGAGCGTGTCCGCGCGCACGAGGAGCACCTCGCCCGGCGCATGCTCGACGGCCTGGCCGCCGTCCCCGGCATCCGCGTCGTCGGTCCGCCGGTCGGCGTGCCGCGATCGGGCCTGGTGTCGTTCGACGTCGACGGCGTGCACGCCCACGACGTCTCGCAGTACCTCGACGCGCAGGGCATCGCCGTCCGCTCGGGGCACCACTGCGCCCAACCCCTGCACCGCCGCCTCGGCCTGGTCGCCACCAGCCGCGCGAGCACCTACGTCTACACGACCGAGCACGACGTCGACCGCTTCATCGCCGCAGTCGGCGAGGTCCGCGGCTACTTCGGAGCGACCGCGTGAACGCCCTCGACAGCCTGTACCAGCAGGTCATCCTCGACCACGCGAAGGCCCGGCACGGTGACGGTGACCTGCCCGACGCCGACGCCTCGCACTTCGAGCGCAACCCCACGTGCGGCGACGAGATCACCGTCCGCATCCGCCTCGAACCGGGCACCGACCGCATCGCCGGTCTCGCCTGGCAGGGCGACGGCTGCTCGATCTCGATGGCCTCGGCATCGGTCCTCACCGACATGGCCGTGGGCCGCACGGTCCCGGAGCTCCTCGCACTGACCGACGAGTTCCGCACGATGATGCGCTCCCGCGGCGTCGGCGAGCCCGACGAGGACGTCCTCGAGGACCTCATCGCCTTCCACGGCGTCTCGAAGTTCGTCATGCGGGTCAAGTGCGGCATGCTCGCCTGGGTCGCGGCGGAAGCCGCTGCGCGTGAGGCGACGGCGTCCCGCTGAGCCGGGTGCGGCTCGCGATCGCGACGACGTGACGGCCAGGAGGCCCGGTGCGGGGCCGCCACGCGCCTCCCGTCCGTCGCCGGGAGCGTCTCGAGCGTCCGGAGCGACGAACGGAGGACAGCAGTGATCGTCGAGGTGCGCCGCCCCGGAGGGGCGGAGTCCGACCTGATGGTGCGGACGTACCTGACCGAGGTGGCCTCGCGCTGGTACGGGCGCGACGCGACGCCTGCCGAGGTCGATCTCGCACTGGCCGACGAGCCGTACGACGACCTGGAGGGCGACAGCGGCGTGTTCTTGGTGGCGTCCGACGGTGGACGGCCGATCGCGTGTGCCGGCGCCCGGTTCCTCGACGACGTGGCGGAGCTCACCAAGGTGTTCACGCTGCCGAGCCACCGTGGGCAGGGCGTGGGGTCGGCGCTGCTGCGCCGGCTCGAGGCGGAGTGTCGTGCGCGGGGGATCGCGTCCCTGCGACTGGACACCCGGGCTCAGCTCGCCGAGGCCTGCGCGCTCTACGAACGGCTCGGCTTCGTGCGGGTGGCACCGTTCAACGACGACCCGTACTCGGACCGGTGGTACGCGAAGGTGCTGTAGGCCCGGCTCAGGGGCGGTACTCGTCCCGCGACTTCGTGGATCGGGTGGGTGGCTGGGCCGGGGCGGTGGCACCGCCGGAACCGATGGCGCTCAGTACGGCGGCGAGGTACTGCAGCGTGGTCAGCATCACCCGGCCGATGGATCGCAGGACGTGGCTCATGCGTCGAACCTATCGTTCAGACGTGACGATGCGTCATGAAGACGTCGACGTCGTCCTCGGTGTCCACGACGAAACCGTGCCGTTCGTAGAGCCGGCGCGCGGCGCTGCCCTGGAGGACGTTGAGTCGCGCGGGTCCGGCGTGTGGTTCGTCGAGGACGCTCCGCAGCACCACCGAGCCCACGCCTCGGCCCTGGACGTCCGGCGCGAGGTAGAAGTGCTCGATCCACCGGGTGTCGGCGTCCGGCCGCACGGTGATCGAGCCGCGATCACACCCGTCGACCACGACGACCCGGGTGTGCTCGGGCGCGAAGGCATCACGCATCCGCCCGCGGACCCGGACCGCGTCGAAGCGGCCGAGACGCTCCAGGTCTGCACGGAGGACCTGCGCACGCAGCTCCACGAGCCACTCGATGTCCTCGGGGATGCTGTTCCGCAGGGTGACGTCCACCCGTCGAGCCTAGGAGTCGTCGGCGCCGATCCCGTGCTGGTGATCGGCTCGTACGCTGGTCCGATGGATCAGCACGGTGTCATCGACCTCGTGGCGGCACGCCGCGCCTCGGCCGGGCACCCCATCGTCGTCGGCATCTCGGGGTACTGCGGCTCCGGGAAGTCCACGCTGGCGCGCAGTCTGGCCGGGACGGTGCCGGGCGCGGTGCGGATCCGTGGAGACGACTTCCTCGATCCGGAGCGGTCCCACCGGCGGTCGGGTCACTGGGACGGTGTCGATCGGGAGCGTCTGACGTCGTCCGTCCTCGAACCGCACCGGACGGGGCGAGCGAGCACGTTCCAGAGGTTCGACTGGTCGGTCCGGGCGCTCGGTCCCGCGGAGCCACTGCCGACGACGGACGTCGTGGTCGTCGACCTCATCGGCCTCTTCCACCGCGACGCGATGCCGCACATCGACGTGGCGGTCTGGTGCGACGTGGACCTCGACACCGCCGCTCGTCGCGGCATGGCCCGCGACCGCCGGCTCGGACGTGACCACGACGACCTGTGGCGGGACGTGTGGATCCCCAACGAACGCGACTTCGAAGCGCAGTTCGCCCCGAGGGACGCTGCCGACGTCGTCTTCGACGGGTGACGAACCCCCGCACAGAGGCCGTGGTCAGGCCACCCGGCCGGCGGTCGCGGCGGATCGGTCAGCGCGTCCGACGGTGACCCCGAGGGCGATCTGCACGATGCCGAACAGGATCAGGAAGCCCGCGATGGCGACGACGGCCAGCGCTGCCCCGATGGACGGCAGGTTGATGACGAGCACGCCGATGACGATGCTGAGCATTGCGGCGCCGATCGTCAGAGCACGGTTCGTTGGTGTCGGGGCGTAGAGCAGCGTGATGCCCTCGACCAGCCAGGCGAAGCCGATCACGAACGCGATCCACCGCACCCCGACCGGCGGGGCGATGAGCGCCACGATGCCACCGGCGAGGATCAGCGCGCCGAGGACGACCAAGCCGATGCGGCGGCCGGTGCCGATCCCGCGGGTGAACGCACGGACGATCATCGACAGGCCGGAAACCAGCAGGTAAATGCCGAACACCCACGCGACCGCGAACAGCGTCGCGTGCGGGAGCACGAGTGAGGCGACACCGACGAGGACCGCCACGATGCCGACGATCAGCAGCGCGGTCCGTAGTCGTCGATCCCCGCCGACGTCGGTGACGACGTCGTCCTGCAGCGCCATGGTGTCCGCCCTTCCCTGAGAGGATCTGGTCCTGCGCGCTTCTGCGTCAGGGCTACTCCTCGGAACCGCCCGTGTCCGGTGCCGATGCGGACGCATCGGTCCGCGCGGGGTCAGTCCGGCTCGGCGGGCGCGCTGGCCACGTGACGAGCAGCAGCACCGCGAGCGGGCCGAACAGCAGCGTCAGGAGGAACCAGGTCCACGCCGATCGGTTCCGGGTCCGGGCGTACCCACCGGCGAGCATCGCGACGCTGAGCCAGAGGCTCGACAGGTACAGGCCGGTGAAGTCCTCGTGCACGACAGTTCCCTTCGAGAGATACATCAATACCGGTCGAAGGGTAGCGCGTCGTCAGACCGTGCTGGCCTCGTCGTTGGTGGTGCGGCGGAGTGAGCGCACCATGCTGCGCAGCGCCCCCCGCGCCGCCACCTGCTGCTCACCCGACAACCCGTCGAGCATCCGGACCTCGACGCCGCGGACAGCCGCGCTCGCGAGCTCGAGGCTCGCCCGCCCGCTCGCCGTCAACCGCGTCGGGAGCGCCTTGCCCACCGGCGCCTCGGTGGCCCGCGTCACGAAGCCGTCCCGTTCCAGGGCCTGCAGCAGCACGTTCATCGACTGCCGCGTGACGAAGGCGCCGCGTGCGAGCTCGGAGTTCGACAGCCCGGGCCGCTGCGCCAGGAGTTCGAGGCACGAGTAGTGCGTCATCGTCATGCCGAGCGGGCGCAGCACGGCCTCCATCGCAGCGCGGAGCGCGCTCGCGGCTTCCTTGAGCAGGTACCCGAGGGACGTCTCGAGGTCGATGACGTCGCTGCTGTCGGTGCCGTCTTGACTCATGTCAGGAGTCTGACATAGGTTGTGCCGTGTCAGAAAACTGACACAACCGAAGGAGCACCACATGCCCGTCACCGGCCCCGACTTCATCTCCCTGCAGACCCGCGACCTGGCGGCGTCGCAGGCGTTCTACGAGCAGTACCTCGGTCTCGTCCGCTCCCAGGCCGGCCCGCCGCACGCCGTCGTCTTCGAGACGACGCCGATCGCCTTCGCGCTGCGGGATGTCGTCCCCGGCACCGACCTCGACGCGGTCTCGCAGCCGGGCATCGGGGCGGCGATCTGGCTGCACGCGACCGACGTGCAGGCCATCCACGACGCCCTGGTGGCCGACGGCCACACGATCGTGTCGGCACCGATCGACGGCCCGTTCGGCCGGACGTTCACGTTCGCCGACCCGGACGGCTACCAGGTCACGCTCCACGACCGCGCCTGAGCTGCGGCCGTCACGCTTCGTCACGATGGATGACGGACGCAGACCCCGCACGTAGCGTCGCCAAGCGTGACCAGCAGCAGCGAGCCCCGGCAGATCCGCTTCAACGCGTTCGACATGAACTGCGTCGCGCACCAGTCCTCCGGGCTGTGGCGGCACCCGCGCGACCGATCGCGGGGCTACCGCGACCTGACGTACTGGACGGACCTGGCGAAGACGCTCGAGGGCGGGGCGTTCGACGGCATCTTCATCGCCGACGTGCTGGGCACGTACGACGTGTACGGCGACTCGAACGAGGCCGCACTCCGCACGGGCTCGCAGGTGCCGGTCAACGACCCGATCCTGCTGGTGTCGGCGATGGCGTCGGTGACCGAGCACCTCGGCTTCGGGATCACGGCGGGCACAGCGTACGAGCACCCGTACCCGTTCGCCCGGCGGATCTCCACGCTCGACCACCTGACCAAGGGGCGCGTCGGCTGGAACGTCGTCACCGGCTACCTGCCGAGCGCCGCACGGAACATGGGCCACACCGACCAGCTGTCGCACGACGACCGCTACGACGTGGCCGACGAGTACCTCGAGGTCCTCTACAAGCTGTGGGAGGGCTCGTGGGAGGACGACGCGGTCGTCGCCGACCGCGCGTCCGGCGTCTTCACCGACCCGGCGAAGGTGCACGCGATCGAGCACCACGGCAAGCACTTCGACGTGCCGGGCATCCACCTGTCCGAGCCGTCGGTGCAGCGATCGCCCGTCATCTACCAGGCGGGCGCGTCGCCGCGCGGCATCCGCTTCGCAGCGGAGAACGCCGAAGCCGTCTTCGTGGGCGCACCGACCGTCGAGCAGCTCGCGTCGACCGTCGCGAAGGTCCGTGACGCCCTGGAGGCAGCTGGTCGCGACCGGTACGCCGCTCGCGTCTACACACTGCTCACCGTGATCACTGACGCCACCGACGAGCTGGCCCAGGCGAAGTACGAGGACTACCTGTCGTACGCGTCGGAGCTCGGTGCGCTGGTGCTCAACTCCGGCTGGATGGGCGTCGACCTGTCGCAGTGGGACCTCGACGAGCCCCTCGGCGATGTCGAGTCGAACGCGATCCAGTCGGCTGCGGCCAACATCGCGGCGGCGACCGGCGAGGACGGCAGCTCGTGGACGATCCGCGACCTCGCCCGGCACACCGCGATCGGCGGACTCGGGCCGGTCGCCGTCGGCGGGGGAGCGACCATCGCCGACCGCCTGCAGGAGATCCAGGAGCTCACCGACGTCGACGGCTTCAACTTGGCGTACGCGGTGACGCCGGGCACGTGGGAGGACGTCATCGAGTTCGTCATCCCCGAACTCCGGGCGCGCGGGGCGTACCCGACCGGCTACGAGCCCGGTTCGCTGCGGCACAAGCTGCACGGCCGCGGTGACCGGCTGCCCGACGAGCACCGTGGGGCGTCGTTCAGGATCGGCAGCAGCGCGGTCGTAGGCTGACCGGGTGATCGAACCGTCCGTGTCCGTGCGTCCAGCGGCCCGGGACGAGGTGTCGGCCTGTGTCGACCTGTGGGTCGCAGCGGTCGCGGCACGGGACGGCGTGCCGGAGTCCGACGCGGTGCGAGCCCGCGCGGCGTCGAAGTTCGCCGTGCCGCGGGTCGCCCTGCTCGTCGCTGCCGGAGCGGCCGGTGCGGTCGACGGCTTCGCGCTCGTGACGGCGCCGGGGTCCGGACGGTCGACCGACCCGTCCGACGCCGCCTACCTGTCGCTGCTCGCCGTCCGCCCGGACGTGCAGGCGCGGGGTGTCGGGCGTGCGCTCCTGGCCGCGTCGGTCGACGCGGCGTCGGCGGCGGGACACCCCGCGGTGGTCCTGCACGCACTCGCCGGCAACGAGCGAGCGCTGCGGCTCTACGAAGCCGGCGGGTTCCGGGCGGACGGGGTCGAGTTCCCGCACGCCCTGACGGGCGGGCCGACGCGGACGTACATCGCGACGGCCCCGGCGCGCTGAACCGTCAGACGCGCCACTTCGGTCGCGGGGCGTGGTCCTCGTACGACTGCCGGGTCGGGTAGGTGATCAGCTCGATCGTCGATCCCCACGGCGTTCCGACGTACACGAACCGGTTGCCGAACCCGCCCTCGTTGCCGCCCAGGCCACGCGGGTCGGCGTACCGCTGGCCGCCCGCCGTCTCGATGTGCGACAGCGCGTGGTCGATGTCGTCGACGTAGAACGCCACGTGCTGCCAGCCGAGGTCGCTCGCGCGGACGGCCGGGCGCTGGTCGGGGCCGTGGTACTCGAAGAGCTCGAGCCCCGGACCGTTCGGCAGCGCGAGCATCCGCAGCGCGCCCTGGGCCATGGTCGTCGGGATGCCGAGGCGCCGCTGGACGTCGGGTTCACCGCGGAGCGGTTCGCTCCGGAGGAACCGGTCGTACAGGGGGACGGCGTCGAGTCCCAGGACGAAGAAGTCGGTGGCCTGGTCGATGTCGGGCACGGTGAGGCCGACGTGGTCGATGCCGTGTGCGGTGCTGGGGGTGCCCGTCGGGGTGGTGACGGTCGCAGGACGTGTCGCGGTGGTGCCGGATGGGCGTGGCGCAGTGTGCATGGTGCCGTCTCCCCTGAGTTCGGCTCGGACGTGGATCACCCGAGTAGAACGGCTGCGCGCGGGGGAGGACAAGCGGAGCGCGGGACGCGTGCGGAGAACCGCCGCGATCGTGCGTGATCAGTCGACGGGGGTCCACGCCGGGTAGGTTGCCGAGCGTCCGTCGCCCGAGGACCGCCGGGTGACGCGGCGCTGCACCCAGGGCAGGACGTGCTCGCGGTAGTAGCGGAGTTCCTCGGAGAGTCGGGTGCGGCCGGTCTGTTCGGACGCCGGCGCGATCGGTGCCGGTCCGTCCTCGATCGCGTGCAGGGCGAGGTCGGCGACGCGCTGGTGGCCGGTCGCGTTCATGTGCAGTCGGTCGTCGGACCAGAACTCGGCACGGCGCAGGTGCGGATCACGGGACACGTCGACGAAGGGCAGGTCGTACCGGTCGGCGAGGTCGGCGAGGGCGTCCGCCCAGGCGTCGCCGCGCGCGTTGATGAGGCGTCCGAGGGGGAGCCGTGCGCTCGGGTCGGCGGGGCTCAGCAGCGCCAGCCGGACCCCGCGGCCCAGGACCGTGTCGACCGCCGCTTCGAGCGGTGCGATGAGGGCGTGGGCGTCGAACCGTGGCCGCAGCAGGTCGTTGCCGCCGGCGCAGAAGGTGATGAGCGTCGGGGTGGGGTCGAGCGCGAGAGCCGCGTCGAGTTGCTCTCCGAGGACCCCGGCGAGCAGGCGCCCGCGGACCGCGAGGTTGGCGTACCGGACGTCTGCGTCGTGCACTCGGGCCATGCCGCTCGCGAGTCGACCGGTCCAGCCGGGGAACGGTACGGCGCCGGCGTCGCCGATGCCCTCCGAGAAGCTGTCGCCGATCGCGACGTAACGGATGGTGTCGGGCATGCGGCCATCATCCTGCACATGTCTGTGCACGTTCTGGTGTGGAACGAGCGTTTCAGGACAGCGACCACGACACACGACCGTTACACGAGGGAAACGGCGGGCGCGAAGAGGCTCCCTAGCTTCTGTGGTGGAGGCGATCACCGCCTCCCCACCCCACTCCCTCGGAGGACGCCATGGCTACCGATCTCGTGACACCCGTCGCAGCGCCCCACGCCCCCACCACGACCGCCGCACCCGCTGGTGCCGGCGTCGTCAAGCCCGGGTACGACCCGGCGCTCACGAACGAGGACCTCGCCCCGCTGCGCAAGCAGAGCTGGACGAGCTACAACTTCTTCGCCTTCTGGATGTCCGACGTGCACTCGGTCGGCGGCTACGTCACCGCCGGGTCGCTCTTCGCACTGGGCATCGCGAGCTGGCAGGTGCTCATCGCCCTGGTGGTCGGCATCCTGATCGTGCAGGTCTTCGCCAACCTCGTCGCCAAGCCGTCGCAGCGCACTGGCGTGCCCTACCCGGTCATCAACCGTGCGGTGTTCGGGGTGCTCGGGGCGAACGTGCCCGCGATCATCCGCGGGCTGATCGCGATGGCCTGGTACGGCGTGCAGACGTTCCTCGCCGCGCAGTCGCTCAACATCATCTTCCTGAAGTTCATCCCCGCCTCGGCCGGGCTGCTCGACCACTCGTTCCTGGGGCTGTCGGCGCTCGGGTGGATCTCGTACGCGATCCTGTGGGTCGCGCAGGGGGCCCTGTTCTGGATGGGCATGGAGGCCATCAAGAAGTTCATCGACTGGGCGGGCCCGGCGGTGTACGTCGTGATGATCGGGCTGGCGATCTACCTCGTCAGCCAGGCCGGCATCGGCAACATCTCGTTCACGCTGTCGGTGGGGGAGCCGCTCTCGTTCGGTGCGTCGATCCCGGTCATGCTCTCCGCGGTCGCCCTGGTGGTCAGCTACTTCTCCGGCCCGATGCTCAACTTCGGTGACTTCTCGCGCTACGGCAGGTCCTTCGCGGCGGTCAAGCGGGGCAACTTCTGGGGCCTGCCGATCAACTTCCTGTTCTTCTCGGTGCTCACCGTGCTGTGCGCGAGTGCGACCGTGCCGGTGTTCGGCAAGCTCATCACCGACCCGATCGAGACCGTGCAGGCGATCGGCGCCCCGTTCGCGATCCTGCTCGGCGGCCTGACCTTCGTCACGGCGACGGTCGGCATCAACATCGTCGCGAACTTCATCAGCCCCGCGTTCGACTTCTCGAACGTCGCTCCGCGCAAGATCTCGTGGCGAGCCGGCGGCATGATCGCCGCGGTCGGCTCCGTGCTGCTGACCCCGTGGAACTGGTACGGCAACGACCAGGCCATCCTGTACACGCTCGGGGTGCTCGGCGCCCTGATCGGCCCGCTGTTCGGCATCCTGATCGCCGGGTACTACATCGTCGGGAAGCAGCGCATCGCCGTCGACGACATGTACACGAAGGACACCTCGGCCCGGTACTGGTACCGCGGCGGCTTCAACCCGAACGCCATCGGTACCCTCGTCGTCACCGGGGTGGTCTCGGTCGCCAGTGCGGTCCTGCCGCCCGCGCTCGGGATCCTGCCCGGGCTGAACAACTACAGCTGGTTCATCGGCTGCGGCCTGGGACTCGTGGTCTTCTGGGGCCTCGAGCGGGTCCGGCCGAGCATGCCGGAGCTCGCCTCGGACGACCCGACGGTCGACGACGGCGCCGCCGTCGGACGAGCCTGAGACGCCGCAGCGACACCGCACCACCAGCGACACCCGTACCACCAGCGACACCCGCACCGCCCGCACCACCGGAAGGACCCCGATGCGCATCCGCGTCGTCAACCCGAACACCACCGCCTCGATGACCCGCTCGATCGGCGTCGCCGCCACCGCGGTCGCCGGCCCGGGCACCATCGTCGAGGCGGTGAACCCCACGATGGGCCCGGCGTCGATCGAGAGCCACTACGAAGAGGCGCTCGCGGTGCCGGGGCTCCTCGAGCAGATCGCGCTCGGGGAGCAGGACGGCGTGGACGCCTACGTCGTCGCCTGCTTCGGTGACCCGGGCCTCGACGCCGCGCGGGAGCTCGCCTCCGGGCCGGTCATCGGGATCGCCGAGGCGGGCTTCCACGCAGCGGCGATGCTCGGGCGCCGGTTCGGCGTCGTGACGACCCTGGCGCGGACGACCGGACGGGCCCACGAGCTCGCCGAGCGCTACGGCTTCGCGTCGCTCGTCACCGAGATCCGGGCGTGCGAGGTCGCGGTGCTCGAGCTCGACGACCCCGCTTCGGGCGCACGCGCCCTGGTGATCGAGGAGTGCCGGGCCGTCATCGCCGGCGGAGCCGACGCGGTCGTGCTCGGCTGCGCGGGGATGGCGGACTTCTGCGCCGAGGTCTCGCGGGCGATCGGGGCACCGGTCGTCGACGGCGTCGCCGCGGCGACCGTGCTCGCCGAGTCGCTCGTGCGGCTCGGGCTCTCGACGGGCAAGCACGGCGAGTACGCCACCCCGCCGACGAAGGCGATGTCGGGTCTGCTGGCGGGCTTCGAACGCCAGCCGGAGGCGGCCGCGACGGTCGGGGCGGGCGCATGACGGGCCTCCCGGTCGACGGCAGCACCGAGTCCCGCACCGACGTCGACACCGACACCGTCGCGGACCTCGTCCTGCGCGCAGACCGCGCCTGGATCGACGGAGCCTTCCGCCCCGCAGCGGTCGTCGTGCGCGACGGCCGCGTCGACACCGTCCTGCCGGTCGACGCGCCCGTGGCCGCCGTCGACGACCGCACCGTGCCGGCCGACCAGGTCCTGCTGCCTGGCCTCGTCGACACCCACGTGCACGTCAACGAACCCGGACGCACCGAGTGGGAGGGGTTCGCGTCCGCGACCCGGGCCGCCGCCCTCGGCGGGGTCACGACCATCATCGACATGCCGCTCAACTCGATCCCCGCGACGACGACGGTCGAGGCGCTCGCCGTGAAGCGCGCGAGTGCCGAGGGGCGGGTCGCCGTCGACGTCGGGTTCTGGGGCGGGGCGGTCCCCGACAACGCCGGCTCGCTCGGCGCACTGCACGACGCGGGCGTCTTCGGCTTCAAGTGCTTCACCGCGCCGTCCGGGGTCGACGAGTTCCCGCACCTGGACGCCGACCAACTGCGCGCCGCGATCGAGGAGGTCGCCCGGATCGACGCCCTGCTCATCGTGCACGCCGAGGACCCCGAGTTCCTGGTCGACCACGCGGCGCTCGGCGGCCACTACGAGGACTTCCTCGCCACCCGCCCGGTCGACGCCGAGCGGTCCGCCATCGCGCGGGTCATCGACGGCGCACGGGCCACCGGCGCGCGGGTCCACATCCTGCACCTGTCCGACGCCGGAGCGATCCCGATGATCCGAGCCGCGAAGGACGACGGCGTCCGGATCACGGTCGAGACCTGCCCGCACTACCTGTCGTTCGAAGCGGGGTCCATCCCCGACGGCGCGACCGAGTACAAGTGCTGCCCGCCGATCCGTGACGACGCGAACCGCGACGCCCTGTGGGCCGGTGTGCTCGACGGCACGATCGACATGATCGTGTCGGACCACTCGCCGTCGACCGCCGACCTCAAGGTCGACGACTGGGGACTCGCCTGGGGTGGGATCGCCGGCCTGCAGGTCGGCTTCCGGGCCGTCTGGACCGAGGCCCTCCGCCGCGGCGTCCCGCTCGAGGTGCTGTTGCCGCTGTTCACGACCGGTCCGGCAGCACTCGTCGGCTTCCCCGACCGCGGGGTCATCGCCCCCGGCGCGCTGGCCCACTTCGCCGTGTTCGACCCGTCCGCCACGGCGGTCATCGACGTGGCCGGCCTCGCACACCGCAACCCGGTCTCCGCGTTCGCCGGCATGGAGGCCCGTGGCCGCGTCACCCAGACCTGGCTGCGCGGGCGCGTGGTGGCGTCCACCGCGTCGGGCGTCACCGCCGTCGAGGGGCAGCTCGTCGCGGCTCCCGTGACCGCGGATGCCCGGGTCACCGAAACACGTCTGTAACGATCGTTCCGGTACGCTTGTGATCGGAACGGAAGGACCAACCATGCACCCCGTGAACCCGCCAGCCCGCCTCCTCATGGGCCCCGGCCCGATCACCGCCGACCCGCGTGTGCTCCGCGCCCTGTCGACCCCGCTCGTCGGGCAGTACGACCCGTGGATGACCTCCGCCATGAACGACACCCAGGAGCTCTACCGCGGTGTGTTCGGCACCACGAACGACGCCACCGTGCTCGTCGACGGCACCTCGCGCGCCGGGATCGAGGCGGTGCTCGTGTCGCTGCTCGCACCGGGTGACCGCGTGCTCGTGCCGGTGTTCGGCCGGTTCGGGCACCTGCTCGCCGAGATCGCGGGCCGTGCCGGGGCCGAGGTCCACACCATCGAGACCGCGTGGGGCCAGGTCTTCACGCCGTCCGCGATCGAGGACGCCATCGTCCGTGTCCGGCCGAAGGTGCTGGCGATCGTGCAGGGCGACACCTCCACCACGATGAACCAGCCGCTCGACGAACTGGGCGCGATCTGCGAGCGGCACGGCGTGCTGTTCTACACCGACGCCACGGCGACCGTCGGCGGCAACCCGCTCGAGGTCGACGCCTGGGGCATCGACGCCGTCAGTGCCGGCCTCCAGAAGTGCCTCGGCGGGCCGTCCGGCAGCGCGCCGGTCACCGTCTCGCCGCGTGCGACCGCCGTGCTCGACGAGCGCCGCAGTGTCGAGGCGGGCATCCGCGAACCCGGTGACGACGTCGCCGACGAGCCGATCCGCTCGAACTACCTCGACCTCGCGATGATCCTGGACTACTGGGGTCCGCGGCGGCTGAACCACCACACCGAGGCCGCGTCGATGCTCTACGCCGCCAACGAGTGCGCCCGCATCCTGCTCGACGAAGGGCGCGAGCAGGCGATCGCACGCCACGAACTCGCGGGCCGCGCGATGCTGCAGGGCGTCCAGGCGCTCGGGCTCGGCGTGTTCGGTGACGTCGCACACAAGATGCACAACGTCGTCGCGGTGGAGATCCCGTCCGACGTCGTCGGCGACCAGGTCCGTGGTTCGATGCTCGATGACCACGGCATCGAGATCGGCACCTCGTTCGGACCGCTGCACGGCAAGGTCTGGCGCATCGGCACCATGGGCTACAACGCCCGCAAGGACACCGTCGTGACGACCCTCGCCGCCCTCGAGCACGCGCTCCGCCGTGCGGGGCACGCCGTCCCGCACGGCGGTGGGGTCGACGCGGCCCTCGACGTCTTCTCCGGTGCGCCGGTCGGGGTGCTGGCGTGAGCGCGGCCCCGGTCGTGACCGCCACCGCCCTGGGTACCGCCGACGCCGAGCTCGTGGCGCGCTGGTGCGACGAGCTGGCCCTGGTCACCGAGGAGACCGGCCGGATCACCCGCGTGTACCTGTCGCCCGAGCACGCCCGTGTCAACGGGATCGTCGCCGGGTGGATGCAGGACGCCGGACTCACCACCTGGCAGGACGCCGCCGGCAACCTGCACGGACGGGTCGGCGGGATGGCCCCCGACGCCCCCGTGCTGCTGCTCGGCTCGCACCTCGACACCGTGGTGGACGCCGGCCGCTACGACGGGATCGTCGGGGTCCTGATGGCCGTCCGCACCGCTGCGCGACTGACGGCCGCGGGACCGCTGCCCGTCGCGCTCGAGGTCATCGCGTTCTCCGACGAAGAGGGGACCCGCTTCGGCAAGGCCCTGCTCGGGTCGTCCGCCGTCGCCGGGGTGTGGGACGAGTCCTGGTGGGACCTGGCGGACGGCGACGGCGTGACCCTGCGCGAGGCCTTCACCCGGTTCGGGCTCGACCCGGCCCGGGTGGGTGACGCGGCGGCCGACCCGACGACGCTCGCCGGCTACCTCGAGGCGCACATCGAACAGGGCCCGTACCTCGAGCAGGCCGGTCAGGCGCTCGGCGTCGTCACGAGCATCGCGAGCGCCCGACGCTTCTCGGTCGAGGCCGTCGGCGAGGCCCGGCACGCGGGCGGAACGCCGTACGAGCGCCGCCACGACGCACTGCTCGCCGCGGCCGAGGCCGCCTTGGCCGTCGAGCGGATCTGCCGGGCGTCGCACCACGTCGGCACCGTCGGCACGATGACCGTCGAACCGGGCGCGGTGAACGTGGTCCCCGGCCTCGCACGGTTCTCGGTGGACCTGCGCGGCGAGTTCGACGACGGCCGAGACGCGGTGTGGGACGAGCTCACGAAGGCGTTCTCGCTGATCGGGGAACGACGCGGGGTCAGCGTCACGCCGACCGAGGTGCACCGCGCGCCGGCGGTGTTCTGCGCGCCGCGGCTGATGGACGCCGTCCGCGCCGGCATCGAGTCGACGGGCGAGACCGCGCCGATGGAGCTGTTCTCGCGGGCCGGACACGACGCCATGTCGCTCGGGCTCGTCACCGACGTCGCGATGCTGTTCCTGCGCAACCCGGACGGCATCAGCCACCACCCGGACGAGTTCGTCTCGACGCCCGACATCGCGCTCGGGCTCGACGCGCTCGCCGTCGCGGTGGAGCAGGTGGCCCGGGCATGAGCACCGCCGGACCGGACGTCCGCGCCCGCATCGACTCCGTCTGGGAGCAGCTCTCGCCCGCCGAACGACGCGTCGCCGCGATGGTCCGGCACGACCCGGAACTCCTGCTCGTCGGGACCTCGGCCGAACTCGCCGCCGAGTCGGGCACGTCGAAGGCCACGGTGTCCCGGCTCGTCCGGTCGCTCGGGTTCCAGGACGCGGCCGAGGTCCGGCAGAACCTGATGTCCGCACGCGGCTCCGGCCTGCCGTGGGTTGCGGAAGACGCCGCCCACGTCGACCAGCGCGCCGTCGAGGCCCGCAACCTCGACGCGGCCTTCGCCTCGCTGGCCCGTGCCGATCGTCCGCGACTCGCTCGCCGCATCGTCCGTGCTCATCGCGTGCTCGTGTTCGGCGAGCGCGGCGCCTACCCGGTGGCGCTGCAGCTCCGCGCGCAGCTCGCCCAGGTCCGCTCCGACGTCCGGGTCGGTCCGGCACCGGGGCAGCGGCTCGGCGAAGAGGTCGCCGACCTCGACCGCCGTGACCTCGTCGTCCTGGTGACCGTGCGTCGGCACACGGCCGGGGTCGACCGGATCGTGCGGCACTGCGTGTCGACCGGCGCCGACGTCGTCGTGCTGGGCGATCCGACCGCAGCCGTCATCGCGGCACCGGCGAACACCGCGATCCTGTGCCCGGTCGACTCGCCGGCGGCGTTCGACTCGATGGCGGCCCTGTTCGCGGTCGTCGCGGCCATCGCGAACGACGTGTACGAAGCCTCGGGACCGGCCGGGCGCGCGCGGGTCGACGCGGTGGCGAGTGCCTACGACGCGCTGGGGGAGCTCGCAGCGCCCTGACCGTCGGGGCTATCGGGGCTGTCGGGGCCGTCGCGGCCGTCGGCGTGCAGCTCGACGGCGAGCGACGCGTTGCGCTCACGGATGAGCCGCGGCAGGTAGCGCTCGAGGGCGACGACCTCGGCCAGACGACCGAGCGGGCCGAACGGTGCGCGGAACGTGATGGTGTCGACCATGCGCGTGCCGCCGGCCGACGGCTCGAACCGGTGCTCGTGGTGGAAGCGGGCGAACGGCCCACGCACCTGTTCGTCGACGAACAGGTGGGGGCCCTCCAGAGCAGTGATCCGACTCGTCATCCGCCAGACGATCCCGAAGTGCGCGCGCCACGTGACCGACTCGCCCAGGCCGATCCTGCCGGACGTCGTGCCGGCGACGGCGCGTTCGTCCGTCGCAGCCATCGACCGCTCGTGCGCGCCGATGTCGAGCGACAGCGCGAACGCGCGCTCCGGCGGTGCCGCGAGCTCGGTCACCACGCGGAACGTCACCGTCACGAGGCCGGCCAGACCGTTCCGGCCGAGCGGTCGTCGTCGACGAGCACCGCGGCGAGCAGTTCGTCGTGCCGGACGCCGTGGTGCAGGACCGCCGAGCGCCGTCGGCCTTCGTACCGCATGCCCAGTCGCTGGGCCACCGCGATCGAGCCGGTGTTCTCGGCCTTCGCCCGCCATTGCACCCGGACGAGTCCGAGTCCCTGCGGAGCCGGTGCGAACGCCCACTGCAGCACCCGCTCGGCCGCTTCGGTCACCAGGCCCTGACCACGGGCGTCCGGGTGCGTCGCGTACCCGATCTCGGCACCGCCACCGTCGATGCCGAAGAGCCCGACCGTGCCGAGCAGGCGCGGGTCACCGGCGCGACGGATACCGAACTCGTAGCGGGTGCCCGTCGCCCAGCCCTCCTGCACCACCGCGGTGAGCCGCTGGTGCGCCTCGGCGTGCCCGTACGGCTCGGGCATCGCGATGAACGTGACGACGTCCGGGTCGTTCGCGTAGGCGATGACGTTCTCGGTGTCGGCGGGCACCGGCACGGAGAGCACCAGGCGATCGGTCCGGAGGGTGACGGGGTCCACGTGCCGAGCCTAGCCACGGGGACGTGCGCGGTAGCGTCGGGGGCATGACGTTCGACGCGATCCCGTTCCCGGTCATCGACGGCCACAACGACCTGCCGTGGGAGCGCCGCGAGACCCACGACTCCGGGGTCGAGGGCATCGACACCGAGGTCGACTCGCTGCACACCGACCTGCCGAAGCTCCGCGCCGGTGGGGTCGTCGGCCAGTTCTGGTCGGTCTTCGTGCCCGTCGACGAACCGGACCCGGTGCGGACGACGCTGCAGCAGATCGACCTGGCGCACCGGATCATCGAGCGGTACCCGGAGTCGCTCGTACTGGCCCGGACGGCGGCCGAGGTCCGGGCGGCGGTCGAGTCCGGCCGGATCGCGTCGCTGCTCGGCGCCGAGGGCGGGCACTCCATCGGCGACGACCTGGCGGTGCTCCGCGACTTCGCCCGACTCGGCGTCCGCTACATGACGCTCACGCACAACGACGACACCCCCTGGGCCGACTCGGCGACGGGCTCGCGTCCGCACGGCGGGCTGACCGACCGCGGCCGCCAGGTGGTGGCCGAGATGGAGCGGATCGGCATGCTCGTCGACCTGTCCCACACCGCACCGGCGACCATGCGGGACACCCTCGACGTCGCCACGCAGCCCGTCGTCTTCAGCCACTCGTCCACCGTCGCCGTCGACGACCACCCGCGGAACGTGCCGGACGACGTGCTCGCCCGGTTGTCGGACAACGGCGGCATCGTGATGATCACGTTCGTGCCGAAGTTCGTCTCACGCGACTGGGCGGACTGGGAGGACGCCGGCTCGGTGGGGGAACCGCCGCTCGTGACGGTGGCGCACGTCGCGGACCACGTCGAGCACGCCCGCGACCTCGCCGGCGCAGCACACATCGGCCTCGGCGGGGACTACGACGGCACCCCGGTGCTGCCGCCGGACCTGCGCGACGTGTCGCGGTACCCGGTGCTCGCCGCCGAGCTGCAGCGGCGCGGGTGGGGAGCGGACGACCTGCGGGCGCTCGCCGGGGGCAACGTGCTGCGGGTGCTCGAAGCGACCGACGAGCGGTTCGCGCGGACGGCATTCGTGCGCTGACGAATCGTCAATAGGTCAACAGCCTGTTGACCGATCGGCACGGAGCGCCGGCGTCAACCGTAGGTGGGGTACTGCGGCCAGCCCTCGGGGCTGTCCTCCCAGTCCTGCTGGCGGCCGTACGCGGTGCGGTCCATGATGTGCGCGACGGGCAGGATCGCCTCGGTCCCACGCGATCCGGTGGCGTACGTCAGGTAGGGCACGCCGTCGCGCAGCAGGTAGTACGAGTAGCCCGGCACCGGACCGTCGTAGTCGTCGTGGTGCAGGGTCCACCCCCAGTCGTCGTGGTAGCTCGTGGCACCCGACGACACCCACCGGTGCGGCCAGCCGTGCAGCTCTCGCCAGCGCTCGAGCTTCTCGATCGGAGCCTGCGAGACCATGGCGAACGCGATGCCCTCGTCGTCGAGCCGGCCCGTGTTCGCCGGCAGGTTGTCCACGGCCCAGGTGCAGCTCGGGCAGCCGTCGTCCCAGTCGGGCGCGAACATCACGTTCTGCACGAGGAGCAGGTAGCGGCCGTCGAACAGCTCGGAGAGCCGGACCGGGCCGTCGGAGCCCTGGAACTCGTAGTCCTCCACCTGGGCCATCGGGAGTCGGCGGCGGGCGGCGGACACCCGGTCGCCGTGCCGGGTGAGTTCCTTCTCGTCGCGGACCTGGGTGGCGAGTGCCTCGTCGAACGCGGCACGGTCGACCACGGGCGGTGCGACCTCGGGTTGCTGCAGCTTGGACATGGCGACCTCCTCGTCGTTGCCCGGCACCGTACGCCCAGGTGGGCCACACGGCAACGGGGGCCCGACGCCGTGGACAGGACCACCTGGGGTCCGGTCGCTAGGATCGGGCGCACACCGCGCCTCCAGGAAGAGCGATGCGCGACCTGACCCGATGAGGACGGACCGGATGAGCGGCACGATCTACGACAACATCTCCCAGGCGTTCGGCAACACCCCGCTCGTCAAGCTGAACCGGCTGCCGAAGGCGGGCGGCGCCGAGGTGCTGGCCAAGCTCGAGTTCTACAACCCCGGCGCCAGCGTGAAGGACCGCCTCGGCGTCGCGATCATCGACGCGGCCGAGCAGTCCGGCGACCTGCAGCCGGGCGGCACCATCGTCGAGGGGTCGTCGGGCAACACCGGCATCGCCCTCGCGCTCGTCGGTGCGGCCCGCGGCTACAGGGTGATCATCACGATGCCGGAGACGATGAGCGTCGAGCGTCGTGCGGTGATGCGCGCCTACGGGGCCGAGATCGTGCTCACCCCCGGTCCCGAGGGCATGAAGGGCGCGGTCGAACGCGCCGCCGCGATCGTCGACGAGACGCCCGGCGCGATTCTCGCCCACCAGTTCGAGACCGCCGCGAACGCCGCGATCCACCGGAAGACCACCGCTGAGGAGATCCTGCGCGACACCGAGGAGCACGTCGACGTGTTCGTCGCCGGCGTCGGGACCGGTGGCACGATCACGGGTGTCGGCCAGGTGCTCAAGGAGCGCGTGCCCGGCGTGCAGATCGTCGCGGTCGAGCCGAAGGACTCCCCGCTGCTGACCGAGGGCAAGGCCGGACCGCACAAGATCGCGGGCATCGGTGCGAACTTCATCCCCGAGGTCCTCGACCAGTCCGTCATCGACGAGGTGTTCGACGTCGAGCTCGACGACGCCCTGCGTGTGTCGCGGGCGCTCGCGACCGACGAGGGCATCCTCGCCGGCATCTCGTCCGGCGCGATCATCCACGCCGCGCTCGAGATCGCCGCACGACCCGAGAACGCCGGCAAGCGCGTCGTCGCCATCGTCTGCGACACCGGGGAGCGCTACCTGTCGACGGTGCTCTTCGAGGGACTCACTGCGTGAGTCGTCCCGTCCGACGAGGCGTGCTGCGGACGGTCCGGGAGGACCTGGCCGCAGCACGCCGCGGCGACCCCGCCGCCCGTGGTGACCTCGAGAACGCGATCGTCTACTCCGGGCTGCACGCCATCTGGACCTACCGCGTGACGCACCGGCTCTGGCTCGCCAGGGGCCTGCCTGGATCGCGGTTCGTCGCACGGGTCATCGGCCAGGCAGCACGGTCGGTGACGGGCATCGAGATCCACCCCGGCGCCCGCATCGGCCGACGGTTCTTCATCGATCACGGCATGGGCGTCGTGATCGGGGAGACCGCGGTGATCGGGGACGACGTCGTGCTGTTCCACGGGGTGACCCTGGGCGGGCGCGGTGGCGACCACGGCCCAGGAGCTCGCCGGCATCCGATCGTCGGCGACCGCGTCGTGCTCGGCGCGGGATCCTCGCTGATCGGGGCGATCACCATCGGACAGGACTCCGTCGTGGGCGCGAACACCGTGGTGACGAAGGACGTCCCTGCCGGCTCGGTCGTCACCGGGGTCGCCGGGACCGCCCGTCCGAGGTCCGGGCACGAGGGCGTGCCGACGCTCTGAACGCCCCGTCGCGGTGACGGGGCGTCCGAGGGCCAGTGCTTCGGCGCGTCGGCGCGTCAGCTCTTCTCACAGGCGATGCCGTCGGCGTCGCGGTCCATCTTCTTGTTCGCCTTGTACAGGGCGTCGTCCTTCTTCACCGTCCCCTTGAGGGCGCGGTAGGTCACCTTGCCATTCGAAGTGACCTTGTTCTTCGTGACCGACTTCTTCGCGATGCCGCCCGAGTACACCTTGTGCACCGCGGTGCAGTTGGCGTAGGTCTTCGGGGCGGCCTGCGCGGTGGAGGCCCCACCGACGACGACGGTGGTGGCGAGGACTGCGGTGGCGGCGGCGATGCCGAGGGTACGGATGATGCGCACGGGTTCCCCCTGGAACGAGTGGGTGATCGCCGGAGCGACCGCCGCGTCGGGTACGCGGCGAGCTGATCATACGATGTGAACGACGCTCATGACATGCCCCCGAACAGGTCCGGTCCGCGAGCCGCGGTGTCGGGCGTCTGGGGCATGCTGGGTGCATGGACGGCGCGCAGTTGCACGAGATCGCGATTCGCACCGCGATGGCCCTGCCCGCGGTGTTCGAGACCGAGCCGTTCGGCGAGGGCGCCCTGGTCTACAAGGTCGTCGACAAGATGTTCGTGATGACGAGCGAGCTCCGGGGTGTGCCGATCGTCAACCTGAAGTGCGCGCCGCCGCATGGGGCAGCACTCGTCCGCGACCACGCCGAGATCACACCGGGGTGGCACATGAACAAGCGGCACTGGATCACGCTCGCTCCCGGTGACGGCATCGACGAGACCCTGGTCGAGGACCTCGTCGCGAACGCCTACGACCTGGTCGTCGCCGGGTTGCCCCGAGCGAAGCGGCCCCTCGACCCGACGCGCGGCGACTGATCAGGAGCTGGCGGCTGCCGAGGAGCTGGCGGCTGCCGAGGACCGGGCGAGGACCTTCGAGACGTCGCGGACGACCTTCGGCGCGAGTCGCTCCCCGGACTCGAGGACGGCACGGGCACGCTCGGGGGTGAGCCCCGCGAAGACCTCGCCGATCGTCACGCCGTGCTCCGGCCGGTACGTCACGACGACCGGGTCGCCAGCTGCCACCGGGCCGGACTTCACGACCCGCAGGTACGCGCCCGGACGGCCTTCCTCGGTGAACCGCCGGACCCACTTGTCGACGCCCATCCGGCGCGCGAACGTGCCGCACGGGATCCGCGGGATCGTCACCTCGAGCTCCAGTGTCTCGCCGATGCGCCACCGCTCGCCCGTCACGGCCCCGGTGACGTCGACACCCGTGGTCCGCAGGTTCTCGCCGAACAGGCCCGGCGGGATCTCGCGCTCCAGCGACGCGGCGAAGTGCGCGGCGTCCTCGTCGGCGTAGGCGTACACGGCCTGGTCCTCGCCGCCGTGGTGCTTCCGGTCGGCCTGGACGTCGGCGTACAGCCCGAGCGGTCGGACCCGGACCTTGCCGTCGACCGGACGCTTGTCGATGGCGGTGACGCCGATCGTGCCGGAGTCGGGCAGCAGGCGGTCGACGCGGCAGACGGCGGTGACGAGCGACATGCCACAACTCTGGCGCAAGTCCGTCGGCACGTGTGACGAACCGCCGGTTCGGTGCGTCACACCGGTGAGGGACCACGCCCGGTGGTCCGACCGAGGAGTTCCCATGCTCGACGACGACATCGTTGCCGTCCGCCTGACCTCACATGGCAGGCACGCACCGACGCACGGGTTGGTGCAGGCCCGGATCCGTTCGCTCAGCTCCCGACCGGTCGGTCCGCTGCGGGTCGTCCCCGTCCGCAAGCGCGTCCAGCGGAACACCATCCACCACCAGTAGAAGGAAAGCGTGCACCACCAGTCCCTCGCCGAGCTCGACGACGCGGTCCTCGCCGGCCGGTCGTCCGATGGCGACGTCCGGGCCTTCGAGGTCCTGATCCGCCGCTACACACCGCTCCTGCGCGCCTACGCCCGTCGGAGCCTGGGATCGACCGACGAACTCGACGACGTCGTGCAGGAGACCTTCATCACCGCGTGGGACCGCCTGGACCGGCTCGAGGACCACGCCAAGGTGAAGTCCTGGCTGATGCGGATCCTCAGCCGGAAGTGCCTGGACCGCATCCGGGCCCGACGGTTCCACGACGACGTCACCGAACTCGAGGTCGCCGCACCCGCCGACGACGCTCCCGACCGGGTGGCCGAGGCCCGCTCGCGCGAGGAAGCGGCGGAGACGGCGCTCGCTGAACTGCCCGAAGCCCAACGACGCTGCTGGATCATGAAGGAGGTGCTCGAGTACAGCTACGACGACATCGCCGCCGAACTCGACCTGCCGCCCTCGACGGTCCGCGGACTCCTGTCCCGAGCGAGGAAGAACATGATCCGACTCATGGAGGGATGGCGATGAGCGACCTCGACGCACTCGAACTCGACGACCTCGACGGCCACTCCATCGACGAGCTCGCCGACTACCTGGACGCCGGCATGCAGCCGCCGGACCCCACCATCGACGGCTCACCCGCGTGCCAGAACGCCCTCGCGGCGATCCTGCGGGTGCGGCACGCGTCGCTCGGGTCCCTCGAGGCCGCCGCCCGCGACGAAGCCCCGGCCGACGAGTCGTGGATCGGCGGCGTGCTCGCCAACATCTCGCTGGAGTCCCGCTCCGGACGGGACGTCCCGCTCCGCGCGCAGTCCGAGTCGGAGCGCCCGGTCATGACCGAGGGAGCGATCCGATCGCTCATCCGCCGGACCGGCGACGGTGTTCCCGGCGTCCTCGTCGCCCGGTGCCGGCTCGACGGCGACGTCACCGAACTCGCCGCCCCGATCCGCGTGGTCGTCGAGGTCGCGATCATGTCGGGTCCGTCGATCGTCGCGACGGCGGACCTGGTCCGCACCGGGGTCGCCCAGGCACTGGCCGAGCAGACCGACCTGGTCGTCGAGTCGATCGACGTGGTGGTCCGCGACCTGCTCGAACCGCGGCCCGACAACACCGACGACCCGCACACCGACACCGACACCGACACCGACACCGACACCGAGGGGACCCGATGAGCACCACCGACGACACCCTCGCCGCGGTCGAACAGGCCGTGGTCGACGTCCCCGGCGTCACCGACGTCTACCGCGCTCGCCCGACCGTGGCCAGCACGGTCAGTGCCGTCCGCGGCATGGCGTCCAGCGCGACCCCCGCACGTGTCGTGGTCGACGACGGCGTCCTGCGGGTCGTCATCGGCACCGACGGACACCGTCCCGCGCCCGAGGTCGCCCGCGCCGTGCACGACGTCGCCCTGACGACGGCGTCAGCGCACGGCCTGGCGCTCACGCGGGTCGACGTGCGGGTCGCGCGAGTGGGGTGAACCCGGCTCGTCAACGCGACACAGTCCCGTCACCGTGCACGGACGTCCCGCTGAAGCGACAGAATCCCGTGAACAGTTCGCGGGATTCTGTCGCTTCGACGACGGCGGACGGGAGGCCCGTGGCGGCGCCGTCACGGGCCTCCCGTCCGACCCCCGGTCGCGTCCTCAGCGCACGCGGTGCGTCCCCGGCCGCCGCTCGGCGACCTCGAGCACCACGACGATCGCGGCGACGAGCAGCGCGGTCGCGACGAGGGAGACGTCGGGCACCGCGATCGTCGCGAGGATCGCGACGGCGAGCACGACGACGATCGCGTTCCACCCGGCGGACATCGACGGCCGGAGTGCGAGCGCCCAGATCGCGAGCACGAACAGCGCGACCGGGACGGCCACGGTCGCCGCCACCGTGGCGTGCGACAGGTCGGCCTCGCCTGCGTCCGCGCTGACCGCGACCTCGATCCCGGCCGGCAGCGCACCCGCGGCGGCGAAGACGAAGTAGTGGCCGTAGCCGAACACGAGCGCGCTCGGCAGGTTCCGGATGTGGTCGTGCTGCTCGCGCGAGAAGTAGATCCACCAGAGTCCGGCGACGATGACGAGCCCGGCGGCGGCCAGGACGAGCAGCGACGCGAGGTGGTCGGCCTGGGCGATGCCGTCGATGACCGCGTTCGCCGAGGCGACGAGCCCTTCGCCCAGCACGATGAGGGTGAACAGCGCGTACCGCTCGGCGATGTGGTGCGTGTGCCACGGCGTCGTCTCGCCCGTGCCCTCGGCGATCGGTGGGACGAGGACCTCGAGCAGGACGAGGACGGGGAACGCCCACACCGTCGATCCCTGCGGCAGCGCGAGCATGCCGACCCAGAGCGCCTGCACGACGACGATGCCCACGGCGTACCGGAGTGCGGTGCGGCGGTACCGCGAGGACGACACGGCGACGCGGAGCCACTGCGCCACCATCGCCAGGCGCATCACCACGTAGCCGATCACCGGCACCGTGAAGTCCCCCTCGGTCATGGCGGCGTGCACCCCGGCGGCGAGCACGAGCACGCCGGCCATCTGCACGAACGTGGTGACGCGGTAGAGCCAGTCGTCGGTGTCGAACGAAGTCGCGAACCAGCTGAAGTTCAGCCACGCCCACCAGATGGCGAAGAACACCATGGCGTACGCCACCACCGCGGAGCTGACGTGCCCCTCGGTCTCGATCTCGTGCAGGTTGGTGGCGGCGAAGCCCACCGCGACGACGAACACCAGGTCGAACAGCAGTTCCAGGGGGCTCGCGGCACGGTGTCGCTCGGCGGGGTCGCGGGGCGCCATCCGGCGCAGTCCGATCGTCGTCACCCGGCATGCCTACAGGACGAACGGCCCCGGGCGGTACCCGGGGCCGTTCGATGTGCAGGTGCGTGGGCCACCAGTCGGTCGGCCCGCGCCGCTCAGTAGAAGTTGCTCGCCTGCGAGTGCGCCCACGCCGAGCACGGCGTGCCGTACGCGGCACTGATGTACTGCAGGCCCCACTTGATCTGGGTCGTGGCGTTGGTCTGCCAGTCGGAGCCGATGGTCGCCATCTTCGAACCGGGCAGCGCCTGCGGGATGCCGGTCGCCCCGCCGTTCGCGTTGACGGCCTGGTAGTTCCAGCCCGACTCCTTGGTCCACAGGTTGTCGAGGCACTGGAACTGGTCGGAGCCCCAGCCGTACTCGGACGACGCCAGCGAGGTCGCCGTCGCCTTGGCGCCTGCGACGGTGTTGCCCGCCGCCAGCTTCTGTGCGGCCTCCGCTGCTGCTGCGGCCGCCCGCTTCTCGGCGGCGGCCTTCGCGACGGCTGCTGCCTTCGCGTCGACGTCGCGCTTGTCCTGCGTGGCGCTGGCCTGCGCGACGTGCGCGGTCGACTCGACGGTCGACGAGATGCGCGTCGTGAGCGCGGCGCCGGACAGCTCCGGGTAGTCACTGAGCGCGTCGATGTGCTGCTCGAGCGAGGCCGTGTCGGTCTTGGCGTTCGCCGTCGTCATCACGGTCTTCGCGGTGGAGATGGTCGCCGCTGCCTGGGCACGGTCGAGGGCGGTGCCTCGCAGGGCGGGCTGGGCCGTCGCGGACGCGCTCGCGGTGCCGGTCGGCATGCCGAGCGCTTCGCCGATGGCGGGCTGGGTGCCGATCGTGAGGGCACCGCCGGCGACGGCGAGGACCGCGGCGCCGCCGACGATCAACGTCGCACGGTGTCGGAGCGCACGGTGGCGGAGGGCGCGGCGCACGCGCCGGCTGGGGGAGTTCAGGGCCTCACGTCGGGTCGAGGCGGTGGTGGTGGGGAGGTCGGGGGTGTGTCCTGGCATCGGTTCCGGTGGTCGGGCGGTTCGTGGTGCGGGACTCCGGGCTGCGCGGCACGTCGGGGCCGGTGAGCGATGCTGCTCGCGTCGAGGTGCGCGCAGCAGGGGGAGTCCGGCGAACCGGGGAGGACCGGACGGTGGTGTGGGGCCCGTCCGTCCGCCGCGACCGGCCCTGGGGAGGCCGCCGTCGGGCGAAGCCGACACGATGACTCGTCAGACTGGATGACGCGTCCAGGATCGCTGGCAGAACCGTCCGTCCACCCGTTGGTAACGGTTCGGTAACGGCCGGTTCGGACCTAGAACGTGTGAGGTTCCTGGGTGCGGTCGCCCTGGGCGACGCGTTCGAGGGCGTCGAGCGCTCCGGCGATCGCGGTGACGTCGGACTCACCGAGCTCGGCGATGAGCTCGGCGACGATCCCGGTGCGGTCCGAGCGCGCCCGTTCGACCGCCGCGATGCCCTCGTCGGTGGCTGAGACCATGAAGGCGCGGCCGTCCCGGGGGTCCGCCTCGCGCTCGATGAAGCCGCGCTGTTCGAGCTCGGTCAGGATGCGGGTCATCGTGGGCTTCGTGACCACCTCGATCCGCGACAGGTCGCCCGGGCGCAGGGGTCCTTCGCGCTGGATGGTGGCGAGTGCGGACACGATCCCGTACCCGAGCGAGGCCGAGTCCGTCCGTGCTCGCCGGTTGATCCGTCCGACCGCCGCGGCCAGACGTGCGGCGACCTCGGTACGGTCCGTCGATCGAGGACTCATGTGCTGCTCCGGGTGGGCGATCGGGTGGTCGCCAGCGATGCTATCGGCTCGCCGGATCCGCAGTCTGGGAGCGTCGTGCGCGTCGGTCGTGGGCCAGCACGGGGTGTCCGGGAGGCCCGTGGAACGCAGACCGCCCGCCTCGCGTGCGCGAGACGGGCGGGTTCCTGTACGGGGGTACAGCCGGACTCAGTGCTTCTCGCCCGGCAGCTGGTGAATCGCCTCGGTCGCGAGCTCGGCGGTGACGTTGTCGCCGGACTCGGTCGCAGTGCGCAGTCGACGGAAGTCCTCGGTCATGCGGTCCCAGTCGACCAGTTCGTCGAGGTTCGGCAGGCGCAGGCGGAAGGCCAGACCGTCCATGGTGTCGCCGCACACGCGCTGCAGGTTCTCGTTGCCGCACTCGGCGACGTAGAGCGCGAACACGTCGAGCGCGTCGTGGTTCACGGCGGGGACGTCGTGCGACTCGAGCTCGGCGATCGTCTTGTCGAGCTGCGCGAGGATCTTCTTCCGTGCGCCGGCGCCGAGGCGCGGGACCGCGAGGCGGACGACGCCACCGAACAGCACCCCGAGGGTCTGCATCGCCTCGATGACCTCAGCGGGGTTCGGCGTCGTGACGCGTGTGTACCGGTTCGGCGCCATCTCGATGAGGCCGGCACGGGAGAGCTGGCTCAGCGCCTCGCGGATCGGCGTGCGGGAGACGCCGAGCCAGGCGATGAGCTCGTCGTCGTTGAGTCGCTCGCCGGGGACGAGCGTGCCGTCCATGATCGCGTCGTGGATCTTGTGCCGGACGGTGTCGCGGAGCAGCTGGTGCTCGGTCGGGGCGCTGCGGGGGACCGGCATGCGTTCTCCTTCGATCGGGGCGCGGTCAGTGCACGCGCACCGATCAACGTACCTGATATGAGACCGGCGTTCCGCTCGGCTCAGCGCGTGTCACCGGTCGCTCGCTCGCCCGCGTCCAGCAGCCGGACGGTGACCGGGTCCTCCGCCCCGTCGTACCACCGGTCCAGCACCGCCGCGAAGGGCTCCGGGTCGGTCGCCGCCCGGGCGAACAGCGTCATCGAGGACCGGAGCTTCAGGGCGTCTGTCCCACCGAGCAGCGCCTCGGCCGACGGGGCCGGCGCCGCCGCGACGACGGTCGCGGCGGTCCGGATCCGGTCCCCGAGCACCGGGTGCGCGAGGTACGCGCGGGCCTCGGTGAGCCCGCGCACGCCGTAGCGCTCAGCGGTGGCGCTCCGCCCGAGGCCGGCGAGCTGCGGGAAGACGAACCACATCCAGTGCGAGGTCTTCCGTCCACGCCGCAGCTCGGCGAGGGCGTCGTCGTGCACGCCGTCCTGCGCCCGCACGAAGCGGTCGAGGTCGTCCTGGGCGGCATCGTCCGTGGCGTGGTCGCTCACCGCACGACCCCACCCCAGGCGTACCGCACCGTGGTGCCGTCGACGACGAGCAGCGAGTCGGGTGCCCGGTCGAACAGCCCCGGCATGCCGACGGCGTCGGGCAGGTCCCCCTCGAGCCGGTCGAGGTGCGCGGCCCGCACGGTCAGCGTCGGGTGCTGTCGCTGCCAGAACAGCGTCTGGGCCAGGTACCGGGCGTGGATGCCGGCGCGGGTGGTGAGTTCGGCGGCCAGTGGCGTGTCGACGACGTCACCGGCGGTGACCCGGATCGAGGCCGCGTGCCGGGGTCTGGCCGTGCCCGAGGGGCGTTCCTGCCGCAGCGATCGCGCCCAGCGCACCGGGTGCAGTGCACGTGCGGGATGCCGGACCGACCGGTGCGCGACGACCTCGCCGCGGCGGCGCGACCGGGCGTGCGCGAAGGTGTACGGCACGCCGAGCAGCGCGTGTGCGGCCACGATCGCCGGCACGTTCGCGGTGTCCACGGTGCGGTACGCGACCCCGCGCCGGCCCTGGTCGTCCACGGTCAGGACCTCGATGGTGACCTCGGTCATGCGGCCGAGGCGGCCGGCGGAGGGGAACGGCGGCACTCGCGTCTCGTGGAAGACGTAGGCCGTGAGTCCCACCCAGGCGCTGCCGTCGACCACGTCGGGGCGCGTCCCCCGCGGGACGAGTCGCGCCAGCGAGCCCGGGTCGTGTCGCCAGTGCACGAAGACGACGTCGTCCCACGCGTGCTGGGTCACCGGCCGGTGCAGCAGCGGTGCGGCCGCACGGGTCCAGGACGGCTGGGTCACCGCTTCGGTGCGTGCCGACCGACGCGCACGGCCCACAGGACGAGCGGAGCCTGCAGCGGGAGCCGCAGCACGGAGACGAGGCGCATCGCCCGGGTCGAGCGCGGGCTGTCGAGCAGGTCGTTCGCCATCTTCACGTTCGCAGGGAAGACCGCGGCGAACAGGGCAGCTGCCGCCCACCCCGAGGCCCGCCGTGTGGCCGGGAACGCGAGCCCGGCTGCGATGCCGAGTTCGGCCACGCCGGAGGCGACCGTCGTCAGGCGCGGTGGCAGGGTGTCCGGCACGATCCGGTCGTAGTGGCGCGGCTGCAGGAAGTGGGTGACGCCGGCCCCGCTGAGCAGCACCGCGAGCATGGTGGCAGTCCGGGTGGCTCGTTTGATCCGCTCACGTCGTCGCATGGCCCCATCGTGCTCGCCCGTCCTCGGAATCAGGTCAGTGCGGTCGCGACGAGGTCGAGGACCGCCGCCGCCACCTCGGCCTTCGTGCCCGAGGTCTCGCGGACCACCTCGCCGCCCGGCACCAGGACCTCGATCGCGTTCTCCTCGCGCTCGAACCCGGCCGACCAGCCGACGTGGTTCACGACGAGCAGGTCGGCGGGCTTGCGGGCGATCTTCGCGCGCCCGAGTGCGATGCGGGCGTCGCGGTCGGGTTCGGTCTCGGCGGCGAACCCGACGATGACCTGCCCGGTGCGCCGCGCTGCCACCAGGTCGGCGAGCACGTCAGGGTTCCGCACCAGCTCGAGCGTCATCCGCTCGCCCTGGGCGTCCTTCTTGAGCTTCTCGGCGAGGACCTCGGCCGGCCGGTAGTCGGCGACGGCAGCGGTCATCACGACGACGTCGGCGTCGACCGCCGCGGCGTGCACGGCCTCGGCGAGCTCGAGCGCTGACCCCACCGGCACGACGGTCGCGTCGATGCCCGCGGTCAGGCCGGCCTCGACGTTCGCGGCGACGACGGTGACGACGGCGCCGCGCGCCGCTGCGTCGGCGGCGATCGCCAAGCCCTGCCGACCGCTCGACCGGTTGCCGACGAAGCGCACCGGGTCGAACGGCTCGCGGGTGCCCCCCGCGCTGACGACCACTCGGACGCCGGACAGGTCCCCCTGTTCGCCACGGGCCCCGGCGCCGGACTGCGTCCCCCCGTCGGTGCCGGCGCGACGCCCCGCGCCTGCACCGGCCGTGTCGTCCAGCACGGCGAGCGCAGCGGCGACGATGTCCTCGGGTTCCGCCATCCGGCCGATGCCGGCGTCGTCGCCCGTCAGCGCGCCGACCACCGGTCCGACCAGGTGCACGCCCCGCTCGCGCAGGACGGCGACGTTGGCCCGGGTCGCGGGGTGCTCCCACATCTGCGGGTGCATCGCCGGAGCGACGACGACCGGGGCGTCGGTGGCGAGCAGCGTCGTGCCGAGCAGGTCGCTCGCCAGGCCGTTCGCCATCCGTGCCAGGGAGTCCGCGGTCGCCGGGGCCACCACGACCAGGTCCGCGCGACGGCCGAGGGCGACGTGGCGGACCTCGGAGACGTCGTCCCAGACGCTCGTGGTGACGGGGTTGCGGCTGAGCGCCTCGAGCGTCGGCAGCCCGACGAAGCGCAGCGCCCCCTCGGTCGGGACGACGTGCACCTCGTGCCCGCGCTTGACGAGGTCGCGGACCACGCCGACGGCCTTGTAGGCGGCGATGCCCCCGGTGATCCCCACGATGACGGTCAGGGTGCGCTCTGCTGCTGCGTTCACGCCGCTCACGCTACCGGGGGCACGTGCGAGGATCGACGGCATGTGCACCGTCGTCGTCCGCGTCGACCCCGGGTCCGCGTGGCCCGTCACCGTGCTCGCCCTGCGGGACGAGTCACCCGAGCGTCCGTGGGACCCGCCCGCCGCGTGGTGGCCCGATCGCGACCCCGGGGTCCGCGGCGTGCGTGACCGTGCTGCCGGCGGTGCGTGGCTCGCCGCCTCGGACCGCGCCGGACTGGCGGTCGTGCTCAACCGCGGCGAACCGGTGCCGAGTGTCGACGGCACGTGGACGACCCGCGGCGTGGTGCCGGTCGACGCCGTCGCCGACGACCTGTTGCCCGGACACGACGGCACGCTGCCGACCACCCGCGCGTTCAACCTGGTGCGGGCGACCGCCGACGGCGCCGCGGTCCTGACCTGGGACGGCACACGGGTCCGCGCGACCGAGCTCGGCCCGGGCGTGCACATGGTGACGCACGGCGAACCGGACGACCCGGCGGCGCCGCGCATCGGCCGGTGGCTCGAGGCCTTCCGTGCCGCGGACGCCCCGGTCGGGCCACCGGTGCTCGGACCCTTCGGCGAGCTCCGGACGGTGGACGCGGGCGACGACGCCGGAGACGAGTGGAGCGGCTGGTTCGGTGTCCTGGCCGAGTCCGCTGCGCTGCCGAGCGACCACCCCGACGCGATCCTCCGCGACGCGCACGAGGCCGAGGGGCACATGACGACGCTGTCGATCGTCGCCGCGGCGATCGGTCCGGACCGCACCGTTCTGCAGCACGCCCGCCTGACCGAACCCGGACGGCTGGACGGGTCGGTGGAGCTGCACCGCGCCTGACGCGGGCGGCGCACCGGACGCGCCACGGGCCTCCCGGCCGTGCCCCGCGCCCCGCACCCGCGCACCGGACCGCAGTGCCCTCGCACCGTGCGAACCGCGCCCGGCGCTCAGAGGGGCGGACGTGTCCCGGTGAGGTCCTCGGCGACGGCCCAGAGCGAGCGGGCGAGGTCGGCGCTCCGTGCCGACCCGGGGATCGAGACGGCGGTCGTCGGTCCGGTCAGGCCGAAGGGGCCGGCCGGGCCGTAGTAGGCGCCGCCGACCGCGTTCGGGCCGACCGCGGCGTAGAGCAGCGGCTCGGTGCCCTGCTCGACCGCCTGCGTGAAGGGGAGCGCGCGGTTGCTGGACCGCACCGGCTTCGCGCGTCCGAGTGAGCGCCCGGCCGACTGGAGGTTCGTGCGGGTGTAGCCGGGGTGCGCCGCGGTGCTGACGAGGGGGACGTCCGCCTCGACGGTCAGTCGGTGCAGGTGCAGCGCGAGGAGCAGGTCGGCGAGCTTGGACTGGCCGTAGGCGCGCCAGCCGTTGTACCCGCGTTCCCACTGCAGGTCGCCGAAGCGGATCCGGCCGGGGATCGCGGCGAGGCTCGACATTGTCGCGACCCGCGGTGCCTCGGCACGCAGCAGCGAGGGCAGCAGCAGGTTCGTCAGCGCGAACGGACCGAGGAAGTTCGTGCCGAACTGCAGCTCGAACCCGTCGACCGTCTCGAAGCGCTGCGGCGGCGCCATGACGCCAGCGTTGTTCACCAGGACGTCGATCGGGCGGTCCTCGCCGACGATGCCGTCGGCGAAGCGGCGCACGCTCGCCAGGTCCGCGAGGTCGAGTTCGCGCACCTCGACGTCGGCGTTCGGGTGGGCTGCACGGATCTCGGCCGCGGCGGCATCGCCCTTCGCGGTCGTGCGCACGGCGAGCACGACGCTCGCGCCGGCGGCCGCGAGACGGGTCGCGGCTTCCTTCCCGGTGCCACTGTTGGAGCCGGTGACGACGATCCTGCGTCCGGTCTGGTCAGGGAGCTTCGGCATGCGGGCGACCGTACACGCGGGCGCTGGCCCTGCCGGCCCGATCGTGATAGTTTGATGCAAACGCATGGAAGTGCGACCAGGAGGAACCATGAGCAACGCATTCGGCACCGACCGCCCCTCGGACGTCCCGCCGCCCGCACCCGAGCGGATCGGACGCGTGGAGCTCGGCATCGACACCTTCGGTGACGTCACCGAACTCGCTGACGGCAGTCTCAAGTCCGACGCGCAGAGCATCCGCGACGTCGTGGCCCAGGCCGTCCTCGCCGACCAGGTCGGCATCGACTTCATCGGCGTCGGTGAGCACCACCGTGCCGACTTCGTGGTGAGCGCACCCGAGGTCGTCCTCGCCGCGATCGCCGCCTCGACCTCCCGCATCCGGATGGGCTCCGCCGTCACGGTGCTCTCGTCGGACGACCCCGTGCGCGTCTACGAGCGCTTCGCCACCGTCGACGCGATCTCGGACGGCCGCGCCGAGGTCATCCTCGGGCGCGGATCCTTCACCGAGTCGTTCCCGCTGTTCGGCCACGAGCTCTCCGACTACGAGGTCCTGTTCGAGGAGAAGCTCCAGCTCTGGGCGGCCCTGCGCGGCGGCGACGCCGTCACCTGGTCCGGCACGAAGCGCGCGAGCCTGGTCGACCAGGACGTCTTCCCGAAGCTCGAGCACGGCGCCATCCCCACCTGGATCGGCGTCGGCGGTTCCCCGCAGTCGGTCATCCGTGCGGCGTCGTACGGCCTGCCGCTGTTCCTCGCCATCATCGGCGGGCAGCCGGCACAGTTCGCCCCGTTCTCGCGGCTGTACCGTCAGGCGCTCGCTCAGCTCGACCTGCCGCAGCAGCCCATCGCGATGCACTCGCCGGGCTTCGTCGCGGCGACCGACGAGGAAGCCGCCGAGCGCTACTGGCCGTACCACAAGGCCGTCACCGACCAGCTCGGCCGGGAGCGCGGTTGGCCGCCCCTCGACGTCGCCGGGTACCACGCGGGCCTGTCCGCCGGTGGCTCGCTGTACGTCGGGTCGCCGGAGACCGTGGCGCGGAAGATCGCCCGGAACATGCGGATCCTCGGCGCCTCGCGGTTCGACATGCGCTACGCGACCGGTCGTCTGCCGCACGAGGACATGCTGCGGTCCATCGAGCTCTACGGCACGCAGGTCGCGCCGCGCGTGCGCGAGCTGCTCGCCGAGCCCGTCCCCGTCCCGTAGGCGATCACCCCGGCGGGCCTACCCCGCGAAAGCGACAGATCGCCGCGGAACGTTCGCGGCGATCTGTCGCTTTCGCGCACCTGTCGGCCGGGAGGCGCGGGTCGGCTCCGTCGGTCCGGCTCACGGGCACGCCGGGTACGGTCCACGGCATGCCGTCACGTCCCAGCACCCCTCCCGTCGAGCGCCGGTTCCGCGGCCGGATCATGGGCGTCGGCACCACCTCGGGCGTCCGGATCGTCGTCGGGATGTGGGACCGTTCGCCGTTCGGAGCGTTCACCGACGTGTTCCTCGAGCTACCCGACGGCACCAGCGTGCTGCTCGCGCCGGACGAGATCGTCGCCGCGTACGTCTCCGGCACCTACCGGTTCGACACGGTGTCCGTGGTCGACGTCCGGGCCCGACGGACGGCACGTGGCCTGGAGCTCGACGCCGGCGCCCTGCAGGTCTCGGTCGACGTCGGCACGATCTCACCGCTCGGCCGGGTGCTGCGCGTGGTCCCCAAGCCGATCGCCCGCGACCCGCGGTGGCTCGCCGCGATCGACCCGATCGCCCGGCTCGTCGCGCCCGGATCCGGCACCGCCGGCTCGGCGGGCAACGGACGCCGCGAGTACTACGGCGTGACCGGGGCGCACGACGTCACCGGCGTGCGCGGGACCTGGGCGGGGGAGCCCCTCGGCACCCTGGCGCCGCTCGACCCGCCCGTGG
This sequence comes from Curtobacterium sp. PhB142, assembly GCF_004341255.1. Classification (NCBI taxonomy): domain Bacteria; kingdom Bacillati; phylum Actinomycetota; class Actinomycetes; order Micrococcales; family Microbacteriaceae; genus Curtobacterium; species Curtobacterium sp. PhB142. The sequence continues at coordinate 348,486 of NZ_SLUT01000003.1, read as the reverse complement.
CGTTCGGCTTCGCGTCGATGCCGCGGGTGCCGCAGGTCGTCGACGTCGAGACCACCATCCGCGAACCCGCCTGACGCGTTCCGTACGGGCGCATCTTCCGACGATCCACCACCGGATCGACTCGTGGAGTGTCGCTCGTTGCGCATGCATCCGGTGCGTGTGCATGTTCCGACGATGCACGCGGTGATCGACTGGTGGAGTGTCGCTGTGTGCGGACGCATGGAGCGCGCCGGACCGGGTGCGGGCACTGCGGACCGGCCACCTGCGTGGCCGGACGTGTCCGGGGGAGTCGGCGCGGGCCTCCCGGTCGGGGTGGTGCTGCCGTGTGCCGGACGCGCCCAGCGTCGAGGGGCACACTGGCGGGAACGGTACGGCCCCGCCGGACCCGCGGTCGAACGTCGGGACGGGTGGGGCGCACGACGCAAAGGAGCATCATGACCGACACGCAGACCGACCAGCGCGCCGCCATCTCGGACATCGTCCACGGCGCCCACACGGCCCTGTTGACGACGGTGAGCGAGGACGGCCAGCTGCACGCCCGGCCCCTCGCCGTGCAGGACAAGGCGTTCAACGGGACCCTCCGCTTCCTGGTGCAGGACGGCAGCGAGAAGGTCGACGACATCGCCAGGAACCCGCACGTCAACGTCTCCATCGAGTCGCAGGGCGGCTACCTGTCCATCGCCGGCACCGCCACGGTGACGCAGGACAGTGCCGTGATCGACGAGCTGTGGTCACCGTTCGCCGAGGCCTGGTTCCCGGACGGCCGCGACGACCCCTCGATCCGACTCCTCACCGTGTCGGGCGACTCGGTCGAGTACTGGACGCAGGACACCGGCCCGGTCGGCAGTCTCGTGCAGACGCTCAAGGCCGCACTCGGCAAGCAGAGCCAGCCGGACACCGGGGACCACGGGACCGTCGAGCTGTAGGGGCGGGGCGGGGCGGGGCGGACGGGCTCGGCTCGGCTCGATCCGACTCCGAACGACGGGACCGATGTCGTACGACGTCGATTCCGTCGTTCCGCGTCGGAGCTGCCGTCGTGCCGATGCCGGTGCCGGGCCGCTGCCGGCGTCCCCGTCCTCGCTACGGAGGCCCGAGCAGCCAGAGCACCGCGACGAGCACCGGCTGCCCGGCCAGCGCCGCAGTGACGAACGTCCACCGCATCCACGGCTTCGCGACGAGCTCCGGCGAGCCGAACAACGGCGCCAGGGGCATGAGCAGCCGCGGGGTCGAGGCCATCGGCAGCGACACCGCGAAGATGTAGAGCGCGTAGGCGGCCGAGTACAACACGGTGGTCGACCCGAGCCGCTTCGTCGACCGGCGGAGCAGCCAGATCGGGAACCCGACGAGCAGGAACACCACGATCAGGATCCCGCCGACGCCGAGCCAGCGCCCCGCGATGAGGAACCACGGCGACAGCGGCACGAAGTCCACGCGGCCGATGAAGTTCACCCACCACGACATCTCGGTCTCGAGGTAGGCGTTCGGCGTGCCGGTCACGTGCGACGCGATGACCGGCCACGCCAGGCCCGCCGCCACCATCACGGCACCGGCGGCCACGACCTGCACCTGCTCGCGGAGCGGGAAGGTGTCGAGCACCCGCCCGGTCCCACGGCGAGCCCGGACCCACCGCACCAGCGCGATGACCCCGAGCACGAGCGGGACGGCCAACGCACCCGGACGGGTGAAGGCAGCGGCGACTCCGAGCACGGTGAGCAGCCCGTACCGGCGACGCTCCAGGGCGAGCAGCGCGCCGAACGTGAGCGCGAGGAACATGCTCTCCGCGTACCCGACCTGCAGCAGGAACGACAGCGGCCCGCACGTGAAGAAGAAGACTGCCCACATCGCGGCGGCGTTGCCCGCACGGTCGCGGACCAGGCGGTGCAGCAGGTAGGTCGCCAGCAGACCGGCCAGCACGGAGATGAGCGGGGCACCGACGGTGAACGGCAGCCCGGTCGATGCGGTGAGCATCCGGATCGTGAACGGGAACGCCGGCAGGAAGGCCCAGGCGTTCTGCGCCACGTTGCCGACGGCGTCGAGCGGCAGCACGTCGGGGTACCCGTGCAGCGAGATCTGCTCGTAGTACTGACCGTCCCAGGCGGTGAGGAACGCCGTGAAGCCGTGCCCGTTGCCCCAGATGGCGTTGTCCGGCATCGCCCGTCCGATGAGCGGGTACGCGAGTGCCAGCCACAGCGTCGACACGATCCGGCCGCCGGTCCAGACGAGCAGCACGGCCGCCCACGCCGGCAGGGAGGTCACGGTGTCGAGTGCGCGGCGCCGTCCGGTCGCGGCGGTCCCGGTGACCGCGCCGTCGAGCCGGCTCATGCGCGTGCTCGGCGCGAGCCCGTGCGCGCTCGGCGGCGTTCGGGCAGGGAGGACGGCACCCGGCCAGGGTAGTCGCCCTCCACCTGGGTGGTCGGTGCGGCACCCCGGACGGGAGGCCCGCCCTGCGTTCTGCAATACGGAATCGGTCGGGTGCGTGGTCGGCTCTCGAGGCGGCCTTCCGCCTAGCCTGGAGCCCCACGACCGACGAACCCCAGGAGGAACCGTGCCGAACCCCACCGCCCCGAAGACCGCCATCGTGACCGACAACGCCCCGAAGCCCGCCGGGCCGTACAGCCAGGGCATCGTCGCCAACGGCTTCATCTACACCGCCGGGTTCGGCCCGCAGGACCCCGCCACGGGTGCGATCGCCGACGACGTGGCCGGTCAGACCGCGCAGGTGCTGGCCAACGTCGCAGCGGTCCTGGCCGAGCACGGTGCCACCCTCGACGACGTCGTGAAGTCCACGGTGCACCTCGAGCACTCCGACCGCGACTTCCCGGCCTTCAACGAGGAGTACGCGAAGCACTTCTCGCAGCCGTACCCGGTCCGCACCACCGTGCAGTCGCACCTGGCGAACATCCTGGTCGAGATCGACGTCGTGGCGGTGCTGCCGAGCGCTTCGTGACGTCGGCGCAGGCTGTGTGAAGCCTCACCGAGGCGCCTCGCCGCGCTGGGTCACCGACCCCCGGTGCCCGCTGCTCCCTGCTCGTGGTCGATCCGGCCCGGGTCACGACGCAGCCCGGCACCGGGTGTCGCGTGCGTCAGGGCGCCCTCGGTCAGCACGGGGACGCCGGCGACGAGGACGTCGTCGATGCCCTCGGCCAGGCGCATCGGTTCGTCGTAGGACGACCGCGCCCCGACGCGATCGGGATCCACGACCACCAGGTCGGCGACCGCCCCGACGGTGACTGAGCCCCGTCGACCGAGGCCGAGTCGCTCGACCGCCGTGGTGGACAGGTGCCGCGAGGCCTCGAGCCAGGTCAGCAGCCCCGTGCGGGCGAAGTCCTGCAGGTACCGCCCGAACGTGCCGTACGCCCGCGGGTGCGGATGCGTTCCCACGAAGATGCCGTCGGACCCGGCCGTGTGCCCGGGCAGTCGGAAGAGTGGTGCGAGGTCGTCGGCAGTCCGGGGACGGGGCACGCGCATCACGGCGGTGACCTGCAGTGCCGAGTCGACCAGGACGTCGAGGGCCAGGTCCACCGGATCCGTCCCGGTCGCCTCGGCGGCGTCGGCGAGGGTGCGGCCCTGCAGCGCGTGGAACTCGGCGGCGGGCCCGTGCGACAGCGTGATCTGCTCCGCCCAGCCGGTGCCGAGGTCGGCGCGGGACAGCACGCGGTCGAGCACGGCCGCCCGGACCGCGGCACGACCCTCGTCGTCGGCGATCGCGTGGGCGAGGTCCTCGGTGCCGGGGCGGGCGAGGGCCGCGGGCAGCAGCAGCATCGACAGGATCGTGCAGCCGCGCGAGTACGGGTAGGCGTCGAACGACATCGGGGCGCCCTCGGCCTCGAGTTCGGCCAGTGCGGTCACCGCGAGGTCGACGGGCGCGTGCAGGTGGGAGACGTGTGCGCGGACGCTCGACGCGCGGACGATGTCGGCGATCTCGTCGAGGCCGGCGCGGGCGTTCCCCTCGTAACCACCGCGCATGTGCGAGACGTACAGCCCGTCGACGGCAGCGACCTCGGTGCACAGCGCAGCGAGTTCGGCGGTGTCGGCGAACAGGCCGGGGACGTAGTCGAGCCCCGTCGCCAGGCCGACTGCACCGTCCGCGAGACCGTCGCGCACGAGCTCCCGCATCGCGGCCAGCTGCGCGCTGTCCGCCGGCCCGGGGTCGTCGCCCATGACCTGGTGCCGGACCGTGCCGGCGGGCACGAGCGTCGCGACGTTGATCGGGGTCGTTCCGTCGTAGGTCGTCAGCAGGCCGTCGACCCCGCCACCGCGGTACGTCGGATGCGGACCGTCGATGGCGGCGAAGTACGTGTCGGCGTACGAACCGTCGCCCGGTGCCGGCCCGACGCCGTCCTGTCCGGTCACGATCGTGGTCACGCCCTGGCGCAGGAGCGCGAGCTGCACGCCCTCGTCGAACACGAGCGACCCGGCGTGCGAGTGCGCGTCCACGAAGCCCGGCAGCACCAGGCGTCCGTCGCAGTCGATCACGTGCGCGTCGGCAGGGGCGTCCAGGTCGGCACCGACAGCGCGGACGACGGCGTCGGTGACGAGGACGTCGGCGCGCACCGGGGACCCGTCCGCACTGAGTACCGACCCGCCGCGCAGCAGGACGACGCCGCCGGCGGACTGCTCGCCGGTGGGCTGCTCGGAGCCCGTCATGTGCTCGGGATCGCCGGTGGTCATCGGTCGAGCGCCGCGACGAGGCGGCCGGCCCGGTCCCGCAGGGCGTCGAGGTCGCCCGAGGTCAGCGCGTCGCCGACGAGCGGGGACCCGAGTCCGACGGCGACCGCACCGGCGGCCAGGTAGTCCGGGGCGTCGTCGACCCCGATGCCCCCGGTCGGGATGACGTCGACGAAGTCGAGCGGTGCCAGGACCTGCTTCAGGAACGCGGGGCCGCCGAGCTGTGCCGCCGGGAAGACCTTCACCGCACGGGCGCCGAGCCGCCACGCGCGGACGATCTCGGTCGGGGTCGCGGCGCCGGGGTACCAGCCGAGGGCACGCTCGTGCGCGCGCTCGCCGAGTTCGGCGTCGAGGTGGGGACTGACGGCGAACGAGGCGCCGGCGGCGGCGGCCTCGTCGAGCTGGCGGACGTCGAGCACCGTGCCGACGCCGATGGAGGCCGCGGAACCGTACCGCTCGACCGCCCAGGCGATGCCCTCGCGCCAGCGTGGGGTGTTCGTGGTGATCTCGATCGCCGTCACGCCGGACTCGACCAGGGTGGCGATGACGTCCTCGACGTGGTCGCCGGTGCCGCCGCGGAGGATCGCGATCGCCGGTCCGGCCTGGTGGCGGTGCCGTGCGCCGGCGTGCTGCTCGGTGCTCGTGGTGTCGTTCGTCATGGTGCGCTTCCTCGAGTGGTGGTGTTCAGCGGACGCGGTGTCGTCGGACGCGGTGTCAGCGGTCGACGTGGTCGTGCACGGTGTGGTCGGTGTCCGACGGGTCCGGGGCGTGGTGCAAGGCGGCCGGGTCCGGGCGGCGCCAGTCGCTCTCGACGGTGCAGGCGAGGGCGCCGGCGTCGGCGGCCCGGTCGAGCGCCTCGGCGGCGTCCGCTCCGCCCATGCTCGCCGCGAGCCAGCCCGCGACGAACGCGTCACCGGCACCGACCGGGTCGACGACGCGCACCGGGGTCGCGGGCCGACGGACGAACACGCCGTCGATCGACGCCACGGCGCCGCGGGAGCCGAGCTTCACGACCGCGCGGCCCCGTGCCAGCGCGGCGAGGTCGTGCGCGAGTGACTCCTCGTCGTCGTCCTGTTCGTCGCGGTCGAGCACGAGTCGGGCCTCGTCGTCGCCGGCGAACACCACGGCGGACCGTGCTGCGACAGCTCGGTACCGGTCTCGTGCAGCGTCGGCGCCGATGAGCTTCGGCCGGTGGTTGACGTCGAACGACACCGGCACACCGGCGGCGGCAGCCCGGTCGAGCGCTGCGGTCACGGTGTCGTGTGCGGACTCGGAGAGCGCGAGGGTGATCCCGGTGACGTGCACGAGCGCAGCGGTCTCGACGACGCTGCCGGGCAGGTCCGTCGCGGCCAACGCCGAGCCGGCCGAACCACGGCGGTGGTAGGTCACCCGGGTGCGGCCGTCGAGCAGCCGCTCCTTCATCATGATGCCGGTGGATCGCTCGGCGTCGGGGACCGCGAGGACGTCGACGCCCTCCCCACCGATGTCGGCGGCGACCCGGTCGCCGGCGGGGTCCGTGCCGACCCGACCGATCCACGTGGCCGGCACCCCGGCGCGGACCAGGCCGATCGCGACGTTGCTCTCCGCGCCGCCGGTGTCCACCCGCATGTGCTCCAGGTCCGGCACCGCGCCGACGTCGCGCCCGGTCAGGAGCAGCATCGTCTCGCCGAACGTCAGCACCGAGCCGGTCACCGGGCACCCCGCGCGAGGGCGAGCTGCGCCGACGAGGACCCGAGCGCGACGGAGATCTCGTGGGCGGTCCGAACGACGCCGTCGCCGAGTTCGCGGACCGCCGCTGCGGGGAACCGCGAGGCCAGCCCGGAGATGCTCATCGCGCCGACCACCTGGTTCGCGTGGTCGAACACCGGGGCGGCGACGCACCGGATGTCCGGCTCGTTCTCGCGGTCGTCGATGCCGTACCCCCGTCCGTGCGTGCGGTCGACCTCGTGCCGCCAGCGGTCGTCGTCGGTGATGGTGTGCTCCGTCATGACCTGGGCCGGCTCGGCGAGCACCCGGTCGAGCAGCTCCGGTTCACCGAACGCGACGATCGCCTTGCCCGACGCCGTGTTCCGCATCGGCAGGCGGTTCCCGATCCGGGAGCCCATGCGGACGGTGCCACGGGTCTCGACCTTGTCGACGTAGACGATGTCGGTGCCGTCCGGCACGACGAGGTGGCACGTCAGCCCGGTCTGCTCCGCCGTCCGACGCAGGAACGGTGCGGCGGCGGAGCGCAGGTCGATCCCCTCGAGGTAGCTCTGCCCGAGCAGCAGGGCGCCGAGGCCGAGCGTGAACCCGGCGTCCGGGGTGCGGCGCAGCAGGTCGTTCTCGAGCATCGGGGCCGTCAGACGGAGCACCGTCGACTTCGAGGTGCCGAGCTCGGCGGCCAGCACGGACAGGCTGACGGACACCGCGCCGCTGCGGGTCCGGTCGGCGATGCAGTCGAGCAGGCGGAGCCCGCGACGCAGGGACAGTGCAGCGTTCCGGGCAGGACCGTCGCCGTCCGTCGGCACCGGGGCCGCGGTGGTCGCGCGCATCAGAACCACGTCGCGATCGTCCGGAGCACGGTGTCGTCGTCGGCCAGGACGTGCACCTGCCGCCACTTGTCGAACACCGTGCAGGGGTGCGAGATACCGAAGACGACGACGTCACCGGGCGTCAGCTCGGGGGCACCGTCCGCCAGCGCGAGGTAGCAGTGCTGGTCGTCGAGGCGGGTGACGGTGACCGCCCCGGGCGGCGGGACGACCTGTGGGGCGCCCGCCGGGCCTCCTGGCAGGGTCGGCCGCACGGACCGCACCACCGGCAGCCCTTCGTCGAAGGAGATGTCGCGCTTGCCCACGGCGACGAACGCGAGCCCGGGCTCCGGGCAGGACGTCACGCGTCCCCAGACCTCGATCGCGGCGACGAGCGAGCCCTCGGCCGGGTGCCGGCCGAACGGCGTGCGCTCGGCGTAGAAGCCGTCGTCGTGGGTCAGGTACGCACCCGACCGCAGCAGCACGTCGAGATCGTCGGTGCGGGCTGCCACGGCGTCCACGACGGCGTCGAACCAGGCGCTGCCGCCCATGCTGAGGAGGCCGCGACCGTCGACGAGCCCGCGGACGTCCTCGGCGACGTCGAGCACGCCGGCGACGTACTCGCGCGCAGCGTCGACGCCGGGCAGTCCGCCCTCGTACCCGGAGACCCCGCGGAGCACGAGCCCGGCGTCGTGGGCGAGCAGCGCGAGGGCACGCGCGTCGTCGGGGGAGCGGACTCCGGTGCGCCCGCCCGGGAACCCGAGCTCGACCAGGACGTGCAGTTCGCCGGCGACGCTGCCCTGTGCGGTGACGGCGGCGGTGACGCCCGCGGCGGAGTCGACGTAGCAGAGGACGTCGGCGTCCGGGTCGACCGTGCGCCGGGACACGAGCCAGGCGAGGCCGGCGGGGTCGAGGACCTCGTTCGCGACCAGGATCCGGTGGACGCCGTGCTCCCACGCGACCATCGCCTGCTGGACGGACGCGACCGTCACACCCCACGCTCCGGCGTCGATCTGCCGCGCGGCGAGGTCGGGTGCCATGTGCGTCTTCATGTGCGGCGCGAACAGCAGACCGTGGCGCTCGACGTAGGCCTGCATGACGGCGGTGTTGTTCGCCAGGGCGGACTCACGCAGGGTCATCACGGGCAGGTGGGCGTGGTCGAGGACGTGGTGCGGAGTGCCCGCTGCCGGGTCCCAGGCGCCCTTCGCGGTCACGGTCCCGGTCGTCGTGTCGGCGTCGGTCATCGGTGAGCCTCCTGTCGTCGCGCAGCCTCCACGCTCCCGCTCGGCGCACCCGCGGGGCAACGCACTGGTGCGCATCATTCTGCAATGCACAACAGGATCGCGGAACCTCCTGACACGATCCCCCTGCGACCCGGCACCGGGCATAGCCTTTGACGCGACATGGCGACGACGATGACGACACCCAGACGGCGGACGGGCAGCACGGCGGTCGCCGTGCTCGTGGCGGGGACCTTCTTCATGGAGCTCCTCGACGGCACGATCCTGGCGACCGCAGCGCCCGCGATGGGACGTGATCTCGGCGTCGACTCGGCCGCGGTGGGCGTCGCGATCACCGCGTACCTGGTCACCCTGGCGGTGTTCATCCCCGTCTCGGGCTGGCTCACCGACCGGATCGGGTCCCGCACCGTCTTCGCGGGCGCGATCGCGCTCTTCACGATCGCATCGGCGCTCTGCGCGATGTCGACCGGCCTCGTCGACCTGACGCTCTGGCGGATCCTGCAGGGGCTCGGCGGTGCGCTCATGGTGCCCGTCGGCCGGCTCGTGGTGCTCAGGAGCGCCGGCCGCGAGCAGCTCGTCACCGCCATCGCGATCCTCACCTGGCCCGCCCTCGCCGCGCCGATCATCGCCCCGTTCATCGGCGGCGTGCTCGTCGACACCCTGACGTGGCACTGGATCTTCCTGATCAACATCCCGCTCGGCGTCATCGCGTTCGTCGCCGCGCTCGTGCTCGTCCCGCAGGAGCGCGCCGCGCAGCGCGTGCCGTTCGACTGGTTCGGGTCGCTGCTCGCGTGCTTCGGCCTCGGGTCGCTCGTCGTCATGGCGTCCCTGCTCGCGCTCGACGTCATCCCCGTCCTGGCCGTCGTGGTGTCCGGTGTCGTCGGGGCTGTCTGCTGCTGGTTCGCGATCCGGCACTTCCGCCGCGCACCGCACCCGATCATGGGGCTCGAGGCGTTCCGGCTCGAGACGTTCCGGGTGTCGCACGCCGGCGGCAGCCTGTTCCGACTGGCGGTCTCCGCGGTGCCGTTCGTGCTCCCGCTGCTGTTCCAGGACGCCTGGGGCTGGAGCGCCGTGCTCGCCGGGTCCGCCGTGCTGTGGGTCTTCGTCGGCAACCTCGGCATCAAGCCGATGACGACACCGTTCCTGCGCTGGTTCGGCTACCGCCCGGTGATCATCGTGTCGAGTGCGATCGCTGCGCTGACCGTCGTCGCGATGGCGTTCATGACCGAGGACACCCCGTTCTGGCTGCTCGCGGTCCTGCTCGTCGTCAGCGGAGCCGCCCGCTCCGTCGGCTTCACGGCGTACAACACCATCGCCTTCGCCGACGTCGAGCAGGCCGACATGACCCCGGCCAACACGCTCTCGTCGACGCTCCAGCAGACCGCCGCCGGGTTCGGCGTCGCCGTCGCCGCGGTCGTCATCCGCGCGGCCGGCGGGCTCGGCGGCGACGGCCCGTACTCCGTCGCGTTCTGGGTCATCGCGGCGTTGCTCGCCGTCGCGTGCCTCGAGGGCATCCTGATGAGCCGCACAGCGGGGGACACCGTCCGCCCTGCCCGCCGGGTTCGCGCCTGACCCGGGCGGTTCCACGTAGCCCTGCGCGCGGCCCGCGGCTGTCCGTTTCCGTCACGGTCACACGCGTGAAACCCGACAGGCGTTACAGTCTCAGCATCCGTTTGCGAACGCCGAGTACGGTTGCCGCGGCAGGGTGACCCGGACCACCCGGACAGGAAGGCAGCATGGCCGCGCCAGAACAGCAGAGCACGATCGCCACCGACGCAGGCGTGCCGCCCACTGCCCTCCGGGTCGTCAGCTACAACCTCCGGGAGCACACCGCGAACGGTGAACTCGCCGCCCTGGCCGAGGCCTCAGACGCCGACGTCCTCTGCGTGCAGGAGTGCGACAGCAACGACCTCGCCCCGTCGATCGGTGGGCTCTCGCTCGCCGCGTCGACCCGCACGAACCGCCTCGGACTCGCCATCTACAAGCGCGACGACCGCTTCGAGGTGCAAGACTTCAGCATCCACTCGCTGCAGAAGTCCCTGCACGACCGGGTCCTCGCACCCGCGCACGAACGGCTCATCGCGATGCACCTGCGCGACACCGAGGCCGACGCCGAGGTCGTCGTCGCTTCGTTCCACGCCTCACCGCTGACCGCGACGAACTCCCTGCGCCGCAAGCAGATCGAGGCGGCGCACCAGTTCCTCCGCGAGCTCGCGAAGGACGTCCCCGCGGTCATGGTCGGTGACTTCAACTACCCCTGGTTCCAGACGAACCTGCGTCGCAAGATCGAGCAGGGCGGGTTCGCACTGTCGCTGTCCGACCAGCCGACGTACCTGCGCTACCGCAAGTTCACGGGTCACTTCGACTTCGCGACGAGCGTCGGGCTGCACATCGCCGGCGTCGAGACCCTGCCGGCGGGCATCTCCGACCACCGTCCGATCCTGGTGCGCGCGCACTACGAGCACCCCGGAGCGACCGGCACGATCGAGACCGTGGAGTCCCCGGCCGCCTGACCCGCGCGCATGTCGTCGAATGGTCAGCAAGTGTCGGCCGGCGGTCCGGCGGTCCGGCAGACGACACGTCGTGACCACTCCGCGGGCGACGGCGGGAAGTCCTGACCGCTCGGCGGGCGACGCTGGGCGCGCCGGTGGAGCCGGCAACGCACTGGAGGCCCGGTGCCGGTCTCGTGTACCGGCACCGGGCCTCCAGTCGGTTGCGGCCACAGCACGTGGCGAGGCGGCGAAACGCGCCGTGCCCGCCGCCGTGTGGTCACGAACTGTCGGCCAGCGTTCCGCCGAGCGACACGTCGTGACCACTCGGCGGACGTGAGCGGGGAGTCGCGACCCGTCAGCGACGCAGGGTCGCGCGCGCCAGCCGGTTGCCGACGAACTGGCCGAGCTGCACGATGACGACGATCGCCGCCACCGAGACGTACACGATCCACCAGTCGTACCGCTGCGATCCGTAGGTGATCGCGTACTCGCCGAGTCCACCGCCACCGATCAACGCACCCTGCGCCGTCATGTCGACGATGCCGATGTAGATGAACGTGTAGCCGAGGATGAGCGGCCCGAGGCCCTCGGGGATCAGGACGGTCAGCAGGATCGAGACCGGGTTTGCACCCGATGCTCGAGCCGCCTCGACGACGCCGGGGTCGACCGCGAGCAGGTTCTGCTCGACGATGCGCGACACCGCGAAGGCCGCTGCCAACGAGATCGCGAAGGTCACCGCGGGCACGCCGATCGTGGTCTGCACCACGACGCGCGACAGCGGGGCGATCGCGGCGAGGAAGATCACGAACGGGATCGGCCGGACCAGGTTCACGACGACGTTGATGATCGTGTACGCGGTGCGATTGCCGAGCAGGTTGCCCGGACGGGTCGCGTAGAGCAGCAGCCCGAGGGCGAGCCCGATGACGCCGGCGATGACGAGCGACACGAGCGACATCACGATGGTGTCGCGCATGGCGGCGAGGAAGACGTCGAACGTGTCGATCACGCTCTGGAACGAGTTGTTCACGCGGCTGCCTCCTCGTCGGTCGTGACGCCGTCGGCGCGCAGGGCGGCGACGGCGCGGTCGATGGCGTCCGGTGCACCAGCACCGGCACCAGCACCAGCACCGGCAACCCCGCCGGCCGTCAGCTCGTACGTGAGCGAACCGATCCGGCGCTCGCGGATCTCGCCGACCCCGCCGTAGACGAGCTCGGCGGTGACCCCAGCGGCGCGGAACACCGCGTCGATCCGGTTCTGCAGCCCGGCCTCGTCGGTGATCTGCACGGTCACCAGACGACCGGGGTGGCGTTCGCGCAGGCGAACGAGCGTGTCGACCGAGGGGCGGTCGTGCAGCGCGGTGCGGACGAACCGCTGCGCAGCGCCCGTCTTCGGCGCGGAGAACACGTCGTAGACGTCTCCGACCTCGACGACGCGACCCTGCTCCATCACGGCGACGCGGTCGGCGATCTGCCGGACGGCGTCCATCTCGTGCGTGATGACGATGATCGTCACGCCGAGTTCCTTGTTCACCCGGCGGAGCAGCCCGAGCACCTCGGACGTGGTCTCCGGGTCGAGGGCGCTGGTGGCCTCGTCGGCGAGCAGCAGGTCGGGCGACGCCGCGAGGGCCCGCGCGATGCCGACGCGCTGCTTCTGACCGCCGGACAGCTGCTCCGGGTAGGCGTGGGCGCGCTCGAGGAGCCCGACGAAGTCGAGCAGCTCGGCCACGCGACGGTCGCGCTCGTCCTTCGGCACACCGGCGACCTTGAGCGGGTACGCGACATTGCCGGCGATGGTGCGGGACCGGAACAGGTTGAACTGCTGGAAGATCATCCCGATGTTGCGACGCGCCAGACGGCGATCCCGCTCGGGGATCGCCGTCAGTTCCTTGCCCGCCACGGTGACCGTCCCGGAGCTGGGGAGCTCGAGGGCGTTCACCAGACGGACCAGGGTGGACTTGCCGGCACCGGAGTACCCGATGACGCCGAGGACCTCTCCCTGGTGCACGTCCAGGGAGACGTCCTCGACGGCCACCACGGTCTCGCCGGTGTCGGCGCGGCGGTAGTGCTTCGAGACGCCGCGGAGTTCGACGAGGACCGGCACTACTCCGCTGCCGCCTTCGCGTCGGACTCGACCGTGGTGAGCTCCTTCTGCAGCGAGGCGGCGCTCTCGTCGCTCGGGACGGCGTCCGGGTAGTCCTTCGCGAAGACCTTCTGCACGGCGTCGTCCTGGAACAGCTTCGCCAGGTCGAGGTACGTCTTGTTGGTCTTGTCGGCGTCGCGGACGGCGAAGACGTTCACGTACGGGGCAGCCGAGGCGCTCTTCGGGTCGTCCTGGAAGATCGCGTCCTTGGTGTCGAGCCCGGCCGAGGTGGCGTAGTTCACGTTGACGATCGCGCCCTCGACGGAACCCTGCTGCAGGGCGTTCGCGGTCTGCGAGGCGTCGAGCGTCTGCACGTCGACCTTGTGCGAGGTGATGTCGGCCGTGGTCGAGAAGGCGTTGCCGCCGTCCTTGAGCTCGAGCAGGTCAGCGGCCTGCAGGACCAGGAGCGCACGGGCTTCGTTGATGGCGTCGTTCGGGATCGCGACCTTCGCGCCGTCCTCGAAGTCCGCGACGTCGGAGACCTTCGTCGAGTACAGCGGCAGCGGGTAGACGGCCGTCGCGCCGATCGGCTGCAGGTCGTCGTCCGAGGTGACGTTGTAGTTCGCCAGGTACTGGATGTGCTGGAACTGGTTGATGTCGATCTGCTTGTCCTTGAGCGCAGGGTTCGGCAGCGAGTAGTCCGAGAAGTTCTGGAGCTTCACGGTGACGTTGAGCTGCTCCTCGGCGGCCTTCACGTACGTGTTCCAGTAGGGCAGCGACTTGTCCGAGACACCGATCGTGACGGTCTTCGGCGCAGCGTCACCGGCGGCAGCGCCACCGCTGTCGCCACCGGAGCGCACGACTCCGACGATGACGGCGACGACGATCGCCACGACGACGATGACGGCGGCGATGATCCAGCCGATCGGGCGCTTGCCCTTCGGCTTCTCGGGCAGTGCGGGGGCTGCGGACATGCTGGTGCTCCTCGTGGGCCGTGCTGTGTGGGGGAGCCGCGGTGGTCCGCGGCGTGGAGTCGAGTGTGACGGGAGCGGGTCCCCGGTGCGAGTTCCGTTCCGCCGTGTTACATCGCCGTCACGGGGTGCATTGGTTCACTCGGTACGTGCGCAGCATCGAACTCGTCCTCGACGGCCCCTCGGACGCGGCGGTCCGGGCACTCTGGCAGACCCTCGTCGCCGCGGAGCTGCCGAGCCTCGGCCACTCGGGCACGAACGACCCGCACGTCACCCTCGTGGCCGGCGAGACCCTGCCCGTCCCGACGGACCTCGACGTCGCGGTGCCCGAGACCCTGCGCGTCGCCGGTGTCCTGCTCTTCCCCGCCGGCCCCGGTCGGCACGTGCTCGGCCTCGGCGTGGTCGTCGACGAGCCGCTGGCCCGCTTCCACCGCGCGGTCGACGCCGCCGCTCCGGGCTCGGTCGACTCGTCGCTGCCCGGTCGGTGGGCGCCGCACGTCACCCTCGCTCGGCGGATCCGCGACGTCGACCTGCCGGCGGCGCTCCGGGTCCTCGCTGCGGACACGCCCCTGCCCGAGGTGCTCACCGTGGGCGGTCTCCGGCACTGGGACGGGGGTGCGAAGGTGGTCACCCGCTTGCGCTGACGCACGCTGCGGACCGGCACCGGGGCGCGGGTGCGCAGGTGCGCAGGAGCGTCGGACTGGAGGCGCGGGTCAGGCCCGCAGCACCCGCTCGCCGAACGCGGATGCGAACGTCCGGTCCGGGTCGGCTCGTGCGATCAGCTCACGGACGTCCGCCACCCGCGGGTACAGCTCCGCGATCGCGTCGCCGTCGAGCGAGCTCATCTTGCCCCAGTGCGGTCGCCCGTCGAACGGCGCGAGCCGCGCCTCGAGGTCGGGCAGCAGCGCAGCGACCGCCTCCGGGTGCTTCTGCCAGGTGAACGCGATGCAGAGCACGTCCTCGCCCTGGGTCGGGCTCAGCCAGAGGTCGTCGGCCGCCATCGTCCGGAGCTCGCACACGTGCAGGTGCGGCTGGATGCGGTCGGCCAGCCCGCGCAGGGCGTCGAGCGCCGCCGCCGCGTGCCGGAGCGGGACGAAGTGCTCGCTCTGCACCTCGGACCCGTGGCTCGGCACGGACTCGATGGGGAAGTGCGGCAGCCGGTCCCACCAGGGGCCCACCGACCCGTCGCGCGCCGTGTGGTGGCCGTCGCCGGGGGAGCCGGGCAGCCGGGGAGCGCCGAACAGGTCGTCCGGCACGGCGGTGTCGTCGGCGCCGTCGGGGACCCGGGACTTCACGAGCGCCTCGCTGATCTCGTCGCCGAAGACCGTGTAGGCGCACACCGAGTACCCGGCGGCGTGGACTGCGGCGACGTGGTCGGTGAACGTGCTCCACGGGAACGGCCCGTACGAGTCCTGCCGCATCCGGTACGCGGGTTCGAGGTCGAGCGTCACCCGGGTCACGATGCCGAACACCCCGAGGTGCAGGGCGGTGCCGGGGAACGCCGGGTCGGTGCGGTCGACGGTCCGGAGCGAACCGTCGGGGCCGAGCAGTTCGAGGGACCGGACCGCGGTGGTCAGCGAGCCGAGGGTGGTGCCGGAGCCGTGGGTGCCGGTGGCGACCGCGCCGCCGACGGAGATGTGCGGGAGCGACCCCATGTTGTGCAGCGCGAACCCGGCGCGGTCGAGGTCGGGCGCGACGACGCCGTAGCGGGTGCCGGCTCCGAAAGTCGCCGTCCGCCGCTCGGGGTCGACGACCAGGTCGGTGGGGATCGCGGTCAGGTCGAGCAGGACCCCCGGGGCGTCGGCGGAGTCGTTGAACGAGTGCCGGGTGCCGAGCCCGTGCACCCGCGGGGAGCGTGCGACGACCTCGGCTGCTTCGTCGATCGAGCCCGGTCGGAGCACCTGCTCGGCCGTGTAGGTGACCGTGCCGGACCAGTTCAGTTCGCTCGCCGTCGACCGCATGCCGCCCACGATGCCACGTGGACCCGTGGGCGGCACCGCGGTCAGTGCGCGGGCGGGGGCGTCGGCGCGCCCTCGGGCACCGCCGGACGGGTGACGAAGACCGATGCCAGGATGCCGAACAGCGAGATCACCGCGCCGACCATGAACGCGGTCTTCACACCGGAAGCGGTCGCAGCGGCCACGGCGTCAGCACCCGCGCCGGTCGCTGCCGTGGCGGCGCCGATCGTGAGCAGGGTGACGAACAGGGCGGTGCCGGCGGCTCCGGCGAGCTGCTGCGCCGTGCCGAGGACCGCGCTGCCGTGCGAGTAGAGCTTCGGGGGCAGGCCACCGAGCGCCGCCGTGAACAGCGGGGTGAAGGTGAGCGCCAGGCCGATGCTCAGCACGACGTGCGCCCCGAGGACGAACCACACGCTGGTGTCCACGCCGACCGTGGAGAGCGCCCAGAGCACCGCGCTGACGATGATCGACCCGGGGATGAGCAGCACGCGCGGTCCGCGACGGTCGTAGATGCGTCCGACGATGGGAGAGAGGAGCCCCATGAGCAGCCCGCCGGGGAGCAGCAGCAGTCCGACGTTCAGGACCTCGAGCCCGAGGACGCGCTCCAGGTAGATCGGCAGCAGGATGAGCGTGCCGAACATCGCCATGAAGCTCAGCGCCATCGCGACGATCGGGACGGTGAAGCCGCGGGTCTGGAAGGTGCGCAGGTCGAGCAGGGCGCTGTCGGTGCGCTGCAGTCGGGTCTGACGGAGGATGAAGACCGTCAGGGCGACGGCGCCGACGACGAGCGCGGTGACCGGGACGAACAGGCCGGTGGTGCCGGCCTCGCCGATGCTGGACAGGCCGTAGACGATCCCACCGAACGCGAACGCGGACAGGATCACCGAGAACACGTCGAGCGGTGCCCGGCGGGGCGTCGAGACGTTGCGGACCTTGACCATGCCGAGGATGAGCGCAGCGATCGCGATCGGCAGGACGAAGCCGAACAGCCAGCGCCAGTCGAACGCGTTGAGGATGAGCCCGGAGATCGTCGGGCCGATGGCCGGCGCGACCGAGATGACGATCGAGATGTTGCCCATGATGCGGCCACGGTGGGCCGGGTCGACGAGGGTGAGCACCGTCGTCATCAGGAGCGGCATCATGATCGCGGTGCCGCTGGCCTGGACGATGCGGCCGACGAGCAGCAGCGTGAACCCGGGTGCGAGCAGGGCGATCAGGGTGCCGGCCGAGAACAGGCCCATCGCCCAGACGAAGACGGGGCGGGTGTTGAACCGCTGCAGCAGGAACCCGGTGATCGGGATGACGACCGCCATGGTGAGCAGGAAGCCGGTGGTCAGCCACTGCCCGGTCGCCGCACTGATGTCGAGGTCGTCCATCAGCCGCGGCAGCGCCACGCCCATGATCGTCTCGTTGAGGATGACGACGAACGCGGACACGAGCAACAGCCCGATCACGAGTCGGGTCTCGGCAGCGGTCGGTTGCGAGACGCTTCCCGTGCGGGGGGCGGAATCGACGGCCTGGGTCATGCGGGAGCTCCTGGTGGATCACGACTGGTGGAACGAGGTGGCGCAGAACGCGCAGACAGGGCAACCGCCTGAGTGGATTCGATTATTCCGCTCGGCACCGACATCCGCACGTGAACGGTCGGTGCGACCGGGTCAGTGCAGGATCGCGAACCCGTCGGCGTCGCCGTGCGGCACGACCGGCCGGAACTCGACGTCCGTCACGGTGGCCGACGGCGGTCCGCTCCGCAGGCACTCCATCAGCGTCTCGACCGCGACCGACGGCCCCTCGGCCTCGACCTCGACGGTGCCGTCCCAGAGGTTCCTGGCGTACCCGACGAGGTCGAGCCCGTCGGCCTTCCGTGCCGTCCAGTACCGGAACCCGACCCCCTGGACGGTCCCCGACACCACGGCATGCATCCTCGTCACCGTCGTCATGATCCTCACCGTATCCACGCGGGGCCTCCCGGAGTTTTCGGCCTCGTGACGATCTGTTTCCGGTTCGTGACGACCCGGAGCCGCCTGCGGGCGCAACACACCGCGAAGCGGTGATAGGGTCATCGCAACCCGAACACTTCGAGTCAGAATGACATGAAGGTCCACCATGGACGAAGCAGGCATCCGCGTCGCGGTCTCGACCGTGATCGTCGCGCTGCGCCCGCACCCCGACACCGGGGCGCCGGCGCTGTGGATGCCGCTGGTGCGCCGGGTCGCCGAACCGTTCGAGGGGTCGTGGGCGCTGCCCGGCGGCTGGGTCGGCGTCGACGAGGGACTCGAGGACTCCGCCGCGGCCCGACTGCGCGAGACGACGAACGTGCAGCCCCGCTACCTCGAACAGCTCTACGCGTTCGGCGACGTCGGCCGCTCACCGAGCCGGGTGGTGTCGATCGTGTACTGGGCGCTCGTGCACCCGGACGAGGCGAACGTCGTGCCGGACGACTGGAACGTCCGCTGGTTCCTCGCCGACGAGCACCCGCCGCTCGCCTTCGACCACGACCGGATCGTGGAGTACGCGCTCTGGCGGCTCCGCACCAAGATGTCGTACTCCCGCATCGCCCAGGCCTTCCTGGGGGACCGGTTCACCCTCGCCGAGCTGCGCGGGGTGTACGAGGCGGTGCTCGGGCGCGCGCTCGACCCCGCGAACTTCCGTCGGCAGGTCGAGAAGACCGACGCGATCCTGCCGACCGACGAGACCACGAGCGGGGGTCGGCACCGTCCGGCCCGGCTGTACCGCTCGAACCCCGACCTGGCCTACGCGGACAACGGCCCGCTGCAGCAGGGCACACGACCGCAGAACCGATAGGAACCACCGTGTCCATCGCGACGACCATCGACCTCATCTCGAACGGCAAGGCCGGCGGCAGCACCTGCACGCCCGACCTCGCCATGCCCACGTGGGACTTCGACTCCCGGCCCGGGTACGGCCCGGGCTCGTCGATGACCGACGTCATCCCGACGAGCGCACCGCGGCAGGGCGTGCTGCCGGACGAGTACAAGACCGCGTCGACCGACGAGCTGCACGAGCGCATCGAGCGGGCGAAGGCGACGCTCGGCGACCGGGTCGTCGTCCTCGGGCACTTCTACCAGCGCGACGAGGTCGTCCGGCACGCGGACTTCCTCGGTGACTCGTTCCAGCTCGCCAACGCGGCGCTGACGAAGCCCGACGCCGAGGCCATCGTGTTCTGCGGTGTGCACTTCATGGCGGAGACCGCCGACATCCTGGCCCGCGACGACCAGCGCGTCATCCTGCCGAACCTCGCGGCCGGCTGCTCGATGGCGGACATGGCCGACATCGACAGCGTCGAGGCCGCCTGGGCCGAGCTGACCGCCGTCTACGGCACCGAGCCCGACGCCGACGGCCGGGTGCCCGTCATCCCCGTCACCTACATGAACTCCGCTGCCGACCTCAAGGCGTTCTGCGGGCGCAACGGCGGCATCGTCTGCACCAGCTCGAACGCCGCGACGGTGCTCGAGTGGGCGTTCGAGCGCGGGCAGCGCGTGCTGTTCTTCCCCGACCAGCACCTCGGTCGCAACACCGCCAAGGCCATGGGGATCAGCACCGACCTGATGCCGATGTGGAACCCCCGGAAGCCCCTGGGCGGCAACGAGCAGCGCGACCTCGAAGCGGCGAAGGTCATCCTCTGGCACGGCTTCTGCTCGGTGCACCGTCGCTTCACGGTCGACCAGATCGACCAGGCCCGACGCGAGCACCCCGGTGTCCAGGTCATCGTGCACCCGGAGTGCCCGATGGCCGTCGTCGACGCCGCCGACCACGCCGGCAGCACCGACCTGATCCGGAAGACCGTCGCCGCGGCCACCGAACCGACGACGTTCGCGATCGGCACCGAGATCAACATGGTGAACCGGCTCGCCGCGGAGTACCCGCAGCACACGATCTTCTGCCTCGACCCGGTCGTCTGCCCGTGCTCGACGATGTACCGGATCCACCCGGGCTACCTCGCCTGGGTGCTCGAGGCCCTCGTGCGCGGCGAGGTGCTCAACGAGATCGTCGTCCCCGCCGAGGTCCAGGCCGACGCCAAGGTCGCGCTCGAGCGCATGCTCGCGGCCAAGCCCCGCGGCTGAGCCCCGAGCCCGAGCCTGAGCCCGAGCCCGAACCCGAACGACCGAGGGAGACCACCGTGCACGTCGTCATCGTCGGCTCCGGCATCGCCGGACTGACCGCAGCGATCCGTGCCAGCGCCGTCCACGACGTCACGCTGGTGACGAAGGGCGCGCTCGCCGACAGTGCCACCGCGTACGCCCAGGGCGGGGTCGCGGTGGCGCTCGGTGCCGACGACGCGCCGGCACTCCACCAGGCCGACACCCACGTCGCGGCGGCCGGCAGCGCGGACGCGCGCGCCGTCGAGGTCCTCTGCACCGACGGGCCGGCCCGGGTCCGCGACCTGCTCGCCCTCGGTGTGCCGTTCGACCGCTCGACCGACCCGTCGGCCCTCGACCGGTACGGCGACGACCTGGCCCGCGGGCGCGAAGCCGCGCACGGACGCTGGCGCGTGGTGCACGCCGACGGCGACGCGACCGGCGCCGCGATCGAGCGCACGCTCATCGACGCGCTGCACCGTCAGCACGTCACGATCCTCGAGCGCACCTGCCTCACCGACCTCGTCGTCCGGGACGGCACCGTCGTCGGCATCGACGTCCTCGACCTGCTCGGCGAACCCCGACGGATCGACGCCGACGCCGTCGTGATCGCCTCCGGGGGAGCGGGACACCTGTACCGCGAGACCACCAACCCGCTCGTGGCGACGGGGGACGGCGTGGCCGCCGCGTGGCGTGCCGGAGCGGTGGTCGCCGACCTGGAGTTCGTCCAGTTCCACCCGACCCGCCTCGCAGTGCCGGACGGCGGGCTCGTCTCCGAGGCCGTCCGCGGCGAGGGAGCCGTCCTCCGCGACGCGCGCGGACGCCGCTTCATGACGGCGGTGCACCCGGACGCCGAGCTCGCTCCGCGCGACGTCGTCGCCCGAGGCATCGCCGCCGCCGTCCGCGACCAGGGCGGCGCACCCGTGCTCCTCGACGCCACCGGACTCGGCGCGGACTTCCTGACCGGACGCTTCCCCGGTATCACCCGGGCCACCCGTGCGGCCGGTTTCGACTGGACCCGGCAGGGTGTGCCGGTGTCCCCGGCGGCCCACTACTCGATGGGCGGCATCGCCACCGACGCCGAGGGGCGCACCAGCCTCCCGGGGTTGCTCGCGATCGGCGAGGCCGCGTGCACCGGGGTCCACGGCGCGAACCGACTGGCCTCGAACTCCCTGCTCGAGGGGCTCGTCTTCGCGGTCCGCGCAGCGGACGCGGTCGCCGGACCCCGGCCCGGCCTGCTCCGCCTGCGGGGGAACGCAGACCTGCGGGTGACCAGCGTTCCCCGAGCGGCGGACGTGATCCGCGCCTCCCGTCAGACCTGGCCAGGAGGCCCGGATCACCGTGACGGGTCCACCGACGTCCGCCAGGCGGTCCAGGCCGTCATGACCGACCGCGTCGGGCTGCTGCGTGACGCGACCGGACTGGCGAGCGCCCGGCGGGACCTCGACGCGCTCACCGCGCCCGCCACCGGCGGCGTGCGCGAGCACGAGGACCGCGCACTGCTCGACCTGGCACGGCTGGTGGCGCTCGCCGCCGAGACCCGCACCGAGTCCCGCGGTGCCCACGCCCGCACCGACCACCCCGACACCGATCCAGCAGCCCCGGCCTCGTACGCCTGGGTCGCCGAGACGGTCACTCGACACATCGCCGTTCCGCAGGAGGTTCCCGCATGACCATCGACCCCGGCACCATCCCGCCGCACGCCCTCCGCCGAGTCATCGAGACCGCGCTGGAAGAGGACGCGCCCTGGGGCGACGTCACCAGCGAGACGCTCATCCCGGCCGACGCGACCGCGACGGCGACGCTCGCGGCCCGTGAGCCCGGAGTACTGAGCGGCGGGACCGTCTTCGTGGCGGTGATGCACGCGGTCGACCCGTCGATCCGGGCGACCGTGCACGCCGACGAGGGGGCCGCGTTCACCGCCGGCGACACGCTCGCCACCGTGACGGGGTCGGCGCGTTCGGTGCTCCGCGCCGAGCGGGTCGCGCTGAACCTGGTGCAGCGCATGTCGGGGATCGCCACCGCCACCGCGGCCCACGTCGCGGCCGCAGCGGGCACCTCGGCGCGCATCGTCGACACCCGGAAGACCACGCCAGGCCTCCGTGCGCTCGAGCGGTACGCCGTCCGCTGCGGCGGCGGCCACAACCACCGCACGTCGCTCTCCGACGCCGTGCTGGCCAAGGACAACCACCTGGCCGTGCTGCTCGCCGGCGGCATCGGCATCGGCGACGCGATCACCGCCGCACGGCAGCGGCTCGGGCACACCGTGCACGTCGAGGTCGAGGTGGACCGCATCGACCAGATCGAGCCCGTCGTCGCGGCGGGCGTCGACACGATCATGCTCGACAACTTCACGCCGGCCGAGCTCGAGACGGGTGTCGGCATCGTCGCGGGTCGTGCGCTCGTCGAGGCGTCGGGCGGGGTGTCCCTCGACACCGTCGCGGCCATCGCCGCGACCGGGGTCGACGTCATCTCGGTGGGGGCGCTCACACACTCGGCCCGGGCGCTCGACCTCGGGCTCGACATCGCGGTGGCGGCCGGGGACTGACCGTGTTCTACCTGGACCGGGCGGCCACGACCCCCGTCCGCCGCGAGGTCCTCGAGGCGATGTGGCCGTACCTGACCGGGGTGTTCGGCAACCCGTCGTCGACGCACGGTGTCGGTGACGAGGCCGCGCGCGGGCTCGCCGCTGCACGGGCCACGGTCGCCGGCGTGCTCGGCTGCCGACCGGCCGAGGTCGTCTTCACCACGGGTGGGACCGAGGGTGCGAACACCGCGGTCAAGGGGATCGCGCTCGCCGCCCCACGCGGACGCCACGTCGTCACCAGCGCGATCGAGCACGAGGCCGTGCTCGAGAGCTGCGCGTACCTGGCACGCTTCCACGGCTTCGACGTCACGGTGCTGCCGGTCGCGTCGGACGGCCTGGTCGACCCGTCGGTGCTGCGCGCGGCGCTCCGGCCGGACACGACCCTCGTGTCGATCGCGCACGCCGACAACGAGATCGGCACCGTGCAGGACGTCCCGGCGCTCGCCGCCGAGGCCCACGCGGTCGGCGCGCGCTTCCACACCGACGCCGTGCAGTCCGCGCCGTGGCTGCCGGTCGGGCTCGACGTCCTGGGTGTCGACGCACTGTCGCTGTCCGGGCACAAGCTCGGGGCGCCGAAGGGGACCGGTGTGCTCGCGGTCCGGTCGGGGGTGCCCGTCGAACCGTTGCTGCACGGCGGGGGACAGGAGCGGGGCCGACGCTCCGGCACCGAGGACGTCGCCGGCGCGGTGGCGGTCGCGACGGCGCTCGGGTTGGTGGCCTCCGGTGGTGCTGCTGCCTCCGGTGGTGCTGCTGCCTCTGGTGGTTCTGCTGCCTCCGCCGCCGCGACGACCGTCCGTGACGCCGTGCTCGACGGGGTGCTCGCCGCCGTCCCCGGCGCGTTCGTGACCGGGTCGCGCGAGCACCGACTGCCCGGGCACGCGTCGTTCTGCTTCCCCGGGGTCAACGGCGAGACCGTGCTGCTCGAGCTGGAACAGCGTGACGTCGTGTCCTCGTCGGGCAGCGCCTGCGCCGCGGGCAGCACCGAGGCGTCGCACGTGCTCACCGCGCTCGGGATCCCGGACGAGGTCGCCCGCACCGCGCTCCGACTCACCTTCGACGGTTCCCTCGGCGCCGAGGACGTCCCGGTCGTCGTCGGAGCGGTCGCGGACGCCGTGGCCACCGTCCGCGCTCTGGGCTGAGACATCGTATCCAGGGTGTACTAGACGTTCTACTCCATGAGTGGGGTCGTGTCCCCCCTTATGCGGACACGGAATCTGCGCCAGAGTGTCCACATGGCAAACGTGGTGATGACCCGGACACGACGGGACGACCGTTTCCGAGCGGTGCAGCTCCTGCCTGCACCGGCGACCCTCGTCGCGCTCGCCCTGGCTGCGCAGCACGACCTCGGCACCGCCCCCCTCGGGCTGATCGCCGCCGTCGGAGCCCTCGCGACCGTCGGGAGCGCCCTGCTCCCCATGATCCGACCCGCCGCCGCTCGACGATCGATGCCCGCACCGATCGAGACGGACCGGTACCGAGAGGACACCGAACACCCTTGAGGTCCGACACCGCCCGGCTCCTCCCGTGACCCGGCCGGTGCCCCAGACCGGATGCCGATACCCCTGATCGACATCCGGAGCGGGGCGCGACGTTCCCCCTGTCGTCGCGTCCCGCCACACACCGCGACCCGCCGTGGGCCGACGTCGACCCCCTGAACGACGTCAGTTCCCCTGCAGCCCACGGCGGGCTCCCGGTGTCTCCCGCTCCCGCTACCGTCGGGGCATGCCCTCGTACCGTGTGACCCTGGCGATCGGCGCGCTCGCCGCCGGCACCGCGCCCGACGCCGTCCTGCCCGCTGCGGCCCGGCTGGTCGCCGAGCACGCCGTGGTCGAGGCGCAGGACGTCCGCCTGCTGCGCGGTGTGCCGTGCGCGGTCGTCCGGTTCGAGTCCGACGACGACGCCACGGCAGCGGTCGTGCGCGACCGGGCCGTGCACGGCCTCCGCGACGTGGTCGAGATCCGCTCCGACGTCGTCACGCGCCGCGACGGTGCGCGGTGGATCCCGGTGGCGTGACGGCTGCGGCCGTGCTGCCCGGGGCGTGCGGCGTGCCCGGCCAGACGTAGTCGAGGTCGTCGGGTGCGTCCGGGAACAGTACGCGGTAGTGCTCCGGCGCCTTCTGCACCAGCTTCGAGCGGTGTGACGCGTGCAGGGCCTCGTCGTCGTTCCACGGCGGGATCGGGACGTCGCCGCGCTCGTACGCCGCCAGGTCCTCCGGGACCCGCCCGAGGTCCAGCAGCGTCTTCTCCAGGCAGGTGTCCACGTGCCCGCGGTCGAGCCAGACGCGGCACGTCGCCTCCTGGTACGCCATCAGCGCCGGACGGTAGCCGCGCCACATCGCGGTGACCGGGTGGTGCTGCCAGCCGTACCCCGGCAGTGTCAGCGCCCGCATCACCTGCAGGGTCTCCACGCGCTGCTTGCCGAGACGTCGGTCGTCGAGGACCTCGGCAGAGGCCCGGAAGTCGGCGTACGGCAAGAACGTCTGCATGCCGCGGGACGGTACCCGGGGGGGGGCCTGGCACCCGACACATGTCGTCACACGCGGACCGCCCCGGCGGCAGGCGTGTGAGCATCGACCGCATGAGTGGAGAACTGGTCGTCGGCGTCAGCGGTAGCCCTTCGGACCCCTCGAGGACGTCCACCCTGGTCGCCGCCACGGTGGCGCGCCTCGGGCAGGAGATCGAGGGTGCCCGCACCGAGACCATCGAGATCGGCCCGCTCCTGGCCGACCTCGGTGCCGCCTCGTCGCGCGAGGCGATGTCCGAGCGCACCCGGGCGGCACTCGAGACCGTCGAGGCCGCCGACGTGCTCGTCGTCGGCAGCCCGGCGTTCCGCGCCGCCTACTCCGGCGCGTTCAAGCTGTTCTTCGACTGGATCGGGCAGTACGACCTCGTCGACACCCCGGTCCTGCTGACCGCGACGGGCGGCAGCGACCGTCACGCCCTGCTCGTCGAGCACCAGATGCGCCCGCTGTTCGGCTTCTTCCAGTCGACGACGCTGCCGATCGGGGTGTTCGGCAACGAGCGCGACTTCACCAAGCGCGAAGGTGGCTACGACATCGGCAACGTCGACCTCGAACTCCGCATCGACCAGGCCGTGCGCCGGGCGATCCCGATCATCCGCGGGGGCTTCGCCACGGCCGGCCTGGCCGACGTGCGGCGCCCCGCGGACTTCTGACGCGGGGCCGCCGCTCTCCCGCGCGTTCCTGGTCGATTCGGGCGTACCTGGTCTGGAGTTCTCACCAGGTACGCCCGATTCGACCTCGCATCGCAGATGTCGTGGGAAAGAACGCCTACGGAGCGGGGACGGTGACCGTCTCGCCCGACACCGCCGACCGGCGCGCCGCGTCGAGCACCTCGACCACGTGCACCGCGTCGTCGACGGGCACCGGCACCGGACCGAGCCCGCGGACGGCACGCGCGAACCGCTCGTAGTAGTCCGTGTAGGAGCTCTGCGCCGACGGGACGTCGACCGTGCCGGACTCCGTCGTGAGGGTCCCGGACGAAGGCTCGACTCCCCAGGTCGACCGGTCGTCGGCAGGTGACGCACCCGCCACGGCTGCCTGTGCCTGCACGTCGGTGCTCGTGGCCTCGTACGTCCCGTCGACACCGTCGAGGCGGAGCTGCCGTGCACCCAGCCACCCGGCCTTGTTCGACGTCAGGACGGACTCGACACCGGACACGTGCGTCGCTGCGAGCGTGAAGCCGGCGTCGATCTGGCCGTCCTGGTCACGGCCGAGCGAGCGGGCATCGCGGACGTCGAGCGTGCAGGACACCCGGGCGATCGGTCCGAACAACGACACGGCCTGGTCGACCAGGTGCGATCCGATGTCGGAGAGCACGCCGCCGCCGATGCCGGTCGCGATGCCGTGCCGCTCGACCAGGTCGAAGCGGGACCAGAAGCGCAGTGGCGTCCCGACCCGTCCGGCGTCCAGCACGCTCCGGAGGGTGGTGAGGTCGGTGTCCCAGCGGCGGTTGTGGAAGGGCGTGATCACGACGCCGGCGTCGGCCGCGGCCTGCCGGATCTCGCGGGCGATGGCCGGGTCCGGGGCGAACGGCTTGTCCGCGACGACGGAGACCCCGGCGGCGATCGCCTGCAGGACGAGTTCGCGGCGGGTGGACGGGGGAGTGGTGACGACGACGGCGTCGACGCCTGCGGCGATCAGGTCACCGAGCGAGTCGAACACGGTGACGCCGGGCAGGTCGGTCGCGAGCTGCTCGCGCTTCGCTGCCGAGCGGGCGACGACGCCGACGACGTCGATGCCTGCCGCGTCCAGCAGGAACGGGCGGTGGAACGCCCACCCTCCGATGCCGTAGCCGACGAGTCCGATGCGCACTTTGTCCATACATGTGAACCTAGCGCGTCCAGCCAGCGTTGGGAACGTTCCAACGAGGCGGACGGGAGGCCCGCGGCGGCCCCGCCACGGGCCTCCCGTCCGCCTTTTGCGCACGTGTCGGGCGCGACGTGCGCGCGTGACGGGCGCGACGGGCGCGACGTGCGCGACGTGCGCGACCGCCAGGTTCCACGACTTGCCGTCCGCGTGACGCCGAGGTTCCACTCCGAGGCGGCAGCGGCGCCGAGGTTCCGAGATCTCGGAACCTCGGCGGGGGCGGGGCGAGAGACGCCCGTGCGGCGTGACGGGCGTCAGGCGATGAGGGACGCGACGTGTGCGACGGCCAGGCGGTAGCCGTCGGCGCCCGCGCCGACGATGACCGCGGTCGCGGCGGTGGCGACGTGGTCGACGTGCCGGAAGGGCTCGCGCTTCCACGTGTTCGACAGGTGCACCTCGACGACGGGGACGGACAGCGCCTCGACCGCGTCGTGCAGCGCGACCGAGGTGTGTGCGTAGGCCGCGGGGTTGATCACGACCGCGGCGAAGTCGTCAAGGGCCTCGTGCAGCCACTCGACCAGTTCGCCCTCGCGGTTCGTCTGGCGGAAGTCCGCGTCCAGCCCGTGCACGGCCGCCTCGGTGTGCACGATCGCCTCGAGCTCGGCGAGCGTCACGGTGCCGTACTGCTCCGGGTCGCGCCGCCCGAGGATGTCGAGGTTCGGTCCGTTGAGGACGAGGATGCGCGCCTGGTCGGTCATGGGGCGAGCCTAGCGATCGCGGGCCACGGGGTACCGCCGGCAGACACATGCCTCGGCTATGTGAACGGTCACAATTCGGTGTAACGTCTCCGTCCGGGTCGGCGGAGTTGTCGACTGCAACACACTGACGTGGAGATGTTGAATGGTTCTCGCTGCAGCGAACGAAGGGATCCGGCTCGACTTGGGCTGGGTCGACTACCTGATGGTCATCGTGTACTTCGCGGTCGTCATCGGGATCGGGTTCACCGCCCGCAAACAGGTCCGGACGAGCATGGACTTCTTCCTGTCCGGGCGCTCGATGCCGGCGTGGATCACGGGCCTGGCCTTCGTGTCCGCGAACCTCGGTGCGACCGAGATCCTCGGCATGGCCGCCAACGGTGCCCAGATCGGCATGGCGACCCTGCACTACTACCTGGTCGGCGCGGTGCCGGCCATGGTGTTCCTCGGGCTCGTGATGATGCCCTTCTACTACGGCTCGAAGGTCCGGTCGGTGCCGGAGTTCATGCTCCGCCGGTTCGGCAAGGCCCCGCACCTGGTGAACTCGATCGCGTTCGCGGTGTCGAACGTGCTCATCGCGGGCATCAACCTCTACGCCATGGCCATCGTCATCGAGGCGATGCTCGGCTGGCCGGAGTGGCTGGCCATCGTCGTGTCCGCCGGCTTCGTGCTCGTCTACATCACCCTCGGCGGGCTCTCCAGTGCGATCTACAACGAGGTCATGCAGTTCTTCGTGATCATCGCCGGGCTCATCCCGCTGACGATCGTCGGTCTGCACCGCGTCGGCGGCTGGGACGGGCTGTCGTCTGCCATCGTGAAGACCCAGGGCGTGCAGCACCTGCAGGCGTGGGCCGGCACCGGCTTCGGCGACGTGACCAACCCGATCGGCGCCAACTGGCTCGCGATCGTGCTCGGCCTGGGCTTCGTCCTCGGCTTCGGCTACTGGACCACCAACTTCACCGAGGTGCAACGCGCGTTCTCGGCGAAGAACATGTCCGCAGCGCGCCGCACGCCGCTCATCGCCGCGATCCCGAAGCTGTTCATCCCGGCCATCGTCGTGATCCCCGGTCTCATCGCCGCGGCGGTCGTCGGCAACCAGTTCGCCGACGGCTCGCTCACCTACAACGACGCGATCCCGAAGCTCATCCAGATGTACCTGCCGACCGGTGTCCTCGGCGTCGCGGTGACCGGCCTGCTCGCGTCGTTCATGGCCGGCATGGCGGCCAACGTCTCGTCGTTCAACACCGTCTTCACGTACGACATCTGGCAGCGCTACATCAAGCCGAACATGCCGGACATCCACTACCTGAAGACCGGTCGCTGGGTCACCGTCGTCGGCGTCCTGGTGGGCATCGCGACCGCGTTCATCGCGGCCCAGGCGTCGAACATCATGACGTACATGCAGACGCTGTTCTCGTTCTTCAACGCGCCGCTGTTCGCCGTCTTCATCCTCGGTCTGCTCTGGAAGCGGATGACCACGCAGGGTGCGCTCTGGGGCTACGTGCTCGGCATCGTCACGCCGACGATCACCTGGATCGCGTACCTCGTGAACCCGGACCTGTTCGCCACGGCGACCGCCGAGACCCTGTACGGCGCGATCATCTCGTTCGTGACCGTCCTGATCGTCGGGTTCATCGTCTCGATGTTCACCACGCCCAAGGACGAGAAGGAGCTCGGCGGTCTGGTCTACGGCATCGGCAAGATCGACCTGCACGGCGACTCCGTCGCGACCGACACCGCCTGGTACCGCTCGCCCGCACTGCTCGGCACCGTCGCACTGATCCTGTGCGTCGTCCTGTACCTGCCGTTCCTCTGATCCGCGAAGGAGATCACCGACCATGAGTGACACCACCACCCCCGGCGCGCTGACCGAGGAGCAGAAGGCCGCCCTCGTCCGCTCGACCCGTCGTCTCGACCTGCGCCGCATCCTCGGCGGCCTGTTCGTGCTCTACGGCGTCATCGTGACGATCGTCGGCATCGTCCACTGGGACACCGACCCCGAGAAGACCGGCGGCATCCACATCAACCTGTGGGTCGGACTGTCGATGCTCGTCGGCGGCCTGCTGTTCTTCCTCTGGGACCGCCTGAACCCGGTGCCGGCCGAGGACATCATCGGCCAGGCCGAGGCCGAGGCCGACCAGAAGGCCGCCGGCGAGGGCCGCGCGTCCGCCTGACCTCGGTCGCGCGCCACTGAGCCGACCCGGAACGACGAAGTCGCTGTCGCACGACAGCGGCTTCGTCGTTCCGAGTCGGTGTCCCGGATCACTTGACGTGGCCCGCGCTGGACTCGTAAAATTGATATGTCGACCGCGTGCTGCTCGGTCGAAAGTGAGCCCCGGAGAATCCTGCAGCCAGCGCGGGACCGGGGTTTTGCGCTGTCCAGGGTCGTTCACCCCACGCGGACAAGGGTGCTGTCGAGCTCGTCGTCGAGGCCCGCCACGTGCGCACCGCAAGCAAGATCAGCCAGTGCGACCAGTGGTTCATCGACCCCGCGGACGTGCTCGTGTCGCACCGGAACGCCGACTCCTCGTCGTCGAAGGGCATCGAACATCGACCGGTCGCCGTCATCTCGTGCCCTCCCTCGCGATTCGAGGACGAGGAGTGTGACGCCCCGCACCTCGAGCTCCCAGACGAGTCGCTCCAAGCACCGGCGTCGTCGCCGTTCGGCGCGCGCAGCGGCTCCCTCGTAGCGGACGACGACGATCTCGACCGCCCGTCGGAGGAGGTCGAGCCACGAGAGCCGCTGACCGGGGAGGGCTTCGTACCAGTGCAGCTTCCGCATCCGCCGCGGTGTCGCTGCCCGCACGTCCACACGTGCCGCTTCGCAGGCGGACGCCGTGATGACCACGGCAGCCATGACGTACGTCGTGTGATCGCGCCCGCCGCCCGGCTCCGATTCATCGACGTACGCCCGCATCGGTCCAGAATATCGCGTATCAGTCCGTACCGCGACGGAACGGTTGCGCATCGCCGCGCCACGGGCCAGGTTGAGCGTGACGAAAGGAACCTCCCCATGGACACGATGGTCTTCATCAACTTGCCCGTCACCGACCTCGACCGTTCGAAGGCGTTCTACGAAGCCCTCGGCTACTCGATCAACCCGATGTTCAGCGACGACACCGCTGCGTGCATCGTCATCAGCGACACGATCTACGTCATGGTGCTCACCCACGCGAAGTTCGCCGACTTCACCGACAAGACGATCGCCGACGCCGGCACCGTCGAGGTCATCAACTCGCTCACCGCCGGGTCGAAGGACGAGGTGCACCGCATCGTCGACGCCGCCGTCGCGGCCGGCGGGAGCGAGGACCGCGCGCCGATGGACCTCGGCTTCATGTTCCAGCGGAGCTTCACCGACCCGGACGGCCACCGGTGGGAGTACGTGTGGATGGACCCGCAGGCCGCCCAGGACGGCCCGCCAGCCGAGTGACCACACGGCTGGCAACGACGGTGTCGGCGGCGCACGCCAGGATGGTGCGATGAGCACCGAGCCCGCAGCCACCGAGCCCGCAGCCACCGAGCCCGCGCTCCACTCCGACCTGGTGATCGGCGACGACGGACTCGCCCGGCCGGTGTGGGCATCGACGGACGAGCTGCTCCGCGACTACTACGACACCGAGTGGGGCATGCCGGTGCGGGACGAGCGCGGCGTGTTCGAGCGGCTGCCGCTCGAGGCGTTCCAGTCCGGCCTGTCCTGGCGCACGATCCTGGCGAAGCGTCCGGCGTTCCGTGCGGCGTTCGCGGACTTCGACCCCGACACCGTCGCGGGCTTCGGTGAGGACGACGTCGCTCGGCTGATGGCCGACGCCGGCATCGTCCGGAACCGGGCGAAGATCCTCGCGACCATCACGAACGCGAACGCGACGGTCGCCCTGCGGCAGGACGGCGGGCTGTCCGACTTCGTCTGGTCGTTCCGTCCGGCGACGACGCCCGAACCGGAGTCGTACGCCCAGGTCCCGACGACCTCCGACGAGTCCGTCGCACTGTCGAAGGCACTGCGGAAGCGCGGCTTCGCGTTCGTCGGTCCGACCACGATGCACGCCTTGATGGAGGCGCTCGGCATCGTCGACACGCACCTGCTCGGCAGCCACCGGCGGGGGGCCTCGGGCGTCTGGAACTGACCAGGACGCCGACCCCACCGCCGGCGAGGGCACCGGGCTAGGGTCGCGGCATGAGCACCGACCAGCCGAACTCGCGCGTGCGCGCTGTCCACCCGGTCGACGCCGACGTCGTCGACGTGCCCGTCGACGTGCCGGCCCCCACGCCGGACACTGCCGGGGACTCGGCGATCGAGCCGGGCCACGACCCCGCCGAGGTCCGGATCGCCTTCCTGCTCTTCCCGGACCTGACGCAGCTCGACTTCACCGGCCCGGCGCAGGTGCTCTCGCGTGTGCCCGGCGCACGCGTCGAGTACGTGGCGGCGACGCTCGACCCGGTGCCGACCGACTGCGGGTTCGCGCTGGTCCCGACGACGACCATCGCCGACGCGGGTCCGGCGGACGTCCTCGTGGTCCCCGGCGGTGACGGTGCCTTCGACGCGATGCTCGACCCCGAGCTCATCGGGTTCGTCCGGCGCGAGGCCGAGCGCGCCACCTGGGTGACCTCGGTCTGCACGGGCGCGTTCGTCCTCGGTGCCGCGGGGCTCCTCGCCGGCAAGCGTGCGACGACCCACTGGGCGTCGAAGCCGATGCTCGAGGCGTTCGGGGCGCAACCGGTCGACGAGCGGATCGTCGACGACGGCGCGGTCGTCACTGCGGCTGGCGTCAGTGCGGGCATCGACATGGCGCTGTGGCTGGCGGCCGAGCTCGCGGGGCGGGCAGCGGCCGAGGCGATCCAGCTGCACATCGAGTACGACCCGCAGCCGCCGTTCGATGCGGGCTCCGCGGAGCGCGCCGACGCCGTCGTGGTCGCCCGCGCTCGGGCTGCGGCCGAGGCGGCTCGCGGGGACCGCGTCACCCGCGCAGCGGCTGCCGTCCTGCCGTGACGACGCACCTGCCGCGACGAAGCGGCAGAACCCAGCGGCAGGGCCCTCAGACCAGCGGCTTCTGCATCTGCGTCGCGGTGACCTCGTACCCGAGCGAGGCGTACAGGTCCTGCGCGCCGGTGTTGTAGCCGAACACGTTGAGCCCGATGCTCGTCGCGCCGTGCTCCGCTGCGGCCTGGTGGCCGAGCTCGAGCGCACGTCGGGCGTGCCCGCGACGACGGTGCGGTTCGTCGATCTCGACGTCGAACACCCACCAGTCGGTCCCGCCCGGAGCGAACGGGCCGATCCAGAGGTACCCGACCGTGGTGTCGTTCTGGTCGAGGACGTCCCACACCAGGTGTCCGTCGGCCGGGGACCCGCCCGGGAACCACTGGTCGAGCGACTTCTGCTTGTTCGCCTCGGCCTGTTCGCGGGTCTCACCCGCCTGCATCCGCGACGCCACGTACTCGGCCATCGTCCGGTCGAGCCAGGCCGGGAGGCGCGTGGCCGGCATCTCCTGCAGGCGCGTGTCCGTCATCGGTTGCCCTTCGAACCCCGGCTCGGCTTGCCGCGCATCTTCCCGCGGCCGGGGGTGGGGCCCTTGCCGGTGTTGGACTTCTTGCCGCTGCCGGACTTGCCGCTGCCGGGCGACTTGGCCTTCGCCTTGCCGCCGGCGCCTCCGGCACCCGCTCCGCCATTGGCCGACCCGCCCTTGCCTGCTGCGCCCTTGCCCGACCCGTCGGAGCCGCCACCGGCCTTGGAACCGCCGCCTGCCGCACGCAGGGCCTCTTCGACGTCGCGATCGGTGCCGGTCGGCTGGTTCCGCGAACTGTTGGCGGTGCGTCCGCGGACCACGCCGATGAACTCCTCGGTGGTCTCGGTGGCGTCCTCGTCACGCCAGACCAGCGCGATCTGCGTGCCGGGGGCGCCGAAGAGCGGGCGCGCGACGAGGTCCTTGCGGCTCGCCGCGCGGAAGAGCGACTGGGGGAGCACGACCACGCCGACGTTCGCCTCGACCAGGTCGAGCGCGGCGGCGATGTCGGCCGGCACCGGACCGGCGTCGACGACGTGCACCTCGGCGTCGGCGAGGTCCACCTCGGCCAGGTCGGCGAGGGGGGAGTCCTTCGGCATCGCGACCACGGCGGTCTCGGTCCAGAGCGGGATGGCGTTGTGCTGGTCGGAGACGGGCATGCGTGCGAAGACCATGTCGACCTCGCCGGCGAGCGTGTCGTCGACGTCGTCGGACCCGATCGGCCGCAGTCGCAGCTCGATCGAGGGGTGTCGATCCCGCCAGACACGGGCCCACTTGGCCGGGGAGACCCCGGGCACGAATGCGATGGTGAGTGCCGCGGTCATGCAGACGAGCATAGGGGCCGTACTCTAGGGGGCATGGCGCAGGAACAGACCATGAAGCCCGAAACGGCTGCGAAGAAGCTCGGCATCTTGCTGGCGGCCGCTCCGGAGTCCTTCCAGGGCGCTCCCGTCACACGGACCGCCTTCGACGAGCTCCGGACCGTACCCCCGACGTGGCTCGAGGACCTCCGACGCGACGGCCCGCACCCGCGACCCGTCGTGGCGCAGAAGCTCGGGATCTCGATCTCGGGGCTGACCCGTGCGGGGATCGACGACGCGCTCACCACGGCGGAGATCAAGACGCTGCTCGAGCAGAAGCCCGAGTGGCTCGTCCGTGAGCGCGAGACGCAGGCCGCCGTGCACGTCGAGAACGCCCGTGTGAAGCAGGAGCGCGCCGCCAAGGCCGCTGCCCGCGCCGAGGACTGACCCGCCCGGCACCGCGCCGCCGCAGCTGAGGACCCGCCGTGCACGAGACCGTCGCCGACGCCATGCTCGTCGTGCCGCAGTTCGCGTCGGTGTGCTGCATCGTCGGTGACCGCTACCGACCGCGCCCCGGCGTGATCGTGCCGGCCGCGGTGATGCTCGTCGCGATGCTCATGCCTGTGGTGCACGCGGGTGCGGTGTGGACGCTCTTCGCGGCGACGCTCCTGCTGTTGCTCGCACCGCTGCCGGTGATGCGCCGACGCCGTGCCGACGGCCGCCGCGCCGAGCCGATGGACGTGCACCGCGCGCTGTCGGCGGTCGTGATGGCCGGCATGCTCCTGATGGGCCACGCGACCGGCGTCGCCGACGGGCACGCGGGACACGGCATCGCGTTGTCCGCGGTGCTCGGTGCCGGCGTGATCGGCTACTGCGCGTTCAGCGGGTGGCTCCTGCGGTACGAGTGGGCGCAGGAGGACCGCCGGGCCGTGCGCAGCGGCGAGGTCTTCGCGATGACGGTCGCCGTCGTCGGCATGACCCTCGCGATGTAGCGCTCGAGCGCTGTCGGGGCTCAGTCGGTCGTGGGCGACGCGTCGCCCGTGTGCGTGACACGGTCCTTCGCTGCGCGGAGGGTGTCCTTCGGCACCGGCGGCACGCCCCGTCGGATGCCTCGGAGTCCGACGACGAACAGGATCGCGGTTACGACGGCGAACACGATGAACGTGATCCCCGTCGCGGCCCAGATCGGCAGTGCCAGGGCCAGGAGCGCCACCACGAGGCCGGCCAGCAGCACGAGTGTGGTCAGTGCGAAGGCCACCGCGGCGCCGGTGAGCACCAGCCCGGTCTTCGCGCCGTTCGCCCGTTCGCTGATCTCCCGCCGAGCCGAGGCCACCTCGTCACGGACGGCGCGCAGCACGGGTTCCAGCGCCTTCTGCACCAGGCCGGCGGTGACCGTGTCGCGGAAGGACGGCTTGCTGCTGGTCGTGGTGTCGTCGTGGTCCGTGGTGCTCATGGGTCTCCTGTCCGGGGCGCGGTGATCGCGTCCACCTGCTGTGACGCGTCCGGTCCGATGATCGTCACGTCGGCGGCGGCGTGCTCGGTCGCTTCCCAGCTTGCGGAGCCGCCGGTGGCGGTGGGCGCGACCGCCGGGAGGCCCGCCCCGCGTCGACGACGCAGGACGGGCCTCCCGGGGTGGTCGGGCCGAGAGCCCTACTCGGCGATCTCCTCGAGGTCGTCGATGCCACGGGCCGCCGCCGCTGCGCGGCGCGCGCGCATCGACGGGGCCGCGAGCGCGGCGAGCACGGCGAGGACCGCCACGCCGGTGCACGCCCAGAACCCGATGGTGAAGGCGTCGTCCGTCGGCAGACCCTGCGGGGTGCTGTGCGAGGTGATGAGCGCC
Organism: Curtobacterium sp. PhB142; assembly: GCF_004341255.1. Taxonomy (NCBI): domain Bacteria; kingdom Bacillati; phylum Actinomycetota; class Actinomycetes; order Micrococcales; family Microbacteriaceae; genus Curtobacterium; species Curtobacterium sp. PhB142. The sequence goes on along the minus strand of NZ_SLUT01000003.1, from coordinate 312,663 downwards.
GCGATGACCGCGGTGCCGACGCTCGAGCCGATCGTACGGACGACGGTGTTGGCGCTGATGGCCTCGCCGGTCTGGTTCGCGGGGACGCTCTCGATGATGGCGTTCGAGCACGCGGCGAGGGCCAGGCCGATGCCGATGCCGGTCAGGACGCCGGAGACGACGACCTGCCAGAGCTCGCCGTGCGCGATCGCGGGCAGCAGGAACGCGGCGACGATGGCGATCCCGCCGAGCAGCATGGGCGGCTTCGGACCGACCTTGCGGACGAGGATGCCGGCGATCGGCCCGGCGACGATCATCATCAGGACGGTCGGCAGCAGGAAGAGACCGGCCTGGGTGACGTCCTTGCCGAAGCCGTAGCCGAGTGCGCTCGGCAGCTGCAGCAGGGTCGGCACGAGCACGAAGGTGCCGAACATCGCGAAGCCGAAGACGAGCGCGACGACGTGGGCCGTCCAGACGCCGCGGACGGCGAACAGGCGGACGTCGATGAGCGGTTCGGCGACGCGGAGCTCGACCAGGACGAACGCGACCAGTGCCACGGCGCCGAGGACCAGCAGACCGATGGTCTTGCCGTCACCCCAGCCCCAGGTCTCGCCCTCGCTGACGGCCAGCAGGATCGACACGAGCGAGACGGCGAGGACGAACGTGCCGACCATGTCGAGGCGGCCGGGCTTGCGGACCGGCGACTCCGGCATGCCGAAGATCGCGCCGAGCAGGGCGATGACGACGAGCACGGCGGGCAGCCAGAACAGCCAGTGCCACGACAGGTGCTCGACGATCGGGCCGGCGGCGACGATGCCGACGCCGGCGCCGATGCCGAAGATCGCGGAGAGAAGACCGATCGTGACGCTCACCTTCTCCTTCGGCAGCTCGTCGCGGACGATGCCGATCGACAGCGGCATCACCGCGCCGGCGGCGCCCTGCAGCGCACGGCCGACGATGAGGACGCCGAGGTTCGGTGCCAGCGCGGCCAGCACGGCGCCGACGAGCAGGATCGACAGCACGACGATCAGGACCTTGCGCTTGCCGATCATGTCGCCGAGGCGACCGAGGATCGGCGTGAGCACCGACGCGGAGAGCAGGTAGGCGGTGAGCACCCAGCTCGTCGCGCTCGTCGAGGCGCCGAGGTCCTGTCCGATGGTCGACAGCGCGGGGGCGACGAGCGACTGCAGGACCGCGAACGACAGACCGCCGAGGGACAGGTAGACGATGATCGCCGTGCTGTTCGGCCGGTGTCCGGCGGTGGTGGGGTGCGAGCCCGTGCGGGGGCTCTGCATGGTGTCGGTCATCGTGCTCCGTGTCTCGGGTGATGTAAACAATTGCTGACTTGACGAGGGTACGCAGTTCTCACGCGATGTCAACACTTGCTTACATCCCGGGTCGGGCCGGTACGCTTCGACCATGAGCAAGGACGCCGCCGCCACCCGACTGCTGCTCGTGCGGGCGGCGCGGCACCGGTTCGCGTTCGACGGGTACAAGGCGACGACGGTGCGCGACATCGCCGCCGACGCCGGGGTCAACGTCGCGCTGATCAACCGCTACTTCGGTTCGAAGGAGGGGCTGTTCCGTGCCTGCCTCGACCGGGTGGTGCAGGACCTCGGGGTCGAGCAGCCCGTCGAGCGCGGCCTCGAGCGCGCGCTGGCCGGCCTGGTGTCACACGTGGTCCGCGCGCCGACCGACGACGACTCCCTCCAGCTCATGCTGCTGCTCCGGTCCTCCGGCGACGACGGTGCCGACGCCATCCGCCGCGAGACCCTCCGCCGGTACGCGGAACGGCTCGCCACGGCCGTCGGCGGCGAGGTCACCGAGGAACTGCTCGTCCGGGCCGAGATCGCGCTGTCGGTGGTGCTCGGGATGACGATGCTCCGGCGGTCCACCGCGGTGGAGCCGCTCGCGTCGGCCGACGACGACGTCGTAGCCGGGGCACTCGACGACGCGCTCCGCGCCCTGCTCGCACCGTCGCGGTAGCGTCGAGCCGTGTCCGACCGACCAGCCCGCCGTCCCGACCCCGCCCCGCGCCTCGACGAGGTCGACGAGCGCATCCTCTGGACCCTGGCCGGCGACGCCCGGATCCCGAACAACCGGCTCGCCGCCGCGGTGGGCATCGCGCCGTCGACGTGCCTGACCCGGGTCCGGGCCCTCGAGGACGCCGGGGTGATCCGCGGCTACCGGGCCGAGGTCGACATCGCGCGCCTCGGCTTCTCGATCGAGGCGATGGTCTCCGTCCGGGTCCACGCTGCGGCCCGCCACGAACTCCGGGACTTCGCGAAGCGACTGCTCCGGGTGCCCGTCGTGCAGGACGTCTCGTTCCTGGCCGGCGACAAGGACTTCCTCGTGCACATCGCGTGCGAGTCGACCGAGCAGCTGCGGGACTTCGTCGCCGACGAGCTCAGCGGCGACCCGTCGGTGGCGACGACCCAGACGAACATCGTGTTCGAGCGGCTCGTCGCCGACCGGTCCACGCAGGGCCGCTCGTTCGACGAGCTCCGCCGCTGGCGCGCCTGACGCGCGCTCCCAGTCAGACGCGCCTGACGCGCCGGTCCGGTCAGCGCTGCCGGGTCATCGGGACGTGCGGGATCCGGTCCTCGAGGTACTCGTCCCCGGAGCGCACGAACCCGAAGCGGGCGTACCACTGCTCGAGGTGCGACTGGGCGCCGAGGGCGATGCTCGCGGAGCGGGACTCGGCGATCGCGGCCTCGATCAGCTGCCCCGACAGGCCTTGCCCGCGGGCGTGCGCCGCCGTGACGACCCGGCCGATGCGCTCGGTGCCGTCGGGTTCGCGCAGGAGGCGGAGCGTGGCGTCCACCGAGCCCTGGCCCGCCCAGAACTGCACGGTGCCGGGCTCGAGGTCACGCCCGTCGATGTCGCCGTACGCGGCCCCCTGTTCGACGACGAAGACGTCCTGTCGCAGGCGGAGGATCTCGTGCAGCGTGACGATGTCCAGGTTGCGGGTCGGTGCGGAGAAGATCGAGACCACGGACGGCCTTTCCTGAGAATTTCTTCCAGAACGGGGTGCGTTCCGGAACGGACCGGCGTACGTTGCCGGTCAACCACTCTACGTGCGCAGCCGAGTTCAGGAGGTGAGCGCATGGACACGACGTCGCGCGCACCCTGGCTCGCGGTGCTCCGGATCGCCCTGCTGGGCGTCGGGACCCTCGCTGCCCTCGTGCTGCTGTCCCTGGCGTTCGGGGCCCGTCCGGCTTCGGCTGCCGAGGCCGCGGCCACTCCGCCCGCCCAGACGCAGCAGCGCGGGCTCGTCAGCGGTGTGGTCGACGGGCTCGGCGAGACCGTGCACGACGTGTCCGGCAGTGTCGGACAGGTCGTCGGCGGCGTCGTGGACCCCGTCCGCGCGGCGGTTGCGCCAGCTCCGAAGCCGGCACCAGCACCGGCACCGGCACCCCCGAAGTCGGCCCCGGCACCCCCGGCAGCGCCCACGCCTGCGCCAGCTCCCGTCGCCCCCGCCCCAGCAGCTCCGGCTCCCGCAGCTCAGACCCCCGCCGCTCCGGCGACCGCGCCCGCGGTGCCGGCCACGACCGCCCCTGCGGCCGAGCCGGCCACGCACCCGGTGCAGGGCGTCGTCGAGCACGTGGGCACCGCCTCCCGGCCCGTCACCGACACCGTCGCGACGGCGCTGCGCCCCGTCACCGGGACCGTGCAGACGGTCACCGACGCGCGACCCGTGACCACGGTCGTCGACACGCTCGACCACGTGGTCGGCAGCGTCCCGGTGGTCGGCCCCGTCGTCGGTGACGACACCCTCGGCACGGTCACCGCTCCGGTCACCGGCCTGGTCGACGACACCCTCGGCGGTGTCGGCACGATCGTCGGACAGGTCCCCGACGTCGTCGCGGGCGTGGTCCCGTCGGTCGGTGGCGTCCTGCCAGGAGGCTCGGATCCCGTCATCGACGTCCCCGCACCTCCGGTCGTCGTCGGCACCACCCCGTCCGGCGTGCCCGGCTCGGCTGTCCCGTCCGCGCGACCGCCGCTGGCGGCCGCCCCGGCGAGGACCCCGTCCGTGCCCACGGTCGCGTCGACGGGCGCGGACGGAGCGTCCGTTCCTGACGCCGGACGCCGGTCGGGCGTGACCACGCCGTCCACCTTCGTGACCGGACCGCTCGCCGGCCCCGTCGCTGGTGCCGTGCAGGACGCGACGCTGGGCGGCACCGCCCTGCTCGTCCCCGAGCCGGGCGACGGCCACGGAGCGCCGTCCGACCGCCAGGGCGGCGCGGGCGTCCTCGGGGGCAGTGCCACCTCGACTCCCGGCGGCGTCGCAGCCGTCGGCATCGTCGGCTCGACCGACGACATCGTCTCCCTCGCCGCGGGGTCTCGCGGCACGCTCTCCGACGACGCGGTCCCCGCATCGGTCGTCGGCGAGCACGACGTCGCCCCTGACTGAGATCGGTGCGCCTGTCCGGCACGGCAGGCACGCACACACACCGACCGCGAACGCGGTCGGCCAACGATCTCGATCAGGGAGTACGACCATGAACAACTACGTCTCGAGAGGGCTCTGGTTCGCCCTCTTCGTCGGCGGCCTCACGCTCGGAGGGGCGGCAGCGGCGAACGCTGCCACGACCTCCGGAGCGGACGGCGCCGTGTCCGGAACCCAGGTGGTTCCGTCGGTGGACGCTCCGGTGTCCCTCACCGGCAACGCCCTCGGGGTGCTCGGCGACGCGGTGTCGTCGGTGACCTCGCCCGCCGCGGCGCCCGCGGCTCCTGCAGCTCCAGCCGCCGCTCCTGCACCGGCCCCAGCTCCCGCGCCGACGACCTCGGGCGCCGACGGCACGGCCTCCGGCACCCAGGTGGCGCCGGCTGTGACCGCCCCGGTCTCCGTCGGTGGCAACGCCGTCGCCGTCGGTGGCGACGCGGTGTCGGCCCCGGCTGCTGCTCCGGCTGCGCCTGCTCCGGCTGCGCCTGCTCCGGTTCCGGCTGCCGCCGCTGCTCCGACCACCTCCGGTTCGGACGGCACCGGCTCGGGGACCCAGGTCGCCGGCGATGTGACCGTCCCCGTCACGGTCGGTGGCAACGCGGTCGCCGTCGGCGGTGATGCGGTGTCGACCACGACGCCGGCCACACCGGCAGCATCCACCCCGGCAGCACCGGCCGAGCCCGCTGCTCCGGCACCGGTCACCTCGGGTGCGGACGGCACAGCCTCGGGGACCCAGGTCGCCCCGGTCGTGTCGGTCCCGGTGACGGTGTCCGGCAACGGCATCGGGGTGCTCGGGGACGGCACCGCTGCGGGATCCGGCCCGGCGGCGACGCCGGCACCGGCCGCTCCGGCCACGACCACGCCGAGCACGTCCGGCGACGACGGGCTGCTCTCCGGCACCCAGGTCGGCGGACTGGTCGACGTCCCGGTCACGATCGGCGGCAACGGCATCGGGCTGCTCGGTGACGGCACCTCGGCGGGCACGACGCCCGCTGCGGGCACCGGCACCGGCACGACCGCCGGTCCGGCTCCGGCTGCCGGTGGCACGACGGACGGGGCGGACGGCACCGCCTCGGGCACCCAGGTGGCCCCGGTGGTCGCGGTCCCGATCACCATCGGCGGGAACGGCATCGGCGTCGTCGGCGACGGCACCAGCACCGTCGGGGCGACCCCGGCGGGCACCACCCCGAGCAGCACGACCCCGTCCGCCGGAGGGTCGACCTCCGGTGACGGTGGCCTGCTCTCCGGCACCCAGGTGGTTCCGGTGATCAGCCTGCCGATCACCATCGGTGGGAACGGCATCGGCGTCGTCGGTGACGGCACCGCCACCACCCCGGCCACCGGCACGACGCCCGGCGACGGCACGGACCCGGGCACCGACCCCGGCACGGACCCGGGTACGGACCCGGGCACGACCCCGGGCGACGGCACGGACCCGGGCACGACCCCGGGCGACGGCACGGACCCGGGCACGACCCCCGGTGACGGGACGGACGCCGGCGACGGCACCGTGCCCGGAACCGTGACCACCCCGGCCGGTGCCACCGGCGCGGACGGGCCGACCCGGGCCTCCACAGCGGGTGTGGTGACCACCACGGCCGCCGCGACCAGCGGGATCCCGGCCGTCGCACGCACGGTGGCCGACACGGTCGCCGCCGGTGACGGCGCGACCGCGCTCGCCTACACGGGAGCGACCTCGCCGGTCGTCCCCGTCGGGTTCGCGCTCCTGCTGCTGCTCGCCGGGGCGGGCACGCTCGTGCTCCGTCGCCGGCACTCGGCGGTCGACACCGACGGGACGCGCTGACAGCAGGTGACCGAGGGGCGTCGCACCGCCGGCGCCCCTCGTCACCGTGCCCGGAGTTGTCCGAACGGCCGGCCGGCACCACCATGAGGGGGTGCGCTCCGCCCTCGTCCGGCATCCGGTGACGGCCGCCATCACGTTCCTCGTGGTCGCGACCGCGGTCTTCGGCATCGTCGTCCGGGTGCTGCACGGTGCCGACCCGGCCTCGTACGGGCCCTTCCGGATCTTCGCGGCGTCCACCGGCGCGGTCGCGTTGCTCACCACGATCGCCGGCGTCGTCGTCCTCGTCGGTGCCGCCGAGCGGCTGATGGGGTCGTGGCGGACCGCCCTGGCGTTCGTCGTCACCACGGTCGTCGGCACCGCGGCCGGCGCGCTCACCGCGTTCGTCGACACGGACGGCCGCGACCTCACCGGCCTGCTGCTCGGGCGGGCGACGGCCTTCGACCCGTGGACCGCGATCGTCGGCACGATCGTCACCGCGAGCGCGTTCGCCGGACCGCTCTGGCGACGGCGCATCCGGGTGAACGCGCTCGCCGTCGTGGCCGCGCTCCTGCTCTACGCCGGACACGCCTCCGACCTGTACGCGGTGCTCGCCGCCGCTGCGGGATGGGTGCTCGGTGAGCTGCTCCGCCGCACCCCGGAGCGCGGCGGATGGGTGCGCAGCTCGCACCGCGAGACCCGGGTCCTGCTCGGGACGGTCGTGCTGGTGTCGGCGATCGGCCCCGTGGTGGCGCTCGTCTCCCGCGCACGGATCGGACTGCTCGCGCCGATCGCCGCGGTGCTCGGCACCGGGCCGGTCACTCCCGTGAGCGGCTGCGGCACCGACGGGGCCGCTGGGCAGTGCCTCCGCGCGCTGCTCGCGTACCGCGCGACCGACCCGTGGACGCTGCTGCTCGCGATCGCGCCGCTGCTCGTCCTCGTGGTGGGCGGCCTCGGGCTCTTCCGGGGCAGCCGGTTCGCCGTCTGGCTCGTGGTGGCGGTCGACGTGGTGACGGCGGTCGCGGCCGCGGTGACCTACGGGGTGCTGCCGGCGCGGGCCGGCGGGCTGCAGGGCACCGCCGACGAGTTCGTCACGGCGCTGTCGGTCGGTGCGTCGATCGTGGTGCCGCTCGCGACCGCGGCCGTCCTCGTGCTCCGGCGCCGGTCGTTCACGGTGCTGCCCTCACGGCGGCGTGTGGTCGCCTTCGCGGTGACCGTCGTCGCGGCGGTCGCCGTCGTGGTCGGCACCGTCGCGGTGTTCGCGGCGTCGGCTCCGGAGCACGTCGAGGACCCGCTCCGGCTCGCCGTCGCCGCCCTCGGCCCCCTCTCGCCGCTGACCTTCTGGGAGCAACTGCCCTCACTCGGCACGGCGCTGCGCATCGTGATCGGACTCGCCGGCCCCGTGCTCTGGTTCGTCGTCGCGCTCGCCGCGGTCCGGCCCACCGGCGCAGTGGAACCCGACACCGACGCGGACGGCTCCCGGTCCGACCGCGAACGGGCCCGGGCGCTGGTGCTCGCCGGCGGCGGCGACACCTTCGGGTGGATGACGACCTGGCGCGGCAACGCCTACTGGTTCGCGGCCGACGGGCGCGCCGGGGTGGCGTTCCGGCGCAACGGTGGGGTGGCCGTCACCGTGGGTGGCCCGTTCGGCTACCCGGACGCCCGCGCCGCCGCGATGACGGACTTCGCCCGGTACTGCGACGACAACGGGTGGACGACGGTCTTCTACGGCATCGACGCCGGGACGGCCGAGCTGCTCACGACGCAGGGGTGGTCGACGTTGCCGGTCGCCGAGGACGCCGACCTCGACCCCCGCACGTGGACGACGACGGGCAAACGCAAGCAGGACGTCCGCACCGCCGTGAACCGGGCGCGCCGCGAGGGCATCACCGCCACCTGGTCGTCCTGGCAGGACCTGCCGCCGTCGACGGCACGGCAGATCGAGGGGATCTCGGAGGAGTGGGTCTCCGAGCGCGAGCTCCCCGAGATGGGCTTCACGCTCGGCGGGGTGGACGAGATGCGCGACCCCGCCGTCCGGACGCTCGTCGCGCAGGACGCCACCGGGCGGGTGCTCGCCGTGACGAGCTGGTTGCCGAGCCACCGCGAGGGGCGGGTCGTCGGCTGGACCCTCGACGTGATGCGCCGGACCGAGGCCGCGCCGAACGGCGTGATGGAGTTCCTCGTCGCGAGCGCCGCCGAACGGATGCGCGACGACGGCGTCGAACGACTCAGCCTGTCGGCGGCACCGCTCGCGCAGGCGGGCGAGAACGCTGCACCGAGCGACGGCGTGCAGAGCCTGCTCGAGCTCGTCGGGGGAGTCCTCGAACCGGTCTACGGCTTCCGGTCGCTGCTCCGGTTCAAGCAGAAGTTCGGCCCCGACCTGCACCCGCTCGTCCTCGCCTACCCCGACCCGGTCGCGCTGCCGTCGATCGGCCTCGCGGTCGTCCGGGCGTACCTGCCGGACCTGTCCCTGCGGCAGGCGGTCGCGCTCGCGCGCGGACGCGGCTGAGGCGGCACGGTCGACGGGGCCGGTGCGGTGGACGCGACCGGGCGGCGGACGGGAGGCGCGGTGCGGGCCCGCCCCGGGCCTCCCGGTCGTGCGCCGCGTCGCCCCGTTACGTGCCCCGATCCGGCCCGACGCGTCGGTCACCGGTCTGGGGTATCGTTCCGACTACGCAAGCGCTCCGGGGTCGGTGCAATTCCGAACCGGTGGTGACAGTCCACGAACTGATGACGGGTGCGAACCCGGCAGAGGTTGACTCGGTGAAACTCCGGGACCGACGGTGAGAGTCCGGATGGGAGGCGCGCTGGCGGACGAGACGACCCACCCTGCGTGGGACGACCCGTCCGTCGATGCCGACGATCGTCGAACACCCCCGGAGTCCCGTTGAGAGGACACCAGTGTTCACCGGCATCATCGAGGAACTCGGCACCGTCACCGCCGTCGAGCAGCACGGCGACTCCGTCGCGCTCACCGTCCGCGGGCCGATCGTGGTCGCGGACGCCAGCCACGGCGACTCCATCGCCACCAGCGGCGTCTGCCTGACCGTGGTCGAGCAGACCCCCGACTCCTTCACCGCGTTCGTCATGAAGCAGACGCTCGACATGAGCGCGCACGGAGCGTTGCGGGTGGGCGACCGCCTGAACCTCGAGCGCGCGGCGTCGGTCGGTGACCGGCTCGGCGGCCACATCGTGCAGGGCCACATCGACGGCACCGCCACCGTGCTCGAGACCGCGGACGGCGACGGCTGGCGCCGGGTGCGGTTCTCGCTCGCGCCGGCGCTCAGCCCGCTCGTCGTCGACAAGGGGTCGATCGCGCTCGACGGCGTCTCGCTCACCGTCAGCGCCGTCTCGCCCGAGGACACCGCGCCGGACGCCGCCTGGTTCGAGGTCAGCCTGATCCCGGAGACGCTCGAGGCCACGACCCTCGGCCTGCGCGTGCCGGGTGACCGGGTGAACGTGGAGACCGACGTGCTCGCGCGGCACGTGCGCCGGATGTTGCGGCTCGACGCCGCGGTCGGTTCGGTCGACGCCGCGGGCTCGCTCGAGCCCGCGGTCTCGTCCGAGCCCGTCGGCTCGTTCGAGCCCGTCGGATCGGAGGCCCGGTGATGGTCGCCTCGGTCCCGCAGACGCTCGGCTCGTCGAGCATCGAACTCGCGATCGCGTCGGTCGCGGCCGGCCGCCCGGTGATCGTCGTCGACGACGAGGACCGCGAGAACGAGGGCGACGTCATCCTGTCCGCCGAGCTCGCGACGCCGGAGTGGATCGCCTGGACCGTGGCGCACTCGTCGGGGTTCATCTGCGCGCCCGTGAGCGCCGAGATCGCCGACGCCCTCGACCTGCCGCCGATGGTCCAGCACAACGAGGACGTCCGCGGCACCGCGTACACCGTCACCGTCGACGCAGCCGTCGGGGTCACCACGGGCATCAGCGCCCACGATCGTGCACGCACGCTGCGGGTCCTCGCCGACCCGACCTCCGTGCGCGACGACCTGCACCGCCCCGGCCACGTCGTCCCCCTGCGGGCACGACCGGGCGGGGTCCGCGAACGTGCGGGACACACCGAAGCCGCGATCGAGCTCGTCACCGCAGCCGGGCTCCGGCCCGCCGCGGCGATCTGCGAGATCGTCGACGAGGACGGCAGCATGATGCGGCTGCCGGCGCTCGTCGCACTCGGGGCGCGCGAGGGCGTGCCCGTCATCACCATCGCCGCGCTCGTCGAGTGGCTGGACGCGGCAGACCGGACAACGGCAGCAGCTGCCCTGTCCACGGAAGGAACAGCACGATGAGCGGAGCAGGCGCGGCGGACCGCGACCACGTCGACGGCACCGGGATCCGGGTGGCCATCGTCGCCGGGCAGTGGCACGACACGATCGCGGCGGGCCTCCTCGCCGGGGCGCAGCGCGAGGTCGAACGGCTCGGCGCCACCGCGTCGGTGTTCCCGGTCCCGGGGAGCTTCGAGCTGCCCGTCGTCGCGAAGACCGCCCTCGAGGCAGGGTTCGACGCCGCGGTCGCGCTCGGTGTGATCATCCGGGGCGGCACCCCGCACTTCGAGTACGTGTCCGACGCCGCCACGAGTGGGCTCACCCGCGTGGCGATCGACACCGGCAAGCCCGTCGGGTTCGGCGTGCTCACCCTGGACGACGAGCAGCAGGGCATCGACCGGGCCGGCCTGCCCGGCTCGAAGGAGGACAAGGGCGCCGAGGCCGTGCACGCCGCGGTCGCGACCGCCGTGACGCTGCGCTCGTTGCGCGTGCTCGCGTAGCGGCGCCCGCGGCCGCGGCCGCGGCGCCCGCGGAACCAGGTTCCGGACACAACACCACGCCGTTCCGCGGTGCTGTGTCCGGAACCTGGTTCCCGACACGGTGCCCGCACGCAGAACGGCCCCGCACCTCGAGAGGTGCGGGGCCGTTCTGCGTCGGCGGAGTGGTTACCGCTTGCCGAACACGTGGATCGGCAGGAAGAAGGAGAGGGTCATCAGGATGAGGCCACCCATGAAGATGAACGCCTGGCCTGAGTCGACCTGGAACGCGAACCCGAACAGGTACATCGACACCAGCAGCAGCAGGATCGAGAAAACAGCGGCGATGACGCGGCCCACGGGATACCTCCGGGTGTCGACGAGTGGAACGTCGCCAAGTCTATCCCCAGGAACGGGGATGGTCGTTCACGCGCCGGGCTTCGTCGCGATCAGACGATCCACGACGGCGAGGAGGGCCTCCATGTCGACGGTGCTCCGCTTCGGTCGACCGTCGCTCGCCGCACCGAGGGAGGCCTGGTGGTACAGGCCGTCGCCGAGGAGCTTGACCGCCTGGGCGGTGGGCTCGTCGTGCAGGGCGTCGACGAGGGTCACGAGCCACGCGTTCTCGGTGTCGTCGAGGGTCCGGCCGGCCTCTTCGTAGCCGGCCTGCTGCAGGCGGCTCGCGGCGAGGAGCGCGAGGTCGAGCTCGCTGCCGACGAACAGGCAGTTGCGGACGAAGTAGCGGGCGGCGCCGTCCTCGGCCTCGGCCATGCGCTCGACGTCGATCGCGGACAGGTCGGAGAGTCGCTCGCACAGCCCCTCGACCAGGGCCGCCTTCGAGCCGAAGTGGTACAGCAGCCCGCCCTTGGAGACACCGGCGCGGGCGGCGACGGCGTCGAGCGTCGCGGGACGTTCGCCGTCTTCGCACACGATGGCGACGAAGCTGTCGAGGACGCGGTCGCGGGCACTGGCCATGGGCACGAGTCTAGGAGGAGTTGTGCACGAGCAGGTGCAGGCGTCGCGGGCCGTCCCGCGACGCCTGCACCCTGCCGGTCGGGGCGCTCGGCCCGTCAGCCCTTCAGTGCTCCGGCGGCGATGTTGGCGATGAAGTGGCGCGAGCCGATGATGAACACGCCGATGAGCGGGAACACACTGATCACGGCGCCGGCCATCACCGCCCCGAGGTCGGTCGCGTTCACCGAGCTCAGTCCGGCCAAGGCCACCTGCAGGGTCTGTCCCTTCGGGTCGATGAGGACGATGAGCGGCCAGACGTAGTCGTTCCAGGCGGTGATGAAGGTGAAGATGCCGAGGAACGCGAGCCCGCCGCGGAGCATCGGGACCGCCACCGACCACCAGGTGCGGAAGAACCCCGCTCCGTCCACCCGGGCCGAGTCGATGACCTCGTTCGGGATCGACGAGGTGGCGAACTGCCGGAGCAGGAAGATGCCGAACGCGTTCGCCGCCCCCGGGATGATGAGCGCCTGCAGGCCACCGATCCACCCGAGGTTCGCCATGAGCACGAAGCTCGGCACCAGCGACAGGCTGCCGGGTACCAGGAACGTGGCGAGCATGACGGTGAAGAGCGTGCGCTTGAAGGGGAACTCGTACTTCGCGAACGCGAACGCGGCGAGCGAGTCGAACAGCATGACCAGGACGGCGGTGCTGCCGGCCACGAGCACGGTGTTCAGGAGTGCCCGCAGCATGTCGACGTTGCTGAACACGGACGCCACGTTCGCGAGGGCGTTGTCCCCGAACCAGAGCGACGGCGGGTAGCCGAAGATCTCGGCGTTCGTCGACGTGGACATCACGAGGAGCCACCAGAACGGGAAGATCGACAGCAGTACCCCGATGATCAGGCAGAGGTGTGTGACGGCGGTCCCGAGCCAGCCGCGGCGGAACCCGCGGCCGCGGTCGTTCCCTGCGGCTCCCGGTCGGCCGAGTGCCGCGGCGGTGTTGGTCGTCGTCGTGGTCGGTGTCGCGGTCATGCGTCGACCCCCTTCGTGCTGGTGCGGACCGTGCGGGCCACGCGGAGTCGTCGTGGGGTCTTCAGACCGTCGCGTTCACTGAGCAGACGCCAGTTGATGATCGCGAACACCACGGAGAACAGGAACAGCACCCAGGCGATCGCCGAGCCGTACCCGAAGTCGAACTGGTTGAACGCCTGCTCGTACTGGTAGAGCACGATCGTCATGCCGGCCTCGTCGGGGCCGCCCACCGCTTGTCCGTTGAACAGGATCTGCGGCTCCGTGAAGAGCCCGAGCCCACCGATCGTCGACGTGATGAGGGTGAACAGGATCACCGGGCGCAGCAGCGGCACGGTGATGCGCGAGAAGATCTGCCACGCGTTCGCGCCGTCCACCTTGGCGGCGTCGTACAACTCGGTCGAGATGGACTGCAGTCCGGCCAGGTAGATGATCGCGTTGTAGCCCGTCCAGCGCCAGATCACCATCACCGAGACGGTGACCTTGATGCCCCAGTACGACGACAGCCACCCGATCGGGTCCGCCCCGAGTGCGCGCAGTGCCGCGTTCACCAGGCCGAAGCCGTCGGAGAACACCGAGCCGAACACGATCGCCATCGCGACCATGCTCGTGACGTTCGGCACGAAGAACGCGACGCGGTAGAAGCCCTTCGCCCGGATGTTGCCGTGCAGCAGGAACGCGAGCACGAGCGCGAGGAACAGCATCGGGATCGTCGACATGACCCAGATGAGGAACGTGTTGCCGACGGCGTTCCAGAACCGCGGGTCGCCGAGCAGGTACTGGTACTGGGCCAGACCGACGAACGCGGGGGAGCCGACCCCGTCCCAGTCGGTGAACGACAGCACGATCGAGAACACGATCGGGAACAGCCCGAACACCAGGAAGAGCACGTAGAACGGCGCGATCGCGACGTACTGCGGCCAGAACCGGCGGAGCCCGTACCGTTTGCCGGTCGCTGCGGTGGTGATGGAGGACGTCGGGGTCCCGACGACCGCGGGGATGCTCGTGGTCGGTGGTGCCTGCTTGGTGCTCATGCGCGGACCCCCCGCTTGTCGAGGACCCGGTTGGTCTGGTCGACGGCGTCCTGCCAGGCGCGGTCCGGGTCCTTGCCCCCGGCCTCGACGTTCGTGATCTCGGTCGCGAACGCACCGATGAACCGTTCGGAGTTGGAGATGTACGTCACCGGGACGTCCATCGCCGAGGCGTTGAAGAACGCCAGCGGGTCCTGGTCGCCGAAGTAGTCGCCGGGCTTCCGCATGATCCCGTTGTCGAACGACGCCGGGGTGGAGGGGAACAGCTGGATGTCGTTGTACGTGTGCGACTGCACCTCGGGCGAGGTGATCCACTGCGCGAACGCGGCGGCCGCGGCCGGGTCCTTCGAGGTCTTCGGGACGGCGAGGAACGACCCGCCGCTGTTGCCCGGGCGATCCGGTTGCCGGGCGACCCGCCACGTACCGGCGGCGTCGGGAGCAGTGTCGTGGATGACCTGCGTCCACCACGCTCCCTCGATCTGTCCTGCGACCCGGCCGGACACCCACCCGGCGTTCTGGTCAGTGCCGGACTGCAGGTTGCCGGTGAGGCCGGAACGGACGCAGGCGACGGCGTTCTCCCACGCCTGCCGCACCGAGCTGTCGTCCTGCTCGAAGACCGGCTGGTCGTCGCGGTCGAAGTACCGCGTGGGGCTGGCGTAGATGTACTGGTTGAAGAGCTGGTTTGCGGTGATGACCGTCGCGGCGTCCGCACCCTTCCGGATCTTCGCGCCGAAGGAGCGGAACCCGTCCCACGTCGCGATCGCGTCGGAGACCTCGTCCGGGTCGGTCGGCAGCCCGGCCTTCGCCAGGACGTCCTGCCGGTAGAAGAAGCCGGTCGGTCCGGTGTCGACGGGCCAGAAGCACTGCCGGCCGCTCGGCGTCCGGCCGAGCGCGCTCTTCCAGTCGTAGTACTCGTCCCGCTTCGCCGCGCCGCCGTGGTCGTCGAAGTCGGTGAACAGGTCTTCGTCGGGGAAGTACAGCCAGCAGTTCGAGTTGACCATCAGGACGTCGGGGATGAACGCGTTCCCGGCGAGTGCCGTCCGGAACTTGGTGTCGTACGAGGCGCCGCCGATCAGGTCGGGGCGGAGCCGCTTGGACCCCTGCCCGGCGATCCCCCCGGCGGCCTGCCGCAGGAACTTCGGGTCGAGCGACCGGTTCCAGTACCAGAGGACGAGTTCGTCAGGGTCCTTGGAGATGGCGGTGCTCGTGGAGCACCCGGCCAACAAGGCGGTGGTGGCGAGGGCTCCGAGGGCACCTGCGCCGGCGAGGAACCCCCGCCTGCTGAGACTGATCGATGGAGATGACGTCACGAAACTACCTGCTCTCGTCGTTGAGATCGGGTTGGAAACAGCGATACCGGGTCCTCGAAGCGTTCGACCGTGAACGCTCACGAAGTGGTCCAGAGCATCCTCTGTGAGACACGCCGTGTCAAGCACTTCCGCATTGATCCGCCGGGCGTGTGGCACTAGCGTCGTCGTGACCGTGAAGGTTCACGAGACGACAAGGATCCGCATGTCAGCGCAGACCGCGAACACCGCCAGCACCCCGACTCCGACGGTCGCCGACCGCCCCGGCTGGGCCGTCCTCGGCCCCGGGGGCATCGCCCGCCGCTTCCTCTCCCAGCTGCCCGCGAGCGGTGGTGCCCTGGTGGCTGCCGGCAGCTCGTCCACCGAGCGGGCGCAGACCTTCGCCGACGAAGCCGCGCAGCTCGGGTTCGCCGACGTCTCCGCTGCGACCTACGACGAGGTCCTCGCCGACCCGCGCGTCGACGCCGTCTACGTCTCGACCGTGCACACCGGGCACGCGCGGCTCGTCCTCGCCGCGCTCGAGGCCGGCAAGGCCGTCCTGTGCGAGAAGCCCCTCGCCCCGAACCACGGCACCGCCATGGCGCTCGCCGATGCCGCACGCCAGGCCGGCCTGCCGCTGGTCGAGGCGTTCATGTACCGCTTCCACCCGCAGACCGCCGCACTGCTCGACCTCGTGCGGGACGGCGTGATCGGCGAGGTCACGCACATCGACGCCTCGTTCGCGTTCCGGACCGGTGAGCGGACCGGCCGACTGTTCGACGTCGACACGGCCGGCGGCGGGATCCTCGACGTCGGCGGGTACCCGGTGACGATGGCCGCCGCGATCGTGCAGGCCGCGACCGGTGTCGCCGTCGCCGAGCCGACGGAGCTCACCGCCACCGGCACCCTCGGGCCGACCGGTGTCGACGAGTGGACCGTCGCGCAGCTGACCTACCGCGGCGGCATCACGGCGTCCGTCCGCACCGGCGTCTTCGTGCAGGACGACAACGCGGTCGCGGTGTACGGCACGCGCGGTCGCCTCCTGCTCGCCGACCCGTGGACCCTCGGCGCCGACCCGACGATCGAGGTGCACACCGTCGACGAGGATCCGCGCACGCTGTCCTTCGCCGGCGAGCACCCCTACGCACGTGAGGCCGACGCCACCACCGACGCCCTGCGTGCCGGTGCGGTCGAGGCAGCACAGATGACGATCGACGAGTCGCTCGCGACCGCCCGCACCCTCGACAAGTGGCGCGCCGCGATCGGCCTGCGCTACCCGTTCGAGGCCGAGTCCGCCGACATCCCCACCGTGAGCGGTCGGCCGCTCCGGGTGCAGGACGGCAACCCCATGCAGTACGGCGAGATCCCGGGTGTCGGCAAGCGGCTGTCGCGCCTGGTGATGGGCGTCGACAACCAGCCCGACCTCGCCCACGCCAGCGCGATCTTCGACCTGTTCGTCGAGCAGGGCGGCAACGTCTTCGACACCGGCTACATCTACGGCGGCGGTGTGCTCGAGGGTCGGCTCGGCAAGTGGATCCAGAACCGCGGCATCCGCGAGGACGTTGTCGTCATCACGAAGGGTGCGCACACGCCGTTCTGCGACCCGGAGTCCCTGACGAAGCAGCTGCTCGAGAGCCTCGAGCGCCAGGGCTCCGACTACGCGGACATCTACATGATGCACCGCGACAACCCGGACATCCCGGTGGGGGAGTTCGTCGACGTCCTCGACGAGCATCGCCGCGCCGGCCGCATCCGCGTGTACGGCGGGTCGAACTGGACGCCGGCACGCTTCGACGAGGCCAACGCCTACGCACGGGCGAACGGGAAGCACGAGTTCGAGGTCCTCAGCAACCACTTCGGCCTGGCCGAGGCGTACGACGTGCCGTGGGACGGCTGCGAGCACGCGACCGACGCCGCGTCGAAGGCGTGGCTCGAGGAGCGTCAGGTCCCGCTGCTGCCGTGGTCGTCGCAGGCCCGTGGCTTCTTCACCGGCCGCGCGACGCCGGAGGACACCAGCGATGCCGAACTCGTCCGCTGCTACTACAGCGACGAGAACTTCGAGCGGCTCCGTCGCGCGCGGGAGCTCGGCGACCGGTTCGGCGTCCCCGCCACGGCGATCGCCCTGGCGTACGTGCTGAACCAGCCGTTCCCGACGTTCCCGCTCTTCGGACCGCGTACGATCGCGGAAGCCCGATCGTCCATGACGGGCCTCTCCGTCGACCTCACCCCGGAACAGGTGGCATGGCTGGACCTCCGCGACTGACCCAGTCGCCACCGGACGGCCCGCACTCCGGCGGCCGCGCGACGATCATCGACGTCGCTGCGGCCGCCGGGGTGTCCCGGCAGACCGTCACCCGCGCGATGAACGGCATGTCCGGCATCAGCGCGACCACGAAGGAGCGGGTGCTCGCCGTCGCAGCGTCGCTCGACTACCGGCCGTCGCGGTTCGGCCGCGGGCTGGTCACCGGCGGCGACCACCAGCTCGGGCTCGTCGTGAACGACCTGCGGAACCCGTACACGCCCCAGCTCGCGTCCGCCGTGTTCCGGCTCGCCGCCGAGCAGGGGTGGAACGTCATGCTCGCCGACGTCGACCTGGCGAGCGACGCCGACCGGATGGTCCAGGCGCTCGGTGCGCAGACCGACGTGGTCATCGGTTACCTCGGCTCGCGCCGGCACCGGTGGAGCGAGCTCCTCGGCAACGTGCCGATGGTCGAGCTCGACCCGTCCTCCGACCCGCCCACGGCAGCGGTGTGGATCGACCCCGCCGACGCGATCGAGGCCCTCGCCGACCACCTGGTGGCGACCGGGGTGCGGCACCCGGTCGTGCTCGACAACTCGTCGCCGGACCACACGAGTGCGCGCGGGCTGCTCATGCTGGACGCGCTGCGCCGCCGCGGCTACCTGCCGGAGCTCGTGCACGCGCCGCACGGCACCGCCGAGTGCGGTGCCGACGAGACGGCGCGGATCCTGGCTCGGAAGCGCCGACTCGACGCGATCCTGGCCTTCAACGACGTGATGGCGCTCGGCGTGCTGCAGGCCTGCCGCCGCGCGGGCGTCGACGTCCCCGGTGAGGTCCGGGTCGTCGGCGTCGACGGCCTGCCGCTCGGCGCTCTCGTGTCGCCGATGCTGACGACCCTGGCGGTCGACCTCGACGCCGTCGCGCGCGAGGCCCTCACGCTCGCGCTCGGCATGCTCGCCGGTGAGCTGCCGCGGCACGGCGCCGCAGTGCAGCGCACCGTGCGCCACAGTCTGCTGGTCCGCGACTCCGCCTGACGGCGCCCGCCCCGCCCGCCCCGCCCCGCCCGCCCGCCCGCCCCGCCCCGCCGGCCCAGCCCCGTCCCCGAGGTTCCGAAATCTCGGCATGTCGGCGCGCAGGCCGCCCGACATCGGAACCCGGGCAGAGTCCACGCGGCGTGTTGTGGAACCCCGGCACCGGAACTCCGGCACCGGAACTCCGGCACCGGAACTCCGGCACCGGAACTCCGGCACCGGAACCCCGGCACCGAAACCCAGGCACCGAAACCCCGGCACCGGAACCCCGGCACCGGACGCAGGTCGTGCCGCCGCCCCAGCCTCCCGCCCTGGGCGGGGCCAGCCGTCGGACGGGAGGCCCGTGGCGAGCCCGCCACGGGCCTCCCGTCCGCCTGTTGGTTGCATTTGCAACCATAACCGTCCAGACGGTACACTGACGGAGTCCTGACGGGGCGCGTGTCCATCCCGCGTCCCGTCTCGTCTGCCCCACGCACCGCCCGCCGTCGACCAGGTCCGGCTCGAAGTCCCAGGAGTCCGCCGTGTCCGCACTGCTCACCAGCCCCATCGCCACCCGCGTCACCGGCAGCCGCGCCCGACGGTTCCTCGCGCTCGCCGTGCTGATGCTGCCGGTCCTGCTCATCTCGGTGGACAACACCGTGCTGAGCTTCGCGCTGCCGTCGATCAGTCGTGCGCTCAACCCGGACGCCACCACGCAGCTCTGGATCGTCGACGCGTACCCGCTCGTCCTGGCCGGGCTGCTCGTCGTGATGGGCAGCATCGGTGACCGCATCGGCCGCCGTCGGATCCTGGTGATCGGGGCCACCGGCTTCGCGCTGTTCTCCGTCGCCGCGGCCTTCGCGACCGACGCCTGGATGCTCGTCGCCGCCCGGATCGCGATGGGGGTGTTCGGCGCGATGCTCATGCCCGCGACACTCTCGATCATCCGCAACGTCTTCGTCGACGCGGGGGAGCGGCGGATGGCGCTGGCCGTGTGGTCGACCATGTTCGCGGCCGGCAACGCCCTCGGTCCGCTCGTCGGTGGCACGCTGCTCGCGCACTTCCACTGGGGCAGCGTCTTCCTGGTCGCGGTGCCGATCCTCGTGCTCATGCTCGTCGGCGTCCCGTTCTGCGTGCCGGAGTCGCGCGACCCGATGCCGGGACCGGTCGACGTGCCGAGCATGTTCCTGTCCCTCGGTGCGCTGGCCCCGATCGCCTGGGCGATCAAGTCGTTCGTGCACCCGGAGGAGCGCGGGTTCGCGGTCGCGATGCTCGCCGTCGGGGTCGTCTGCGGCATCGCGTTCGTCCGCCGGCAGCTGCGGTCCCGCACGCCGATGCTCGACCTGCGCCTGTTCCGCAGCACGGCGTTCACCGGCAGCGTGCTCATGAACCTGATGGCGATGTTCTCGCTGACCGGCTTCCTGTTCTTCATCGCGCAGCACCTGCAGCTCGTGGCGGGGCTCGATCCGTTCGCCTCGGGTGTCGTGCTCATCCCCGGATCGGTGCTCACGATCGTCGCCGGCCTCGCGGTGGTGCCGGTCGTCGCACGGGTCGCACCGCGCTGGGTCGTGTCGGTCTCGCTGCTGTTCTCCGCCGCGGCGTACGCCCTCGTGGCGGTCCTCGGACACCACGCGTCGATCGCGGCGCTGGCCTTCGCGTTCGTGCTGCTCGGCATCGGGATCGGCGCGTCCGAGACCGTCACGAACGACCTCATCATCTCGACCGCTCCGGCGGACAAGGCCGGTGCGGCGTCCGCGATGTCCGAGACGGCGTACGAGATCGGTGCGGTGCTCGGCACGGCCGTCCTCGGCACGATCCTGGCGACCACCTACCGGGCACACGTCGTGGTGCCGGGCGGGCTGAGCTCGACGGCGCACACCGCTGCCCAGGAGACGCTCGGTGGTGCGGTGTCCGCCGCGTCGTCCCTCGGCGGCGGCGCCGGCCAGGCGCTCCTCGAGTCGGCACGGGCAGCGTTCGACTCCGGCGTGACGATCACGGCCGGCGTCGCCGCGGTGCTCATGGTGATCGCTGCCGCAGGTGCCGTCGTCATGCTCAAGCGTCGCTGACGCGCGCCGCTTCGCGCGCGGCTGACGCGCGCCGCTTCGTGAGCGGAAATGGTCGGGTTGCGCCACGCGACCCGACCGTTTCTGCTCACGAAGTCATCGCCACGGCGCGCCCGGGAACGGTCGAACCTGTGAATCGTTGACCTCAACCATGGTTCAGGTCATACGTTGGGACATGGCCGCCCAGTGACGGCACACCCCGCGCGAAGGAACGACGACGAACACCATGCCCGACGAAGCCCCGGCGAACATCGCCGAAGCGTACAAGTCCGCGTTCCGCGGGCACCCGGCCGGCGTCGCCGTCATCACCGCCGAGGGGCCGGACGGTCCGACCGGACTCACCGCCTCGAGCGTCGCGAGCGTGGCTGTGGACCCGCCGGTGCTCGTCTTCTCGCTGTCCACGAACTCCGGGTCCGCCGGTGTCGTGCTCGGCGCCCCGGTCTTCGTCGTGCACCTGGTCGACTCGCTCAGCGTGGCGCTCGCCCGGCGGTTCGCCTCGACGGGCAGCCCCACCGCCGACGACCCGATCTGGGGCACCCTGCCCTCGGGTGACCGCTACCTGCCCAGTGCCGCGAGCGCGCTGCGGTGCCGCCCGCTCTCCACGACCCCGATCGGCAGCTCGACCGTCGTCGTCGCCGAGGTCCTCGACATCGTCGTCGGCCTCGAGCACGGCGAGCCGCTGGTCTACCACAACCGGGAATTCCACTCCCTCACCGATCGTTCCCGGCTCTCGTGAGCCGCGGAATCCCATCCGCAACCCACTGATCGAAAGGACCTCACATGGCTGAGTACACCCTGCCGGAGCTGCCGTACGACTACGCCGCACTCGAGCCGCACATCAGCGGCAAGATCATGCAGCTGCACCACGACAAGCACCACCAGGCCTACGTGACCGGAGCGAACACCGCGCTGCAGCAGCTCGGTGAAGCGCGCGAGTCGGGCAACTTCGGTGCGATCAACAAGCTCGAGAAGGACCTGGCGTTCCACCTCGGTGGCCACGTCAACCACTCGATCTTCTGGACCAACCTCGGCCCGGACACGAAGGTCCCAGAGGGCGAGCTCGCCGCGGCGATCGACGAGTTCTTCGGCTCGTTCGACACCTTCAAGGCGCAGTTCGCCGCCGTCGCGAACGGCATCCAGGGCTCCGGCTGGGCCGTCCTGGCCTGGGACACCGTCGGCCAGAAGCTGACCACGTTCCAGCTGTTCGACCAGCAGGCCAACGTGCCGTTCGGCCTCGTGCCGATCTTCATGCTCGACATGTGGGAGCACGCCTTCTACCTCGACTACCTCAACGTCAAGGCGGACTACGTCAAGGCCGTCTGGAACATCGTCGACTGGGAGAACGTCGCGGCGCGCTTCGCCAACGCGAAGTCGCAGTCGTTCGTGACGCTCTGATCCACCGACCGCGGGTCGCGTGACGCGACCGACGGACGAACGGGAGGCACGGTGCCAGCTGGCACCGTGCCTCCCGTTCGTGCATCACGCCGCGGTGACTTCCGCGCCGGCGGCGAGCCGGTCGGCGATCGCCCGGAGCGCGGCGTCGGTGTCGGCGCGCTCGCGGTCGACGATCGCGGTCCACTGGGCACCGCGGGCAGTCGTCACGGCGTCGCGTGCGACGCGCTCGGCGGCCTCCGAGTCGTAGCCGTGTGCGAGGCACCACGCGGCGACCGCTGCCACGTGGTCCCGGTGCAGACCGCGTTGCCGGACCCGGCCGTCCATCGCCTCGACGGACCCGAGCTCGAAGGTGAGTCGGGCCGCGAGTGCTCGGTGCGGGTCGTCGAGGCGACCGAAGCTGGTCATCAAGTAGTCGGCGAGGGCGGAGCGGTCTGCCGCGGGGTCGAGCGCAGCGTGGCAGACCGTGTCGGCCAGGTGCACGACGACGGAGTCGATGAGGGCGTCGCGGGACCCGAAGTGGTACACGATCGGGTACGCACTGGTGCCCAGGATGCGACCGAGGCTGCGGACCGAGACGTCCTCGAGCTTGGTGTCCAGCAGGTGCAGCGTGACCTTCTCGAGGATCGCCGGCTTGAGCGTCGGGTCGGGCTTCCGGGGCATGGCATCTCCGTCGGATCGTCGGCGGCGGGCACACGACCCGCCACATGGTGGCATTGCGTATGTTACCGGTCGGGTCAGGCGATTGGCCACCGGGGCGAGGGTCCTTGCGGTGCTGAAAACGGAGCTTTACTCGGTTCCCCGTACACTAGGGCAGATGTCCATGCCGCAAGAGGCCTCCGTGCCCGTGTCGCAGCCCGAGGGGACCCGTGCCGGACGGGTGGTCGCGGGCCGCCGTCGTGGCGCCGGAAAACGGTTCCTGGTCATCGGCGACGTCCTGGACGGCGTGCTCGTGCAGACGACCGCGCACACCATCGGGGTGCACGACCCCGCCGCCGTGATCCGCCACCGACCGACGGGTGCCGCCGGCAACACCGCCGCCTGGCTCGGCTGGCTCGGTGCCGAGGTGGACCTCGTCGCGCGGGTCGGTGTCGACGACGTCTACCGGCACGAGCGCTCGTTGGAGGACGCCGGTGTCCGCCCGCACCTGCGCTACGACGCGATGACCTCCACCGGGGTCGTGGTGTCCGTGCGCAACGACAGCGGCCGCACGGCGATGTCCGACCCGGCCGCGAGCGGGAAGCTCACGGCTGCCGACGTCCCCGAGGCCGTGGCCCGACGCGCGGACATCGTGCACCTGACCGGGCACGCGATGCTCGGTGGCGGCGCCGACCGCATCGCATCGCTGGTCGCACGCGCCCGGACCGGCTCGGCTCGGGTGTCGCTCGACCCGTCCTCGGCGGCCATCGTCCGGTCGGTCGGAGCTCCTGCCTTCCTCGAGGCCCTCGTCGGCGTCGACGTCCTCTTCCCCGGCCGGCAGGAGGCCCTCGAACTGACCGGGACGACCGACCTCGACGACGCGGTGCGGCGACTCACCGAGCACGTCCCGCTCGTGGTGGTCACGGTGGGCGCCGACGGCGTGCTGGTGGGGCGACGCGGACGGAGCGTGCACCGCGTCCCCGCGACGCCGGCCACGGTCGTCGACACCGTCGGCGCCGGTGACGCGTTCGCCGCGGGCTTCGTGCGTGCCTGGGCGACCGATCCCGTGCGCGTCGGGGCGGCTGCACGTGAGGGCACGCGCGTCGCGGCGCGGGCACTCGGGTTCGTGGGAGGTCGCCCACCGGTGTGACGGGCAGTCGCCAGACCGGCACCGACACGGACCTGACCGGCCCGTCGCGTGCGGTCCGGTGTGTCAGCGCTCTGCGGGCTCTGCCACGACGGTGAGGGTCTGGACGCGTCCTGCCGCGCCAGGGGCGAGCCGGATCTCGACGCGCAGGCGCCCGCAGGTGCCGGGCAGCCACCACCGCAGGTGCGACGGCGCCGACGACTGCTCGGCGACGGGAGCGGCGGTCAGGTCGGCACCCACCTCGGCCACCGCCGCCGCGATCGCCCGCCGGCGTCGGTCGTAGGGGACGTCCATCGCCACGTTCGGCGTGCAGACCGCGTCCGCCACGTCGTCCTGCCAGTCGGCCAGGAGGCCCGTCACGGCAGCCTGCGCCGCTCGCGTCGCCCGGACGGTCGGCTCGGCGCCGGGGCGGCGCACCGGTCCGGTCCGCGTGTCGCCGTGCCCGTCGGACGCCGCCGGACGCGCTGCGTCCAGGAGCCGGTCGTGTGCCTGTTGGGCAGCGGCGGAGACCTTCGCCTGCGTGGCGTTCTCGAACGCGACGACACCGAGACCGGTCTGCGCGGACCAGCGCATGTGTGCCGAGAACCCCGGGTAGCCGCCGGAGTGCGAGACGAGTTCGCCGAACCGGTCGTCCTGTTCGACGAACAGCCCGAAGCCGTACGCCGTGGCGCGTGACGAGCCGGGGACGACGGACGACGGCACGACCCGCATCGCCTGCTGCAAGAGCCGGCGATCGGCGGGGGAGACCGGGCCGGGTTCCGGGGCGTCGGAGGACGCCGACCCGAGGTGCGTCGCCCACCGTGCGAGGTCGCGGACGGTGGAGAACAGTCCGCCGATCGACGAGAACGCACCCGGGCCGGTCATCGGCAGGGGCTCCCAGTCGCCGTCGTGCGGGCGGAACCCGGTGACGACCGGTCCCTGCGCCTCGGCCGCGCTGAACACCGTGTGGTCGAGACCGAGCGGTCGGAGCACGGTGTCACGTGCTGCCTGGGTGAACGGACGGTCGGTGACGACGGCGACGACCCGCCCGAGCAGGGCGTAGCCCAGGTTCGAGTACGCGAACCGGGTGCCCGGCACCGAGTCGAACAACAGCCCGCCGCGCAGGACGTCGTCGAGCTCGGCGTCGCTGATCGACTCCTGCCGGTCCGCCCAGGGATCGTCGGTGGGGAAGCCGGCCGACATGGTCAGCAGCATCCGCACGGTCGGTACGGGGGAGTCCGGCGTGGGCAGGGGCACGGCGCCGAACGCCGGGACGAACGCGGTGATCGGCGCGTCGAGGTCCAGTCGGCCGTCGGACACCAGCGTCAGCAGCGTCGCCGCGGTGACGCTCTTCGTGCACGATGCGATCCGGTAGACGGTGTCGGCGTCCGGCCGCTGCCCGTCGCCGCGGTCGCCGTGGCCCCCGGAGGCGACGAGACCCGTCCGGTCGAACACACCCCACGCACTGCTCGGCGCGACGCCACGGTCGACACGGTCACGGAAGAGCGCGTCCACCTGCGCGACGGCGGTGTCCCACGGGCTCATGACCGACGCATCTCGGCGTACGCGTCGAGCGCGCGCTGCCGGGTCGCCTTGAGGTCGACCATCGGCTCGGGCCGGAGCTCCTCCGACGGCACCCACCGGTGCACGTACTCGCGGTGCGGGTCGAAGCGCTCGAGCTGCCGGTCGGGGTTGAACACCCGGAAGTACGGCGCCGCGTCGAAGCCCGACCCGGCGACCCACTGCCAGTTCGCGGCGTTGTTGGCGGAGTCGGCGTCGACGAGGGTGTCCCAGAACCACTGCTCGCCCACCCGCCAGTCGACGAGCAGGTTCTTGACGAGGAAGCTCGCGGTCGCCAACCGGACGCGGTTGTGCATGGCGCCGGAGTGCCACAGCTCGCGCATGCCGGCGTCGACGAGGTCGAACCCGGTCGTCCCGGTGCGCCACCGGTCGACCTCGGCATCGGGGGCTTCCCGCCACGGGAACGCGTCGAACTCGCGACGCACGTTCACCGTCCTGATGTCCTCGCAGTGGAAGTACTCGTTCCAGTTGAACTCGCGCCAGGCCAGCTGTCGCAGGAAGGCGGAGGCGTTCTGGCGCTGCTCGGGCTCGAGCGCTCCGTGCAGCCGGTGCCACACCTGGTACGGGCTGACCTCGCCCCAGCGCAGGTGCGGGGACAGGTCGCTCGTGGCGGCCATGGCGGGTTCGTCGCGCTGGTCGTAGTCCTCGAGCGCATGGGTGACGAAGTGCTCGAGCCGCTGGTGTGCGCCGTGCTCGCCGGGCTCCCAGGCATCGCGGAGTCCGCCGGCCCAGTCGGGACGGGTCGGCAGCAGGTCCCACTGGCGCAGGTCGTCGCTCGCGACCCGGGCCGGGGCGGGCAGGTCGCGCGGCTTCGGGAGCGGGTGCCGTGGTTCCGGCATCGCCTGGGCAGCGCGCCAGAACGGGGTGAACACCTTGTACGGCTCGCCCTGCCCGGTGCGGACGGTCCACGGTTCCCAGAGCAGGCTCGCCGCGAAGCTGTGCGCCTCGATGCCGCGGTCGTGCAGGGCGCTCTTGATGCCGGCGTCGACCTCGCGCTCGGCCGGACCGTACCGACGGTTCCAGAACACGGCGTCGGCACCGGTGTCGGCGACGAGGGTGTCGATCACCGCGGCGGCCGCACCCCGTCGCAGCACCAGCCGCGAGTCACGGTCACGCAGTTCGCCGTCCAGCGCGGTGAGCGAGTGGTGGAGCCACCAACGGCTCGCCGCGCCCGCGGGACGGATGCCGGGGGATTCGTCGTCGAGGACGTAGACCACCGTGACGTCGCCGCCGTGGTCGATCGCGGCACGCAGCGCAGGGTTGTCGGCCAGCCGCAGGTCGTCGCGGAGCCAGACCAGTGCGCCGGTCACACCGGTGCCGGGTCCGACTCGGAGACCGACCGCGCGACGGCCCGTCGGCCCGGGGCGGTGCCGACCGCGAGGCGCAGCTTCGTGCAGAGCTCGGTGAGGGTGCGGAGTTCGGCGTCGGACAGTCCGGCGCCGACCTGCTGCGCGATGCTCGCCGCGTGCTGCACGGCCACCTGGCGGTAGACGTCGAACCCGTGCGGGGTGAGCGCCACGATGACGCCGCGGGCATCGGACGGATCCGGCTGCTTCTCGACGATCCCGCGGGCGAGCAGGCGATCGACCAGACGGCTCACGCTCGGCTGGGTGAGGAGCAGGTGGCCGGTGAGGTCACGCATGCGGCAGCGTCGACCGGGCTGCGTCGACAGGTTGAAGCAGACGTCGTACTCGTTGAAGGAGATCTCGCCGCCGGGGAAATCCGCGTTGAGGCTCCGCATCACGGTGACCTGGGCGCGGAACAGTGATTCCCAGGCGGCGACGGCGGTCGCCTTCTCGCTGCGGCGTGACTCGCTCACGATGGCGCTCCCCTCTGGTCGGACGGTCCGTCCACACTACCGACGGCCCCCGACAGGCGCGGGTTCGACATGCACGCGCTCGGACATGCACGAGGGCCGGCCGCTCTTCCGAGCGACCGGCCCTCTCCCTTGCACCAAGAGTTTCCTGCAATCACATTCCGCAGGCGGTGCCACAGCAAACACCGTCTGCACCACCGACTGTATAACGAAGCGGTAACGGCGCGCTAGCCTCCCCGTGCGTCGTTCGCTGCGAGTTCACCAAGAGCGACCGATCAGGATCAGAAGAGGTCGGGTGAGGGCGTGGAGGCGTAGCGGACGGCCACGTCGGCGTGCCGGTCGAACCGGTAGCCCACGCCGCGGACGGTGCGGACGATCTCCTCGAACGCGCCGAGCTTGGAGCGGAGACGACGCACGTGCACGTCGATGGTGCGCTCGTTCGGGGTCTCGTCCTCGCCGTCCGACCACAGGCCGTCGATGATGGCCGAGCGGTCCACCGTCTGGCCCTCGCGCAGCACCAGGAACTGCAGGAGTTCGAACTCCTTGTAGGTCAGGGGAGCCGCGTCGCCGTCGAGCGTGACGCGCTTGCGGGAGATGTCGATGACGACCCCGGTCTCCTCCGGCTCGGGCTTCTCGGCCTGCTTGCGGGCGGCGACCGCGGACCGGTCCTGCAGGGCCAGTCGGACGACGTCGACGTCACGGCCACCGGACTGCTCCGCGGCGACAGCGACGGCAGCGTAGGTCTCCGAGTTCGGCACCAGCTGCGCGGTCAGTGCCTTCAGCTGCTCGACGACGGCTGCGAGCGTCGTACCGGCCGCTGCCGCCTTCGCCTCGTCGATCCCGACGTAGAGCGCGAAGCCACGGGCCTCGGTGCCCTCGGGCAGGGAGCGGTTGCGCTGCGGTGCGACGACCGGGCTGGTCGGCACGCTCGTCTGCCCGGTCGTGGCCGGCGTCGCGGGACGCGGACGGATCGGGGTGACCGTCCCGAGGTCGGTCGGCGCCGGAGCGGCGGTGCGGAGCGCGGTGCGGGGCTGGGCGATGGTGAGCGACATGGTGGTTCTCCGGGCGATGTGGCCGGTGCGCGTGTGGCGCTGGCGGCGGTGTCGAATGCGTCGACCCGGGTACGGCTGGATGCCGATGTGCCCTGCGGTCCTGCTGCGGACCGGGGCGGACCCGGGGGAACGGGAGACAGACCTCGTGACGTGGTGCGCGTCGCCGACGGTGTCCGTCACCCGGGGATCACACGCTCGCGACCGGGGTGGTGTCGCGGGGGATCCGGCTGGAACGGGTGCCGATCAGGCACACATTCGACAACGCATGACGGCGACCGGCATCATCATGCCGGCAGTCCCCTGGACCTCGGAGAGGACGCGGGTGGACACGGTTGCAGTCATGGGACGAGTATCGGCGGTATACCAAGGTGGTGTCAACCGTCCGAGCAGACGGTGCGTTCCGCGCACCGGTGGCGGTGGACCGGGCTGACGGACGACGGGAGGCCCGTGGCGGTGTCGCCACGGGCCTCCCGTCGATCGTCGGTGACGTCGACTGCCTACTCGGCCAGACCGTAGAGGCGGTCGCCGGCGTCGCCGAGACCGGGGACGATGTACCCGTTCTCGTCGAGCTTCTCGTCGAGGGCACCGAGGACGATCGAGACGTTGCGGTCGCCGACGGCCTCTTCGACCATGGCGAGCCCCTCCGGCGCACCGAGGATGCACACGCAGGTGATCTCCTCGGCACCGCGGGCGAACAGGAAGTCGATGGCAGCGGCGAGGGTCCCGCCGGTGGCCAGCATCGGGTCGAGCACGAAGCACTGACGGCCGGACAGGTCGTCGGGCAGGCGCTCGGCGTAGGTCTGCGGCTCGAGCGTCTCCTCGTTGCGGGCCATGCCGAGGAACCCGACCTCGGCCGTCGGCACGAGCTTGACCATCCCTTCGAGCATGCCGAGGCCGGCACGCAGGATCGGGACGACGAGCGGACGCGGCTTGGCGATCGAGACGCCCATGGTGTGCGCCACGGGGGTGTCGATGGGCGTCGCGGTGACCCGGACGTTCCGCGTGGCTTCGTACGCGAGGAGCGTGACGAGCTCTTCGGTCAGGGCGCGGAACGTGGGGGAGGGTGTGGTCCGGTCGCGGAGCACCGAGAGCTTGTGGGTGATGAGCGGGTGGTCGGCGACGTGGACTCGCATAGGGTCGAGCCTACCGTGCTGCCGACCACCTGGAGGTCCCGTGGAAGCGCCCGCTGCCCGTCCGTTCGTCCCGGCGATGGAGCGCGCGCTCGACGAGGCCCGGGCCTGCGTGGCGACCGGCGACGTGCCCGTGGGGGCGGTGGTGCTCGACCGCGACGGCGTCGTCGTCGCCGTCGGCCGGAACGAGCGCGAGGCGCTGCAGGACCCGACCGCCCACGCCGAGGTACTGGCGCTCCGCGCGGCCGCTGCGGTCACGGGGGACTGGCACCTCGACGAGCACACGCTCGTCGTGACCCTCGAGCCGTGCCCGATGTGCGCCGGGGCGATCCTGGCCGCACGTGTGCCGCGGGTCGTGTTCGGTGCCTGGGACCCGAAGGCGGGCGCGACCGGCAGCGTCTACGACATCGCCAGGGACCGCCGGCTGCCGCACCGTTCCGAGGTCGTCGGCGGCGTGCTCGAACGCGAGTGCGCCGCGCTGCTCGACGCGTTCTTCAGTCAGCGGCGAGGATGACGATCGCCTCGGTCGGCGGGCGCGGACCGGTGCGGAGCACGTCGGGCTCGACGTAGATGACCCGGGCGATCGGCACCGCGGAGCGCACCCGCTGCTCGACCGTGTCGATGCCCGCGGCGACGTCCCCCAGGCGGCGGTCGCCGTCGACGGCGACCTTCACGCCGACCATCAGCTCGTCCGGACCCAGGTACAGGGTCTTGATGTGGATGATCGAGTCGACCTCCGGGCCGTCGAGCACCGCGTGCTTGATCCGCTCGACGTCGGCGGCGGTCGCGCCTTCCCCGACGAGGAGGCTCTTCGTCTCGATGCCCAGGACGACGGCGACGGCGATGAGCAGTGCGGCGATGAAGATCGTGCCGATCGCGTCGAAGACGCCGTTGCCGGTGATCGCGGTCAGCCCGACGCCGAAGAGTGCGAACACCAGGCCGAGCAGTGCCGCGGTGTCCTCGAGCATGACGACGGGCAGCTCCGGGGCCTTGGCGCGGCGGACGAACTGGACCCAGCTGAGCGTGCCCTTCTGCGGCCGGGCCTCCTTCAGTGCGGTGCGGAGCGAGAAGCCCTCGAGCCCGATCGCGATGACGAGCACGACGAGCGGCAGCCACCAGTTCTCGAGCGGGTGCGGGTGGGCGAGCTTCTCGATGCCCTCGTAGAGCGAGAAGACGCCGCCGACGGAGAACAGGATGATCGAGACGACGAAGGCGTAGACGTAGCGCTCGCGGCCGTAGCCGAACGGGTGCTCCTCGTCGGCGGCGCGGCGCGCCCGGCGACCACCGAGCAGCAGGAGGAGCTGGTTCGCGGAGTCGGCCAGGGAGTGCACGCCCTCGGCCAGCATCGACGCGGACCCGCTGATCGCCGCCGCGACGAACTTCACGATCGCGATGCCGACGTTCGCACCGAGTGCGGCGAGGATCGCCTTCGTGCCTCCTGAAGCGCTCACAGCTGTCCCCTTCTCCCGATCTGGAAGACGATCCTAGGCGAGGCCGGTCGGTAGGGTCGGGAGCATGACGATCGACCTGCCCCGTACCGCCCTGCTCGGCGTCGGCTCCATGTCCGGCTCGGTCCTCGACGGCCTGCTCGCCGCCGGACTCGACCCGGCGACCGTGACCCTCACGACGAAGTCCGAGGCGTCGGCGGCCGCCCACCGGGAGCGCGGGCTCGACGCCACCGCGAGCGACACCGACCCCGACGCGAACCGCTCGGCCGTCCGTGGCGCGGCACTCGTCGTCGTCGGTGTGAAGCCGTACGTGATCGCGGACCTGCTCGACGAGGTCGCCGCCGACCTGGAGCCCGGTGCGGTGCTGGTCAGCGTGGCGGTCGGCACCACCACCGCGAGCATGGAGGCGCGGGTGCCGGCCGGGGTCCGCGTCGTCCGGGCGCTGCCGAACACGCCGATCGGCGTCGGCCACGGCGTCACCGGGATCAGCGCCGGGGCATCGGCGGACGCCGAGGCCGTCGCGCTCGCGTCGTCGGTGTTCACGGCGTCAGGACGGGTGCTCGAGGTGCCCGAGGCGCAGCTCGACGCCCTGTCGGCGGTGTCCGGCTCGGGCCCGGCCTACGTCTTCCTGCTCGTCGAGGAGTGGCAGCGTGCCGCGGAGGCGCTGGGCTTCGCCCCCGAGCAGGCGGCCGCGATGGTGCAGGGCACGCTCCGGGGTGCCGTCGAGCTGCTCGACCGGTCGGATCGCGGACCCGCAGACCTGCGGCGTGCCGTCACGAGCCCGAAGGGCACCACCGAGCGGGCCGTCGCGGTGCTGCAGGACGCCGACCTGGCCGACACGTTCCTGCGCGCGTCGCGCGCGGCGATCGCGCGC
Source organism: Curtobacterium sp. PhB142 (assembly GCF_004341255.1). NCBI lineage: Bacteria > Bacillati > Actinomycetota > Actinomycetes > Micrococcales > Microbacteriaceae > Curtobacterium > Curtobacterium sp. PhB142. The sequence continues at coordinate 281,047 of NZ_SLUT01000003.1, read as the reverse complement.
GCGGAGGAGATCGCGGCGTCGTAGCCGCGGTCGGGACTACTCGTAGGCGGCGAAGCGCTCCAGGTCCGTCTCGGACCCCGAGACGATGATCACGTCGTTCTCGCCGATGATGCTCTCCGGCGTCGCCGGCACGAACGGGCTGCCCGGCGGCTTGATGCCGAGCACCGTCAGGCCGAACCGCGTGCGGATCACCGTGGTCGCGAGGTCCTTGCCGCGCACCGCCCGCGGCGGGAACATCTTCACCACCGCGAAGTCGTCGTCGAACTCGATGAAGTCGAGCATGCGCCCGGACACCAGGTGTGCCGTGCGCTCGCCGGCCTCGCGCTCCGGGTAGACGACGTGGTTCGCGCCGATGCGGGACAGGATCGTGCCGTGCGACCGGCTGATGGCCTTCGCCCAGATCTGCGGGATGCCGAGGTCGACCAGGTTCGCGGTGATCAGCACGCTCGACTCCAGGTCGCTGCCCGTGCCGACGACCGCGATCGCGAAGTCCTGCGCACCGATCTGGCGCAGGGCGTCGATGTCGGTCGCATCGGCCTGCACGGCGTGCGTGACCCGGTCCGACCACTTCTGCACCAGGCCCGGGTCGGTGTCGACGACCAGCACCTCGCGGTCCTGCCGTTCGAGCTGACCGGCGGTGGCGGCGCCGAACCGGCCGAGGCCGATGACGAGCACGGGTGCGTCGTGACTGATCGCACCCATCGGGTGCGGGGGACGGGTTCGGTCAGCCAACGATCGGCCTCTCCTCGGGACGGCGGAACAGTTGCCGGCTCTGACTCGCGGCCAGGGCTGCGGCGATCGTCACTGTACCGACCCGGCCGAGGAACATGGTGGCGGCCAGGACGTACTTGCCGGACTCGGGCAGGTTCGCGGAGACACCCGAGGACAGCCCACTGGTGGAGAACGCCGAGATCACCTCGAACAGGACACGGTCGAGCGAATCGTCCGTGATCTGCAGGAGCACCACGGTCGCGACGGCCACGATCGTCGCCCCCCAGAGCACGATGGCGACCGCGACCCGCAGCACGTCGCTCGGGATGCGGCGGCCGAACGCCTCCATGCTCTGCCGGCCCCGGGCCTCGGCGACTGCGGCGAGGAACAGCACGGCGAGCGTCGTGACCTTGATGCCGCCGGCGGTCGAGGCCGACCCGCCGCCGATGAACATGAGCATGTCGGTGACGAGCAGGCTCGAGCCGTTCAGCTGGTCGAAGTCGACGAGCGAGAAGCCACCGGACCGGGTCATCGTCGACAGGAAGAGGGCCTGGAACGCGGTCCGTCCCGCGCCTTCCTCGCCGAAGGTCGTCGGGTTCGACGCCTCGAGCGCGGTGTAGACGATCGCACCGCCGATGAGCAGGACGGCGCTCGTGGCCAGCGTGAGCTTGACGTGGATGGGCCAGCGGCGCGGCGTGCGGAGCTGCTTCGTCAGGGTGCGGATGACCGGGAAGCCGATCGACCCCGCGACGACACCGATCATCAGGAGCGTCAGGAACCAGTAGTCGTGGGCGAACGGGTCGAGGCCGTCCGCGTTCGGTGAGAAGCCGGTGTTCGTGAACGCCATGGCGGCGTAGTAGAAGGAGTCGCCGACCGCGGTCCAGAACGGGATGCCGGCGATCAGCACGGACGGCAGCAGCAGCAGGCCGAGGACGATCTCGATCGACAGGGTGCTCACCGCGACCGTGGCGAGCAGGGTGCCGACCTCGCCGAGGCGGACGGCCTGCCCCTCGGGGACCGCCCCGTGGTGGGTGCGGAGCGGGTTCGAGTCGCCCGCGGCCATCAGCTTCGCGCGGAGCCCGAGCTTGCGGGTCACGAAGAGCCCGAGGATCGACGCGAAGGTCAGGACGCCCACCGCACCGATCTGCGTCCCGATCACCACGAGGACCTTGCCGAACACCGACCAGTGCGTGGCCATGTCGACGGTCGCGAGGCCCGTGACGCAGACCACCGACGCCGCCGTGAACAGCGCGTCGGAGAAGTGCGTGCCGGTCCCGTCGGCTGCCGCCCACGGGGTCATGAACAGCGATGTGAACACGAAGATGAGGGCGACGAACACCAGGATCGCCAGACGTGACGGCGACGAGCGCAGGACCGTCGCGATCCGTCCGCCGCGTCGTCGGGTGACGGTCACGTGCCGCGGGAGCGGCTCGGTACGGTCGAGCATCGTATGCCTCCGAGGACATGGGCCGGGACGGTTCGTCATGGTACATCCGTGGTGCCCCGGCTAGCCTTGCCCGCATGGCCGACATCTTCTCCGTCGTGGCGGACCCCACGAGGCGCGAGCTGCTCGGGACCCTCCTCGCCGCGTACGGATCGGACGTCACCGGCGGGGAACTCAGCGTCGGGCAACTGGTCGAACGACTGGGCGTCAGCCAGCCGACGGTGTCGAAGCACCTCCGGGTCCTGCGCGACATCGGACTCGTCACCAGCCGCGAAGAAGGGCAGCACCGCTTCTACCGGCTCGACCCGGAACCGCTCGTGTCGCTGGAGGACTGGGTCCTGCCGTTCACCGGCGCGGTCGACGCCGACGGCATGCCCGCGACCACGGCCTGGACCCCCGACGGTCAGCCCGTGTCCGTCCGCCGGAACGGTGCTGCCGGCAAGACCACCGTCGAGGTCGGGACCGAGCTCGGGCGTGTCATGGCCGAGGCGTCCTACCGGGCCACCGCGGCGATCTCCGGTGCGCAGCAGGGCTGGGAGCGTGTCGTCGACCGCAGCCGCAAGCGCTTCACCCGCCGCGGCGACGAAGACTGAGCCTGGACACTGGGTCGCACGCGCCTCTACAGTTGCCAGTGACCACACAGGTCACACCAAACCCGTGCGCGGATCGCGTGCGAGCCACCGAAGGCGGATCATGACCGGCAGTTTCGACGACGTGCGCTTCCTCACCGTCGCTGAGGTCGCCGAGATGATGCGTGTCTCGAAGATGACCGTGTACCGCATGGTCCACGCCGGTGAGCTCCCCGCCATCCGTTTCGGCCGGTCCTTCCGTGTCCCCGAGTCAGCCGTCGCCGACGTGCTGCGCGGCGGCATCGCAGACGTCGGCTGAGCGCACACCCGTCCGTTCCGGGCGCGTTCGACATCGCGTCAGCCCTCCGGTAGACTCGGCCGGGTTGATTTTCCGCGGTCTCGACGGCCCGGTGTCCGATACATCAGCACAGTCCGAGCGAGGTCCACATGGGTTCTGTCATCAAGAAGCGTCGCAAGCGCATGGCGAAGAAGAAGCACCGCAAGCTGCTTCGCAAGACGCGCCACCAGCGTCGCAACAAGAAGTAGGCCCCGAGCCTGCAGCGTCAAGCCCCGGTTCGCCGGGGCTTTCGCATTCCCCAGGGGACGCGGACCGCGGGCTACGCTGGAGCCATGCCCGCAGTGACGTTCCTGACGAAGCCCGGATGCCACCTCTGCGACGATGCACGGCCCGTGGTCGAACGCGTCGTCGCCGAACACCCCGGCGTGACCCTGCAGGAACGCTCGATCCTCGACGACGACGCCCTCCGCCAGGAGTACGCGGAGGACATCCCCGTCGTGCTGGTCGACGGGCGCGTCCACAGCAACTGGCACGTCGACGCCGACCGGCTCGCACGTGCCCTCGAGAAGGCCGGTTCCCCCGCATGATCTCCCACGTCGTCGCCTGGACCCTGCGCGAAGACCTCGACCGCGCCGCGACCATCGCCCGGATCCGCGAACTCCTGACCGGCCTGACCGGCACCATCGGGTCGATCCGTTCGCTCGAGGTCGTCGAGAACGTCGCCTACCCGGAGAAGAACAGCGACGTCGCCGTCGTCGCGTCGTTCGACGACCTCGCCGGACTCGACGAGTACCAGGTGCACCCGGACCACCAGGCTGCCGCAGCCGAGATCCGTGGACTGGTCACGGGGCGGGCTGCCATCGACTGGCAGAGCTGAGCCGGGCCTCCCGTCCCGCCCCCGGTGCTGCGTGCGCTGCGGCGCTTCGTGAGCAGGAATGGTCGCCTCCCGTATCGGGAGGCGACCATTTCTGCTCACCATGTGCGCTCGCGCGGGGCGCCGCGCGATGTGACTACGGGGTCAGGCGCGTCGGTCCACGGAAGAGGTACGTGACCTCGCGGATGGACGGCTCACCCAACATGAGCATGAGCACGCGCGCAAGGCCCATACCGAACCCACCGTGCGGCGGCACGCCGTAGCGGAAGAAGTCGAGGTACCAGCCGAGCTCCTCGGGGTCGAGGCCCTTCTCGACGGCCTGCGCCTCGAGCACGTCGACGCGGTGCTCGCGCTGTGCGCCCGTGGAGATCTCCGCGCCGTTGAAGATGAGGTCGTAGCTGTTCGTGAGCGAGGGGTCGCCCGGCTTGCGCATGTGGTAGTACGGCCGGATCGAGGCGTCGTACTCGGTGACGAACACGAACTCCGAACCGTGGTGCTCCTTCGCCCAGGCGGCGACGCGGCGCTCACCCTCGGGGTCCAGGTCGCCGTCGGCGCGGACGACGTCGTGGCCGCTGTCGGCCACGATCTTCCGGGCCTCGGCCAGGGTCACGCGGGGGAACGGCGTCGCGGGGACCTGCAGCTCGAAGCCGAAGACCTCTTCGATGTCCTTGCCGTACTTCTCCTTGACCGCGGTGATGCCGGCGACCAGGACTTCTTCGTGCATCGCCATGACGTCTTCGTGGGACTCGATCCACGAGAACTCAGCGTCGACGCTCGTGAACTCGGTCGCGTGGCGGCTCGTGAAGGAGGGGTCCGCGCGGAACGCGTCGGCGATCTCGAACACGGCGCCGAAGCCGGCCGGCTGGGCCATCTGCTTGAAGTTCTGCGGCGACTGCGCCAGGTAGGCGGTCGTCTCGAAGTACTCGAGCTGGAAGAGCTCGGCGCGCGACTCGGACGCCGACGCCATCAGCTTCGGGGTGTGGATCTCGATGTAGTCGCGGTCCACCCAGTAGGTGCGGAACGCGTGCTCCAGGGTCGTCTGGATGCGGAAGATGAGGTTCTGCTTGCGGTTGCGCAGGTCCAGGAAGCGCCAGTCGAGCCGCTTGTCGAGCGACGAGTCGTCGGCGATCGGGGTCTCCGGGATCGCGGCGCTCACCACCTCGAGCGTGCCGACCTTGACCTCGAGCCCGCCGAGCTTGACGCGCTCGTCGTGCTTCAGGGTGCCGGTGGCGTGGATGAAGGTGCCGTGGGCGAGGGCTGAGATCTCGGTGGTGGTGGCGAGCGCGGCCTGGGCGGCGTCGTCACCGTCCGCGGCCTCGCGCGTGGCGGGGTTCACGAGCTGGACGGCGCCGGATTCGTCGCGGAGGACGACGAACTGCACCTTCTTCTGGTCTCGGACGGTCTCGACCCATCCGGCCACGGAGACGGGGCCGTCGGGGAGGGCAGCGAGGTCGGCGATGCGGGTGCGTTCGATCACGGTGGTCGAGTCTAACCGTCTGCGTGCGGCGGCGTCGGTCCGCAGGGTGTTCCCCTCCACAGGGCGGCTCGCTTCCGGCGTCGTCCACAGGTCTGACCGGGAGGCCCGTGGGGCGTCGAGTGGGTCCGTAGCGTTCTCGACGTGGCCGGGTCGCGAGACGAGAGGGGGACCGGGTGGGGACGGGGACGGGGGAGCTCGCGACCTGGCCGCCTGCGGCGGTCGCGGTCGTGGCAGCAGCGCTGTGCACGGCGGCGTTCACGCTGCTCGCGGCGTTCGTCGGTGGGCTGTGGGCGGTCGTCCGGTGGCGGCGGGACGTCGCGCGCGAGCAGCGGGACCGGGCGTGGTCGCGCTTCGTCTGGACGGTGGACCAGACGTGCGCCGACGACATCGGTCGCGCTGAGCTCGGTCGTGCCAGCGCGAAAGCGATGTACGAAATGCAGATTCTTCGCGACGACGACGAGGCGGTGGGCAACATCGTGTTGGAACTCATCACGGGAAGAGAGGCAACGTGGACGAACACGGAGTGACGGAGCGTGATCCGGTGGTCGAGCTCTTGGAGCGTCGAGAGGCCGAGTGGCGAGAACGCATCAGGCGGAAGTACCGGTTCCGACCGAGGAAGGCGCGCCGTGTCATCTGGGAGCACGACGAGATCCGACGTCGCTTGCGCGAGTGGGACGCAGCCCACCACGAGCGCGCGCGACTCCGCGCCGAGCGCGCGCGACTCCGCGCCGAGCGTGCGCGCCCGGGGGCCACTGCGGCGGTGGGTGCCGCACGGTCAGGGGAGCGAAGCGCGGAGTGACCCCAGGGTGCCGATGAACTCCTCGGCCATGCCGGCGCGCTCGACGAGCTTGGCGTGCCGGGCCCGGGCGTCGTCGAGGTACTCGTCGAGGCGTGCAGCCAGCGCGGGCTCGTCGTCGGGGTCCTTCGCCGCCAGCGCGTCGACGACCCGCAGCAGGTCCGCCATCTCGTCGAGCGTGAACCCGAGTGGCTTCATGCGGCGGATCACGAGCAGCCGGTCCAGGTCCTGCGCGGTGTAGACCCGGAACCCGCCCGTGGTGCGGCCGCTCGGCACGAGCAGCCCGACCTCGTCGTAGTGGCGGATCGTCCGCAGGGACATGCCGGCACGGTCCGCCAGCTCGCCGATGTGCATCGTGTCCGGGGTGTCGGTGGTGCTCACAGTGCACAACTCTACCCTCACGTGAGGGTAGAGTTCCGATCGATGTCCGTGATCACACACGCGCCGGCGGCCCCGAGCGTCCTCACCGCCCTCCGCTCACCCCGCATGCTGACCCGCGAGGTCCTCGCCGGTGTCGTCACCGCGCTCGCGCTCATCCCCGAGGCGATCTCGTTCTCCGTCGTCGCCGGGGTCGACCCCGCGGTCGGCCTGTTCTCGAGCGTCATCATCGCCGTCGTCATCTCGATCGTCGGCGGCCGTCCGGCGATGGTGTCCGCCGCGGCCGGTTCGGTGGCCCTGGTCATCGCGCCGCTCGTCCGTGAACACGGCATCGAGTACCTCGTGCCCGCGATCGTCCTCGGTGGCGTGTTCCAGCTCGTGCTCGGGTTCCTCGGGGTCGCGCGCCTGATGCGCTTCATCCCGCGCAGCGTCAACGTGGCGTTCGTCAACGCGTTGGCCATCCTCATCTTCACCGCGCAGCTGCCCAACCTGCTCGGCCCCGACGTCCCGTTCGTCGTCTGGCCGCTCACCGCCCTCGGCATCGCGATCATCGTCGGCTTCCCGTTCCTGACCAAGGCGGTGCCCGCGCCGCTCATCGCGGTCGTCGTGATCACCGGCATCACCATGCTCTTCAGCGTCGTCGTCCCCACGGTCGGCGACGAGGGCGAGCTGCCCACCGCACTTCCCGGGTTCAACGGCATCGTCACCCCCTTGTCCTTCGAGACGCTGCAGATCATCGCGCCGTACGCGTTCGGCGTCGCGATCGTCGGCCTCATCGAGACCCTGTTGACCGCGCAGCTCGTCGACTCCATCACCGAGACCGGCTCGAGCAAGTGGCGGGAGTCCTGGGGGCAGGGCGTCGCCAACATCGCGTCGGCCTTCTTCGGCGGCACGGGTGGTTGCGCGATGATCGGCCAGACGGTCATCAACGTGAAGACCGCGGGCGCACGGACCCGGATCTCGACCTTCGTCGCCGGTGCGTCGGTCCTCGTCCTGACGATCGTGCTGCACGACCTCGTGGCCGAGATCCCGATGGCTGCGCTGACCGCCGTGATGCTCATGGTGTGCGTGGCGACCTTCGACTGGCACAGCATCCGTCCGCGAACCCTGCGGCGGATGCCCCTCGGGGAGACCGCCGTCATGCTCATCACCGTCGTGGTGGTCGTCGTGACCGAGAACCTCGCGACCGGCGTGCTCGTCGGGGTCGTCGTCGCAGCACTGGTCTTCGCTCGCCGGGCGGCGCACGTCGTCACCGTCGTCCGCGAGCCGGTCGACGAGCACACCGTGCGGTACCGGGTGCGCGGCGCCCTGTTCTTCGCGTCGTCGAACGACGTCGTCACGCGGTTCTCCTACGCCGTGGACCCGGAGCACGTGGTCATCGACCTGTCCGACGCGCACGTCTTCGACGCCTCGACGGTCGCGGCGCTGGACGGCGTCGAGCAGCGGTTCGCCAAGCACGGGTCCACGGTCGAGGTCGTGGGCCTCAACACCGGGTCGGTGGCCATCCACGGGCGGTTGTCGGGCGAGCTCGGCTGAGCGCTTCCGCATCCGGTGAATCGGCTGTGGGGCCGGTGAGCACCGGTGGGCGACCTACACTGGAACCCATGCCCGCCACCCGACTCCACCTCGTCCGGCACGGTGAGGTGCACAACCCCGACCGCGTCCTGTACGGGCGGCTCCCGGGCTTCGGACTGAGCGACCTCGGCAAGCAGATGGCCCTCGCCTCGGCGACCGCGTGGAAGGACGCCGGTGTCGACGTGCGCCGGATCGTCGCCTCGCCGCTGCAGCGCACGCAGGAGTCCGCGGCGCCGTGGTCGGCCGCGTACGGGCTCGACGTCACGCTGGACGAGCGCCTGATCGAGCCGACGAACCGGTACGAGGGGCAGCCCCCGGGCTTCACGAAGCGTTCGCTCGGCCGTCCGGCGGAGTGGCCCTGGATCGCGAACCCGTTCCGGCCGAGCTGGGGCGAGGCGTACGAGTCGATCGCGAACCGCATGCTCGCCGCGATGACCACGGCGTGGGAGAGCGTGGACGGCGGCGACGTCGTCCTGGTCAGCCACCAGCTGCCGATCTGGACGGTCCACCGGAAGCTCGCGGGGGAGTCGCTCTGGCACGACCCACGCAAGCGCCGCTGCGACCTGTCGAGCATCACGACCGTCGAACGGGTACCCGCCACGTCGACCGGTCGGTTCACCGAGGTCGGGTACACGGATCCCGCGCAGGAGCTGCGCGCGACCGCCATCGACGAAGGAGCAGTGTGAGCGTCATCAGCAAGCGGTTCGCGGTCCTCGCAGCGACGGCGGTCGCCGCGGCGCTCGTCCTGTCCGGGTGCTCGTCGGACAACGGTGGCCTCGCCAAGCAGTACGGCAACGGCACCACCCAGAACTACATCTCCGGCGACGGCGCGGTGACCGAGGTCACCGCCGACAAGCGGTCCGACGCGGTCGACTTCGAGGCGAAGGACTCCGACGGCGACACCGTCTCGTCGAAGGACCTCAAGGGCAAGGTCGTCGTCTTGAACTTCTGGTACGCGAGCTGCCCGCCGTGCCGCGCCGAGGCGAAGTACCTCAACGAGGTGCACGAGTCCTACGCCGGTGCCGACGACGTCGCGTTCATCGGCGTCAACGTCCGCGACGAGGCAGCGACCGCAGCCGCCTTCGAGCGCACCTTCGGCGTCGACTACCCGACCGTCCTCGACCAGAAGACCGGCACGATGCAGCTCGCCCTGTCCGGTCAGATCGCCCCGAACGCCGTGCCGGCCACGATCGTCCTCGACACCAAGGGCCGTGTGGCTGCCCGGGTGCTCGGCGCCGTCGACGGCACGAGCATCCTGAAGACCCTGATCAGCGACGAAGTCGACGCCGGCAAGGCCTCCTGACCCGTGGCCTCCAACCCCTTCGCCGAGGCGATCCTCAGCGGCCAGATGGCCGTCGCGCTGCCCGTGGCGGCGCTCGCGGGACTCGTCTCGTTCCTGTCGCCGTGCGTGCTCCCGCTCGTGCCCGGCTACCTCGGGTACGTCGGTGGGATCGCCGAGGGCGGGCAGCGCCGCGGGCGGGTCGTGCTCGGCGTGCTCCTGTTCATCCTCGGCTTCACGGCGGTCTTCGTCGCGTACACGACGGTGTTCGGCGCGCTCGGGTTCTGGCTCGTGCGGTGGCGCGACCTCATCACGCAGATCCTGGGCGTCGTCGTCATCGCGATGGGGCTGGTGTTCGTCGGCCGGTTCACGTTCATGCAGCGCACCATCAAGCCGAGCTGGACGCCCGCGACCGGACTCGTCGGCGCCCCGCTGCTCGGCATCGTGTTCGGCCTCGGCTGGACCCCGTGCCTCGGCCCGACCCTCGCCGCCATCAACCTGCTCAGCGTGCAGTCGGGCAGTGCCTGGCAGGGCATGTGGCTCGGCGTCGCGTACTGCCTGGGCCTCGGCATCCCGTTCGTCCTCGTCGCCCTCGGGGCCGGCTGGGCGACCGGTGCGATCCGCGCCGTGAAGCGGCACATGCGCACCGTCAACATCATCGGAGGAGCGATCCTGATCGTCATCGGTCTGCTCATGGTCACCGGAATCTGGTCGGCCGTCATGTCGAGCGTCGGGGCGGTGATCCAGAGCTTTGTCCCCGCGGTCTGATCCCGAAACCGAAGCGACGGGCGCCGACACCGCGTCGGACCCGCAGCGACCGTCCGACCACGTCGACGGCTCCGGACCCGGCGACGCCGGCATCAACCAGCCGAAGCTCGGCTTCGTCGGCACGCTCCGGTTCTTCTGGCGACAGCTCACGAGCATGCGCACCGCGCTGTTCCTGCTCATGCTGCTCGCCCTCGCGGCGATCCCGGGCTCGCTCGTGCCGCAGCGTACCGCCGACCCGAACGGTGTCGTCCAGTACAAGGCCGACCACGCCACGCTCTACCCGATCCTCGACAAGCTGCAGGTCTTCGACACCTACACGTCGGTGTGGTTCTCGGCGATCTACCTGCTGCTGTTCGTCTCCCTGATCGGCTGCATCGTGCCGCGCACGAAGCACCACTGGCAGGCGCTCCGGACACGTCCGCCCCGGACCCCCGTCCACCTGACGCGACTGGCGGGCTTCCGCACCGTGGCGGTGCAGCCCGACGCGATGATCGACGGCACCACCGGGATCGACGTGACCACGGGCCTCCCGTCCAGCGAGCACGCGGTGACGCGCGCGATGGCGATCCTGAAGCGCTCCGGGTACCGCGTCGAGCGCTTCGGCGACTCGGTGAGCGCGGAGCGCGGCTACCTGCGCGAGACCGGCAACCTGGTGTTCCACGCGGCGCTCGTCGGTGTCCTGCTGGCCGTCGGTGTCGGCGGCGGGTTCGGGTTCACCGGCCAGCGGCTGCTGGTCGAGGGGCAGACGTTCTCGAACGTCCTCGGCTCCTACGACTCGTTCAACCCGGGTCGCTGGTTCCAGCAGACCGACCTCAAGGGCTACAACCTGACGCTCGACAAGTTCGTCACGAAGTACGAGGAGCGCAACCTCGACGCCCTCGGCCAGGCGCTCGACTACTCGGCGACCGTGACGAGCAAGGAGAAGGGCGGCGAGTCGACGACCAGCCGTCTGGGCGTGAACGACCCGCTGCACGTGGGCGGCACCAACGTCTACCTGCTCGGCAACGGCTACGCGATGAACGTCACGGTGCGCGACGGCGAGGGCAACGTGGCGTTCCAGGACGTCGTGCCGTTCCTGCCCGAGGACGCGAACTACACGTCCACCGGAGTCATCAAGGTGCCGGACGCGCTGCCGGACCAGCTCGGCATGGTCGGGTTCTTCTACCCGACAGCGTCGAAGCTCGCCTCGGGTGCGTACACGAGCGCCTACCCGGACACGCAGAACCCGCTGCTGACGCTGCAGGTCTACACCGGCGACCTCGGCCTCGACAGCGGCGTGCCGCAGAGCGTCTACACGCTCGACACCAAGGGCCTCACGCAGATCGCCGGCCGTCAGTCCGACACGGCGAGCATCGCGCTCGAGCCCGGGCAGACCAAGAAGCTGCCGAACGGTGCCGGGTCGATCACCTTCGACGGCGTCAAGCGCTACGTGTCGCTCGACGTGCACCACGACCCGTCGCAGGCGTGGGTCGCCGCCTTCGCGCTGCTCTCGACGCTCGGGCTGCTCACGTCGCTCTTCGTCCCGCGCCGACGCGTGTGGGTGAAGGTCGTCCCCCGCAAGGGTGCAGAGCACGGCGAGTACGACTTGGAGTACGCGGGCCTCGCCCGCGGTGAGGACCCCAACCTCGAACGGGCCGTCGCGGACATCGCACAGCGCCACACGTCGGACCTCGGAGTTAGGATGCCCCAGTGAACGACATGACCACGAACCTCGCGACCTACTCGGTCGTGCTGACGTACTCCGCGATGGCGGTCTACGTCATCGCGTTCATCTCGTTCGCGCTGGACATGGCGAAACGCTCCGGCGAGGTGACGGCAGCGGCGAAGAACGCTGGTGCGGACTCGGACGAAGCTGCGGCGACCGCCTCGGTGGGCGCGGCCCACTCGGCGAAGACCGTCGCCACCGTCCGGGGCGGCACCGTCGTGCTCGAACCGGTCGCGGCACCCCCGGCGAACGCCGGCGGCTCGGCCGCGCGCGGCACGAAGTTCGAGCGCGTCGGCATGGCCATGACCGTCCTCGCGCTGGTGTTGCACGTCGCATCGGTGGTCCTGCGCGGCATCGCGGCCGACCGTGTGCCGTGGGGCAACATGTTCGAGTTCTCGCTCACCGGCACGGCGCTCATCACGCTCATCTTCCTGCTCGTGCAGTTCTGGCAGAACCTGAAGTTCCTCGGCGTCTTCATCACCGGGCTGACGATCATCCTGCTCGGCATCGCGACGGTGAACTACTGGGTCCCCGTCGTGCCGCTGCAGCCGGCGCTGCAGTCGTACTGGCTCGTCATCCACGTCTTCGTGGCGATCGCCGGCACCGGGTTCTTCGCGCTCGGTGCGGGGCTCGCGGTGGCGCAGCTCGTGCAGACGTACCGCCAGGGCCGGACCGCCTCGGGCAAGCTCCGCTTCATGGCGACCCTGCCGGACGCCGACCGCCTCGAGGTCCTGACCTACCGCGTCCTGCTCGTCGGCTTCGTCCTCTGGACCTTCACCCTGATCGCCGGTGCGGTCTGGGCGGAGCGTGCCTGGGGCCGGTACTGGGGTTGGGACACCAAGGAGGTCTGGACCTTCATCATCTGGGTCGTCTACGCCGGGTACATCCACGCCCGTGCGACCCGCGGCTGGCGCGGTGCGCGGTCGTCCTGGCTGGCGCTCATCGGCTTCGCCGCCGTGATGTTCAACTTCTCGGTCGTCAACGTCTTCTTCAAGGGCCTGCACAGCTACTCGGGCCTGTGAACGACGCGCGTCACTGACGCGGCTCTGGTCGCGACCAGGACCGGACGGGAGGCACGGTGCCAGCTGGCACCGTGCCTCCCGTCCGTCGTCCGGTCGCGTGCAGGGCCGGGAAGACGGGTCTACGCGGCGGCCAGTACGGCGTGCACCCGCGCCACCCGCGCGAGCCACCACGCCGTCCGCTCCGGCGACGCGGCGTTCCGGTCGAGCAGGTCCGCCGACACCGCGACCCGTCGCACCGGCACGCGGCCCCCGACGGGCAGCAGCGGGTCCACGGTGACGTCGGACGCGAACATCGCGGCGGTCCCGAGCCCGGCGGCGTACCCCGGGGACATCGCAGCCGCGGCGAGGAACGCGCCCATGCCGAGGCCCACCGAGGTGTCGAGCGCACTGGAGACCACGCACGGCAGCCCGGCCTCGGCGATGACCGTGCGCGCCGCGGTGACGCCCCCGAGCGGTTGTGCCTTGACGACCAGGACGTCAGCCGCTCCGGCTCGTGCGACGGCGAGGGGGTCAGCGGCCTTGCGGACGCTCTCGTCCGCGGCGATCCGCACCCCGAGGCCGTCGATCCGTGCCCGCAGCGCGGCGAGCTCCGGCACGGTCCGACAGGGCTGCTCGGCGTACTGCAGGTCGAAGGGGGCGAGGCGTTCGAGCCCCTCGGTGGCCTGGTCGACACTCCACAGCCCGTTGGCGTCCACCCGGACGGCGGCCGCGGGGCCCATCACCCGTCGGACCTCGGCGACCCGGGCGACGTCGTCGTCGACGGTGGTGCCGGGTTCGGCGACCTTGACCTTGGCGGTGGTGCACCCGGGGTAGCGCGCGAGCAGTGCGGCGACCTGGTCCGGGGCGATCGCCGGCACCGTGGCGTTCACCGGCACCGAGTCGGCGGCGGCCTCGTGCTCGGTCCAGCCGAAGTCGATCGCGCCCCGGAGCCACGCGGCGGCCTCGGCGTCGTCGTACTCGACGAAGGGTGAGAACTCGGTCCAGCCCGAGGGGCCGCGGAGGACGAGCGCCTCGCGCGTGGTGATGCCGCGGAACCGCACCCGCATGGGCAGGGCGACCACGTGCGCGTCGGCGGTGAGTTCGGCGAGGTCGGGGAGCACGTCGGCCATCCTCCCACCGCACCCAGGGCACCTGCCGGTTCCTCGGAGGGGACCGCCAGGGCAGGGCATTAGCATGCATCGGTCGGCCTCGGTCGGCACTGGTCACGACCCGGATCGAACCGTCCGGAACGAGGGAGGCGCGGTGGCGCGGGAACCGCAGCAGCGTGCGCAGCGCCCCGGTCGCGACACCGACGAGTTCGCGCGGCTCATGCAGCAGAACACCGTCGACGTCCGCCAGACGGCGGGTCGGAAGCGCCGCAGCCCGATCGTCGGCAAGATCGCCCTCGGCCTCGCGGTGGTGTCCGCCGCGGTGGACGCCAGCGCCTTCGCGGTCTTCATGGGCGGTGACACCGAGTTCGCGTTCGGGATCTGCTTCGTCGTGGTCTTCCTGACCCTCATCGCGGCGGTGCTCGGCTTCGTCGCGGCCGTCGGTGGCCTCGGCCGGTGGTACGGGGCGATCGGTGTCGTGGTGGCCTTCTTCGCCAACCCGGTGATCCTCATCGTGATCCTGGTGTTCGTCGCCCCTGAGGTCCTGACCGGCATGGGCGCCTGACCGGCGGCGGTACGTTGGGGGCATGGCTGCTCCCGTCTCCGACCTGTTCGACCCCGACGTCTGGACCGCGGCTCCGATCGCGGAGCAGTTCACGGACATCACGTACCACAAGCACGTCTCCAAGGGGATCGTCCGGGTCGCGTTCGACCGGCCCGAGGTACGGAACGCCTTCCGTCCGCGCACCGTCGACGAGCTCTACCGGGCGCTCGACGACGCCCGCCAGGACCCCCGCGTCGGCGTGGTCCTGCTGACCGGCAACGGCCCGAGCCCGAAGGACGGCGGCTGGGCGTTCTGCTCCGGCGGCGACCAGCGCATCCGGGGGCGCAGCGGCTACCAGTACGTCGGCGACGAGGGTGCGCCGCCCGAGGGAGTCGACCCGGCCGCCGCGCAGGCGTCGATGGGACGACTGCACATCCTCGAGGTGCAGCGCCTGATCCGCATGATGCCCAAGGTCGTCATCGCCGTGGTCCCCGGTTGGGCAGCCGGCGGCGGGCACTCGCTGCACGCGATCTGCGACCTGACCATCGCGAGCGCCGAGCACGGCAGGTTCAAGCAGACCGACGCCGACGTCGGGTCGTTCGACGGCGGCTACGGCAGCGCCTACTACGCCAAGCAGATCGGCCAGAAGTTCGCGCGCGAGGTCTTCTTCCTCGCGCAGGAGTACTCGGCGCAGCGTGCGTACGAGATGGGTGCGGTGAACGCGGTCGTCCCGCACGAGGACCTCGAGCGTGAGGCGATCCGCTGGGGTGAGATCGTCCTCGGCAAGTCCCCGACGGCGATCCGGATGCTCAAGTACGCGTTCAACGCCGTCGACGACGGGATGGTCGGCCAGCAGGTCTTCGCGGGCGAGGCGACGCGGCTCGCCTACGGCACCGACGAGGCCGTCGAGGGCCGCGACTCGTTCCTCGAGAAGCGCGCCCCCGAGTGGACGTCGTTCCCGTGGCACTACTGAGCCCGGCGGTGCCGGCATGACCCGTCCGCTGGTCGCGCTGGGCACGTCGGATCCGCTGGCGGTGCTCCGCGGCCTGGAGGCAGCGCTCGCCGGCGGCCCCGCGTTGCTCCCCGTCGCCGAAGGGACACCGGCGCTGCCGACCCCGCCACCGGCCGACGTCCGGCAGCGGGTCGCCCTGGTGGTCGAGACGAGCGGGTCCACCGGCACCGGCAAGCGCGTGGCCCTCTCGTCCGAGGCGCTCCTCGCCGGTGCCGCAGCGGCGGACGCAGCGCTCGGCGGACCGGGCAGCTGGGTGCTGGCGCTGCCCACGCACTACATCGCGGGCCTCAACGTCCTGACCCGCTCGATCGCCGCGGGGACGACGCCGGTCGTCGTGGCACCGGGGCACTTCGACGCCACGGCGTTCGCGGACGCCGTGGACCAGCTCGTCACCGGCCCAGCGGCTCCCCGTCGCTACACGTCGCTCGTCCCCGTGCAGCTCGCCCGCGTGCTCGACGACGACCGCGCGACGGCTGCGTTGGGCAGGTTCGACGCGGTCCTCGTCGGCGGGCAGGCGACCCCGGCGGCGCTCCGCGAGCGAGCGGTCGCCGCGGGCGTGCGCATCGTGACGACCTACGGCGCCAGCGAGACGAGCGGCGGCTGCGTGTACGACGGCGTGCCGTTCGGGACCGTCCGCACCGCGGTGGTGGACGAGGAGCTCCAGTTGGCGGGTCCGATGCTCGCCGAGGGGTACCTCGGCGACGAGGACCGCACGGCTGCGACCTTCGTCGAGCGCGACGGCCTGCGCTGGTACCGCACGGGGGACACCGCCGCGGTGTCGGACGGGGTGGTCCGGGTGCTCGGACGCCTCGACGACGTGGTGATCTCCGGCGGCGAGAAGGTCCGGCTCGGCGCGGTGGAGCGGCTCGTGCGCGACCTGCCCGACCAGCACGGTGCAGTCGTCACCCGACGGGCCTCGGGGGAGTGGGGCGAGGTGCCGGTCGTCGTCACCGAGCAGCCGCTCGACCTCGACACCGTCCGGTCCCACGTGGGCGACGCCCTCGGCCGAGCGGCACGTCCGGCCGCGGTGGTGGTGGTCGACCGGCTGCCGATGCTCGCGTCCGGCAAGCCCGACCGGCGGGCGATCCAGGACATGGCGTCCTCGTAGGCCCGCGCGTCGGCACCGCGGTGCGGTGCGTCGCGGCGCGGATAGGATCGGTGGTCGTGGCACGAACGAAGAACACGACGCACAAGCAGGGCCGCTCGGGCAACCCGGCCAAGGCTGCGGCCCCAGTCCGCTCGAAGCGCCGGGCGACCGCGCGGGACTGGATCGGCGGGGCACGGCTCCGCACCCTGACGCTCGGCGTCGTCCCCGTGGTGCTCGGCACCACCGTGGGCTTCGTCGACAGCGGCACCACGGGCGACTTCGGTGCGTTCCTGGCGCAGGACGGGCACCTCGCCATCGCGCTGCTCGCCCTGGCGGTGGCACTGTTCCTGCAGATCGGCGTGAACTACAGCAACGACTACTCCGACGGGGTCCGCGGCACCGACGAGTACCGCGTCGGCCCCGCTCGACTGACGGGGGCCGGGCTCGCGAAGCCCCGCACGGTGCTGACCGTCGCGCTGACGTTCTTCGGGCTGGCTGCGGTCGCCGGGATCGTCATCGTGGTGCTCACCCAGCTGTGGTGGCTGCTGCTCGTCGGCGCCGCGGCCATCGTCGCCGCGTGGTTCTACACCGGCGGCAAGAAGCCCTACGGGTACAACGCGCTCGGCGAGGTCTTCGTCTTCGTGTTCTTCGGCCTCGTCGCCGTGCTCGGCACCCAGTACGTGCTCATCGGCCAGGCCACCACGAGCGGGTGGGCCGCCGCGGTCGCCGCCGGGTTCTTCGCCTGCGCGGTGCTGATGGTGAACAACATCCGCGACATCGACGAGGACCGTCTCGCCGGCAAGCGCACCCTGGCCGTCGTCGTCGGACGACCGGTGGCACGGGTGCTGTACGGCCTGTTCCTGCTGCTGCCGTACGTCGTGCTGCTCTGGTTCGTCCTGCTCTACTTCCGCACGGGCTTCACGTACTTCTCGCTGCTGCTGGCCCTGCCGGCGCTCGCGATCGGGGTGTCGTCCCGCAAGCCCCGTGAACTCATCACGGCACTGCAGCTGTCGTCGTTCGCCTCGCTGGTCTTCGGCGTCGTGCTCGGCATCACGCTCGCCGTCCAGCCGTAGGACTCCGCCGGGCTACTCCGCGTCGGTGTCCCGGCGCGCCGCGTGCCGGTCGGCGTCCGACACCGGGCGCACGGTCGGGGTGTCCGCGGCGTCGGTGTCCGCCGCGTCGACGAAGTCGTCCTCGAAGTCGGTGTCCGCATCGCGCTCCGGGCCACCGCGGCGGTTCGCCAGGCTCAGGGCGACCTTGGTGCGGAGTCCGGCGAGCGCGATGTAGGACACCAGCAGCCCGACGAGGGCGGCGATGATCGTCGCCCAGTACCAGGGCATCGGGGTCAGGAGCCGGAGGAGCACGAGCGCCGCCGCGAAGATGCCGAGCCGGGCCAGGGTGTACAGGAGCCACGCTTTCACCCTGCGAGTCTACGGACGGCCGACCGGCAGGGTCGTCACAGGCTCGCGACCTAGACTCCTGGGCATGGTCCGCTTGTGGTTGATCGTCGTCGTCGCCGCTGTCGCCTTCACGGTGTACGCGGCCATCGACTGCGCGACGATGCCCCGCGAACGTGTCCGATCCCTCAGGCGCGGTGTCTGGATCCTCCTCGTGATCGTCCTCCCCGTCCTCGGTGGGGTGCTCTGGTTCCTGCTCGGCCGCTCACCGGCGTCGCCGGGCACGACCGCCCGGTACCGTGGACCCGAAGACGACCCGGACTTCCTCGGCACCACGCCCGTTCCGGGGGACACCCTCACGGACAAGGACCAGGACGACGCGACCCTCCGAGACCTCGAAGACCAGTTCCACGACCGAGACGACGACGGCCGCACCGATCGTTGACGGTCCCGCCGGATCGGGCAGTCCGGCGACGGATGCTGCCCTGACGCTGCTGCAGGAACTCGTGCGCGCCGGCGTCACCGACGTCGTCGTCAGTCCGGGCTCGCGATCCCAGGCCCTGGCGCTCGCGGCCGTCGCCCTCGAGCGTGCCGGCGGCCTGACCGTCCACGTCCGGCTCGACGAGCGCACCGCCGGGTTCTTCGCCCTCGGTCTCGCGGTGGAGTCCGGTCGACCGGCCGCCGTCGTGACGACCTCGGGCACCGCCGTCGCCAACCTGCACCCTGCCGTCCTCGAAGCGCACCACTCCGGTGTGCCGATGATCGTGCTGAGCGCCGACCGGCCGGACGAGCTCCGCGGCATCGGAAGCAACCAGACCACCGTCCAGCCGGGGCTGTTCGGCGACGCGGTCGCCTTCGTCCGCGACGTCGAGGCGCCCGCTGCGCACGGAGCCGACGCCTCGGTGCGTGCAGCGCTCCGCGACCTCGCCCGCCAGGCCGTCGCCGCAGCCGCCGGACACACCGGACAGCCGGGGCCGGCGCAGCTCAACGTCGCGTTCCGTGAACCCCTGTCCGCCGGCCTCGACGCCGACCGCGTGCAGGGCGTCCCCGACGACGAGGTCGACACCGCGTTCGCCACCCGTCGTGCGCACGGCGGACTCCCGGTGGCCGAGCTGTCGCCGGACGACGAACCGGGCACGGTCGTCATCGCCGGGCACGACGCCGGCGAGGACGCCGAGCGCATCGCGTGGGAGCTCGGCGCGCCCCTGCTCGCCGAGGTCTCCAGCGGCGCACGGTTCGGCCGGAACCTCGTCGTCACCTACCGCGAACTCCTGCGCGACCAGGACTTCGGCGGCGTGGTCCGTCGTGCCGTCGTGCTCGGCCACCCCACCCTCAGTCGCGAGGTCCCGGCGCTCCTGCAGCGGCAGGGGGTCGAGACGTTCGTGGTCCGCGGACACGCGGCCGATCCCTTCGACCCGGCCCGCGCCTCTCCCCACCGGCACGGCCCGGACGCCGCTGGCGCGTCGCCCGGGAACCGGCGGCGTGGGCCCAGCGAATCGTTGACCACCTTCGTGTCCGACGTCCGCGTGACGGGCCGGACCCGGCCGGAGCACCGTGCGTGGGTCGGGCGCTGGGTCGGCGCGAGCCGTCAGCTGTTGGGCGACGGTGACGCCGGACCCGACCTCGGTGCCAAGCGGTCCCCGGACCGCGCCGAACGCAACAAGTTCCTGCGCGACGAGGTCGCCCTCCGTCGACGACCCGTCGACCGCGCGATGCTCGCCGACGCCGTGTGGGGCGTGACGTGGCCGCACGACCGGCTCGTGTTCGGCGCCTCGCAGATCATCCGCGTCGCCGACGGGCGCGTGCTCGGCAAGAAGATCCGGGTGCACGCGAACCGCGGGCTCGCCGGCATCGACGGCACCGTGTCGACGGCGCTCGGGATCGCCGCGGCCCTGGAACAGTCGTCGGCGTCGGTGGGCACCACGCGCGTGCTGCTCGGCGACCTGACCCTGCTGCACGACCTCGGGGCGTTCGTCACCGGGACAGAGGAGCGCACGCACCGGGTCCAGGTCGTCGTCGGCAACGACCACGGCGGCGCGATCTTCCGCGGGCTCGAGGTGGCACGCACCACTCCACCAGAGGACATGCGCCGGATGATGTCGACCCCGCAGCACGTCGACGTCGAACGGGTCGTGACCGGGCTCGGTTGGGAGTACCGCCGCGCGGAGACGTGGGGCGACCTCGAGCGGGTGCTCACCGACCCGGCCGAGCGGGTCGTGATCGAGGTCCCGCTGGCCGACTGACGCGGCGCTCAGGCCAGCGCGTCGGTGACCGGTCGGAACTTCAGGGCGGTCTCGGCGACCTCGCGCGCCGGTTCCGACCCCGCGACGACGCCCGCGCCCGCCCAGGCCCGGACGGTGCCGTCGTCGTCGATGCGGGCGCTGCGGAGCGCCAGCATCCACTCGCCGTCGCCGGTGGCGCTCATCCAGCCCACCGGGCCGGCGTAGCGGCCGCGGTCGACGCCCTCGAGCTCGGCGACGAGTCGGACGGCCACGTCGGTCGGGGTACCCGCGACGGCGGCGGTCGGGTGCAGGGCGTCGGCGACATCGAGCGAGGTGGTGTCCGGCGGCAGCGTCGCCTGCACGTCGGTCGCCAGGTGCCACAGGTTCGGCAGCTGCAGCCGGAACGGCTCGGGGTCGGCGCGCAACTCGGTCACGAGCGGGCGGAGCGAGGCGAGCAGGCTGTCGATCGCGAACGCGTGCTCCTCGACGTCCTTCGCGCTGGCGGCGAGGGCCTCGGCAGCGGCACGGTCCGACACCTCGTCGGCACCGCGTGCGGCGCTGCCGGCCAGCACCCGCGCCGTCAACCGGGTGCCGTCGGTGCGGGCGAGCGTCTCGGGGGTCGCACCGACCAGGCCGTCGACCGCGAACGTGACGCACTGCGGGTAGGCGGCGGCGAGGTCGAGCAGCAGGGCGCGGTGGTCGGCGTCCGCTGGCATCCTGCCGACGAGATCGCGGGCGAGGACGACCTTCTGCGCGCTCCCGGCAGCGATGCGCCGCACGGCCTCGGCGACGTTCGCGGCGTAGGCGTCCTCGTCGATCCGGCCGGGGTGCAGCGCGACGGAGACGTGTGGTCCGACGTGGGGGACCGGCACCGAGGTCCGCGTGAACGTGAGTGGCTCGGCGCCGACGGTCGTGTCGATCGCCGTGAGCCAGGCCTTGCCGCGCCGACGGCCGATGACCACGCGCGGGACGATCAGGACGCTCTCGTCGGCGGAGTCGTCGGCGAAGGCGAAGGAGCCGAACGCGACCAGGCCCGAGCCGCGCAACTGCACCGGGTCGTCGACGACGGCCGACTCCACGACGGTGCGCCACACCGCGGCGGCGTCGCGCATCCGGTCGGCGCCGGTGAACGTGAACCGCAGCGCCTCCCCGATGCCGACTATGCCGTCACCGTTCCGGACGAAGGCCAGTGGACGGTCGCGCAGGGTGTGGCGGAGGACGGTGCCCGGGTCGTCGAGGATCCGGGTGGAGACCGTCAGCGGGGGCGCCGCCGTGGTGGTTCGGGTCACGGCTCCGATGCTACGCGCGGTCGGTGGACCACCTGGCCGCGCGCTCGACGCGTGGGCCGTCGCTGCGAGTCCGGTGAACGTACGGTCGGGACCTCTAGGATTGGTCGGGTGAGCAGAGCGGACCTGAACAAGCGGCCGGACGAGGTGGCGGCGATGTTCGACGACGTCGCGGCCAAGTACGACCTCACGAACGACATCCTGTCGGCGGGCAACGCACCGCTGTGGCGTGTCGCCACGGTGCGGGCGGTCGACCCCCAGCCCGGCGAGAAGGTCCTCGACATCGCCGCGGGCACCGGGACGAGTGCCGCGGCCTTCGCGAAGAAGGGGGCAGAGGTCAGCGCGCTCGACCTCTCCGCCGGCATGATCGCGGTCGGTCGCGAGCGGCACCCCGAGATCACCTTCGTCGAGGGCGATGCAGAGCACCTGCCCTTCGACGACGACACGTTCGACGCCGTCACGATCTCGTTCGGGCTGCGCAACGTGAACGACCCGAAGCAGGCGCTCGCCGAGATGCTGCGGGTCCTCAAGCCCGGCGGCCGAGTGGTCATCTGCGAGTTCTCGACCCCGCCGCGTGCGCTGCTGCGCCTCGGCTACGGCACCTACCTGAAGCGCGTGCTCCCGGGCATCGCGAAGCTCTCGAGCAGCAACCCCGCCGCCTACCGCTACCTCGCCGAGTCGATCGACGCGTGGCCGGACCAGCAGGTCCTCACCCAGTGGCTGCGCGGCGTCGGGTTCTCCGTGGTCGCCTACCGCAACCTCACGGCCGGTATCGTCGCACTGCACCGTGGCCGCAAGCCCGTCGCCGACACGGTGCGCGAGTCCGCGGCCCGTCGTGCGAAGGCACGCCGCGACCACCAGACCACCGGCGAGCAGCCGCGCGTCGACCCGGCCGACGACTGACCGGTCACCATCCCCCGAAGACGGAGCAGCACTTGAATCCGAGCGTCCCGGTCGCACGTCGCGCGCCGAGCCTCCGCGCCTCGCTGGGCATCGGCGAGCGGTTGTTCGCCACGCCCGCCGACCGCCGCTTCATCGCCGCCGTCGACGACGGTCTCGAGCTCGTCGAGCAGGGGCTCGAGGACGCCATGCGTTCCACGGACACCCTCGCCGACACCACGAGCCGCTACCTGCTGTCCGCGGGCGGCAAGCGGATCCGTCCGACGCTGACGCTGCTCATCGCGCAGCTCGGCGACGGGGTGACCGACGCCGTGGTCAAGGCCGCCGTCAGCATCGAGACGACCCACCTGGCGTCGCTCTACCACGACGACGTCATGGACGAAGCGCCCGTCCGCCGCGGGGTCCCCGCAGCGCAGATCACGTACGGCAACAACGTCGCGATCCTGACCGGCGACCTGCTCTTCGCCCGCGCCAGCCTCATCACCGCCGACCTGGGTACCGAGGGCATCCGGATGCAAGCCGAGACATTCCAGCGTCTCTGCATGGGGCAGCTGCACGAGACCACCGGCCCGCAGCCCGACGACGACCCGGTCGAGCACTACATCCAGGTGCTCAGCGACAAGACCGGCTCGCTCATCGCGACCGCCGCCCGCGCCGGTGTCATGTTCTCCGGCGCCGACCGTGCCTACCTCGACGCCGTCGGGACCTTCGGCGAGAAGGTGGGCGTCGCCTTCCAGCTCGTCGACGACGTCATCGACCTGGCACCCGCGACGGACAAGACCGGCAAGATCGCCGGCAACGACCTCCGTGCCGGCGTCGACACGCTGCCGATGCTGCACCTGCGTCGGCACGCGGCGACCGACCCGGCGGCGCAGGACCTCGTCCTGCGCATCGAGCGCGACGTGAACGGCGCCCCGGACGACGCAGTCGGCTCCGTGCCGTACCAGTCGGCCGTCGCCGCACTGCGTGACCACGAGGCGACTGCGTCGACGCGCACGGTCGCGGTCCGCTGGGCCCGCGAAGCCGTGGACGTCCTCGCCCCGTTGCCCGACGGCACCGTCAAGCGGGCGCTCACCCGCTTCGCCGACTCCGTCGTCGACCGCAGCCGCTGAACACCACCCGCGACCGGTCGACCCCACGGTCGCCGCGCGGGACGCACCACCGGGAGCACCCCACCCGAACGAACTGGAGACGATCAGTGCCCACCCTCCGAATCGCCATCGTCGGCGCCGGACCCGCCGGCATCTACGCCGCGGACATCCTGCTGCGCGAGGCCCACGGACACGACGTGTCGATCGACCTGTTCGAGCAGCTCCCCGCGCCGTACGGACTCGTCCGCTACGGCGTCGCCCCCGACCACCCGCGGATCAAGGGCATCGTCAACGCTCTGCGCGACGTGCTCGACCGCGGTGTCGTCCGGCTGTTCGGCAACGTCCGCTTCGGCGAGGACATCACCCTCGAGGACCTGAAGAAGCACTACAACGCGGTCGTCTTCTCGACGGGCGCGATCAAGGACGCCGACCTGGACGTCCCCGGCGTCGACCTCCGGGGTTCCTACGGTGCCGCCGACTTCGTCAGCTGGTTCGACGGCCACCCCGACGTCCCGCGCACCTGGCCGCTGACCGCGGAGAGCGTCGCGGTGATCGGGGTCGGCAACGTCGCGCTCGACGTCTCCCGCATCCTCGCGAAGCACGCCGACGACCTGCTGCCGACCGAGATCCCGGCGAACGTGTACGAGGGCCTCAAGGGGTCGCCCGTCACGGACGTCCACGTCTTCGGCCGCCGTGGTCCCGCCCAGGTGAAGTTCACGCCGCTCGAGCTCCGCGAGCTCGGCGAGGTCCGTGACGTCGACATGGTCGTCTACGACGAGGACTTCGACCACGACGAGGCGTCGAAGACCGCGATCGCCACGAACAAGCAGGTGATGGTCATCAACCGGGTGCTCGAGCAGTGGCGCACCCGCGATACCGGTCAGGCGAGCCGGCGGCTGCACCTGCACTTCTACGCGAAGCCGACCGAGTTCGTCGGCGACGAGCAGGGCAACCTCACCGCGATCCGGTACGAGCGCACCCGGCCGAACGGCGAGGGCGGTGTGGAGGGCACGGGCGAGATCCGTGAGATCCCGATCCAGGCGGCCTACCGCGCCGTCGGCTACTTCGGTTCCCCGCTGCCCGGTCTGCCGTTCGACGAGCGCCACGGCGTCATCCCGAACCACGAGGGCCAGGTCCTCGACGACGACAACCAGCAGATCCCGGGCGTCTACGCCACCGGGTGGATCAAGCGCGGTCCGGTCGGGCTCATCGGGCACACGAAGTCCGACGCCATGGAGACCGTGCAGCACATCGTCAACGACCAGGCGAGCTGGTGGACGCCGGAGGACCCCTCCGAGGGTGCGATCCCGGCGCTGCTCCGCGAGCGCGGTGTCGAGTACACCGATCTCGAGGGCTGGCACCGCCTGGACACCCACGAGCTCGCGCTCGGTGCTGCCGAGGGCCGTGAGCGCATCAAGGTCGTGCCCCGCGACGAGATGATCGACGTGTCCCTCGGTCGCGTCGACGTGCCCACGAACTGACACCGATGACCGACACGCGCCCCGTCCCGCCCACCGCGGTGCGGGGCGCGTCCGCGTCCGGCGTGCGACTGCAGGGCGTCGACGTCGCGCGGGCCGTCGCGCTGCTCGGCATGATGGCCGCGCACATCGGCGGCATCGCGGACCAGCTCGACTGGTCCGATCCCTCGACGTGGTCCGCCGTGGCGCACGGGCGCCCGTCCACGCTGTTCGCCGTCCTCGCGGGGGTGTCGATCGGCCTGACGAGCGGTCGCACGACTCCGCCAGGACCCCCGACGATCGGGCGGGTCCGGGCGCGCCTGGCGGTCCGCGCCGCGGCCGTCGTCGCAATCGGGTTCGTGCTCATCGCGTTGGACACCCCGGTCTACGTCATCCTGCCGACGTACGGGGTGCTGTTCCTGCTGGTGATCCCGGTGCTCCGGGTCCGCCCGGCGTGGCTCCTCGCCATCGCGGGCGCCTGCGCCGTGCTGTCGCCGATCGTCGCCGTCGCGACCGCACCGGCCTACGCCGATTCGGGCATGGTCGGACAGCAGCTCGGCCTGGTTTACCCCGTGGTCACCTTCCTGGCGTACGTCCTGGTCGGTCTCGCGGTCGCCCGGGCCGGGCTGGAGATGCGGGGCACGCAGGTCGTGCTCCTCGCGTCCGGCGCACTGGTCGCCGCCACCGCGTACGTCGTCGGCACGGTGCTGGCGCCGCTGCCGGCCGGGGCCGCGTTCGCATTCCCGGGCGTCCCGTACGCCGCCGAGGGCAGCACGCCGGCCGAGGCCATCGCCCAGCTCTTCCTGTCACCGCGCGACCACTCGTCGACGACGGTCGACGTGATCGGCACCGCGGGGGTGGCGGTGGCGGTCATCGCGCTCTGCACCCTGGTGTTCGACGGGCGCGGGCGGGTCGCCGAGCGGATCGCGTTCCCGCTCGCCGCCGTCGGGTCGATGCCCCTGACGATCTACTCGGGACACCTCGTGGTGATCGCGATGCTGCCCGAGTACCCGGAGTCGGCCGAGGCGTGGGGCTGGTTCGCGCTGGGCTCGGTCGTGTTCGCGATGGTCTGGCGCCGGTTCCTCGGCCGGGGCCCGCTCGAGCGGGCCGTCGCGGCCCTGGCGTCCCTCGTCCCGATGCGCTGAGCGCCCCTGCCGGGCCGATCCGGTCCCGGAGCGCTGCCGCACGGTGCAGCGTTGTTCGTTCACCGCGGGCTTGCCCGCTGGGTGACACGCTGTCGCGACGCACCGTGCTGCCAACGTCGCACCGGGTGGAGGACGACGCACCGTGCGCGGCAGAGACGAGCCGCGCCTCCCGTCCGCACCGTGCGTGGGAGGTTGCACGGCGTCCTGACCTGGTCGGAGCGCTGCCGCACCGTGCGTGGGTGGTTGCACGGCGCCCTGACCTGGTCGGAGCGCTGCCACACGGTGCAGCGTTGTTCGTTCACCGCGGGCTTGCCCGCTGGGTGACACGCTGTCGCGACGCACCGTGCTGTCAACGTCGCACCGGGTGGAGGACGACGCACCGTGCGCGGCGGAGGCGAGCCGCGCCTCCCGGTCGTCCGCTACTGCAGCGCTGCCGTGAGCCGCGCGACGTTGTCGAGCACCTTGGACCGGCGCGGACGGTCGACCCACTCGTCGAGCGTGAGCTCGAAGCTGTGCTCCTTGTAGGCGTCCTGCACCTCGCGCAGGGCGTCGACGAAGCGGTGGCCCCGGACCATCACGGAGACCTCGAGGTTCAGGCTGAACGAGCGCATGTCCATGTTGCTCGACCCGATCACCGACACCTCGTCGTCGATGGTGAAGTGCTTGGCGTGCAGGATCGTCGGTGCCCGGTAGAGCCAGATCCGCACGCCGGCGCGGAGGAGTCCCTCGTAGTACGAGCGCTGCGCGTGCCACGTCATGGCGTGGTCGCCCATCTCGCCGACGAAGAGCTCGACCTCGACGCCGCGCTGGGCGGTCGTCGTGATGGCGTAGAGCATCGAGTCGTCCGGCACGAAGTACGGCGAGGTGATCGACACCTTCTTCTGCGCCGAGTAGAGCAGTGCGTTGAACAGGCGCAGGTTGTTCTCGCCGTCGAACCCGGGCCCGGACGGCACGACCTGGCAGTCGAGGGCGTCGCCGCGGTCGGCCCGCTGGACGGGGTCGCTCTCACGGAGCAGCAGTTCGTCGGTCTCGCTGTACCAGTCGGTGACGAACAGTGCGTTCAACCCCGCGACGACCGGTCCCTCGAACCGGGCGAACAGGTCCTTGTAGACCATGCCCTTCTCGATGTGCGACTTGATGTCGTACGAGGGGTCGATCAGGTTCTGCGACCCGGTGAACGCGACCGAGCCGTCGATGACCATGATCTTCCGGTGGTTGCGGAGGTCGGGTCGCTGGAACTTCCCCTGCAGCGGCAGCAGCGGGAGCATGAGGTGCCACTCGATGCCGGCGCGGTCCATGAACGCCAGCGTGTCCTTGTACCCGGGGTAACCGCGGCTGGCCCAGTGGTCGAGCAGGAACCGGACGGTGACGCCGCGGGCCTGTGCGCGGGCGAGCGCGTCGAAGAACGGTCGCGTGGTGTCGTCGAGTGTCGCGATGTAGAACTCGACGTGGACGAACCGGCGCGACTGGTCGATCGCCCGGGTCATCTCCGCGATCGACTCCTCGGAGTCGGGGTAGAGCTCCGCCGAGTTGCCGCCGACCAGCGGCATCGCGCCGAGTTCGCGGTTCAGCGTGGTGATGCTCTCGAGCCACAGCGGCCACGGGTGGTCACGGCGCACGCGTTCGATGCCCTCGGTCTGTTCGAGGATGTACGCGTTGATCTCGGTCTGCTTCTCACGCCGGGCACGCGGCAGTTTCGTCGACCCGATGACGAGGAAGACGATGAAGCCGATGTAGGGGATGAGGAAGATCGCGAGCAACCAGGCGGTCGCCGTCTGCGGCTTCCGGTTGATCGGGACGTAGATGATCGAGAAGACGCGGATCGCCAGGTCCAGCAGGACGGCCAGGACCGTGATCGCGACGGTGAGCCAGTGCTCCACGGACGTCAGCGGAAGTTGATGTACTGCAACGGGACGTCGAACTCTTCACCCTTGAGGAGCTGGATCGTGTTCTGGAGGTCGTCGCGGCTCTTCGAGGAGACCCGCAGTTCGTCGCCCTGGATCTGGCTCTTCACGGTCTTCGGGGCGTTGGCGCGCAGGAACGCGCCGATCTTCTTCGCGACGTCCTGCTCGATGCCGTTCTTGAACTTCACCTCGATGCGGTACTCCTTGCCCGAGGGGTAGGGGTCGCCGGCGTCGAGGCTCTTCAGGCTGATGTTGCGCTTGATCGCCTTGCTCTGCAGGACGTCGAGGACGGCCTTCGCGCGCTCTTCCGAGTTCGCCTTGATGAGGACGTCCTCGCCGCTGAAGGCGACCGACGCGTCCGCGCCCTTGAAGTCGTACCGCTGCTCGATCTCCTTGGCCGCCTGGTTGAGGGCGTTCTCCGCCTCCATCTTGTCGACCTTGCTGACCACGTCGAAGGAACTGTCTGCCATGCCGGACAGCCTAACGGCGGACGGGAGGGCCGGTTCGGCTCCGGCGGTCGGCTCGCGGTGGTCACGACCACCGTTCCGGATCCGCTATGCTTTTGTGCGCGCCTTCGGTTGGTGATCACACCGGCTGGGTGCGCATGGCAAGTTACCCAAGCGGCCAAAGGGATCTGACTGTAAATCAGCCGGCGTAGCCTTCGGGGGTTCGAATCCCTCACTTGCCACCATCGCGAAGCCCCGTCCGATCCGGACGGGGCTTTCGTCGTCCCTGGCAGGATCGGTGCATGGCATCCGACCTCGCACCGTCCCAGTTCGCCGACCTCGCCGAGACGATCGCGCGCGAAGCGGCCACGCTCGCTGCTCGACGACGGGCCGAGGGGGTCGAGGTCGCCGACCGGAAGTCGAGCATCGTCGACGTGGTCACGGCGGCGGACCGTGAGGTCGAGGCGCTCATCCGCGCCCGGATCGCCGAGGCCCGGCCGGACGACGCGTTCCACGGCGAGGAGTCCGGCTCGGCGTCGGGGGAGTCGGGCATCACCTGGGTCGTCGACCCGATCGACGGCACGGTGAACTACCTGTACGGCAGCGCCGAGTACGGCGTGAGCATCGGCGTCGTGCGGGGCTCCGCCGACCCGACGACGTGGGAGCCGATCGCCGGCGTCGTGGTGGCCCCCGCGACCGGGGTGGTGTTCCGTGCCGCCGCCGGACAGGGCGCCACCCGCGACGGCGTCCCCCTGTCCGTCAGCGCTCCGGCCTCGCTCGCCGAGACGCTCGTGGCGACGGGCTTCGGGTACACGGCCGACCGGCGCCGTGAGCAGGTGTCCGTGCTCGCCGGGCTGATCGGCGAGGTGCGGGACATCCGGCGCGGGGGAGCGGCGTCGCTCGACTGCTGCGCGGTCGGGACCGGGGTCGTCGACGCCTACTACGAGCGCGGGATCAACCCGTGGGACATGGCCGGCGGCTCCGTCGTCGCGCGCGAGGCCGGAGCGTCGGTCCGCATCTGGGAGGCCGGCGGCACCCGTTCCTTCCTGTTCGCGAGCCCCGCGGTGGCCGACGACCTCGAGGCGCTGCTGCGCGGGCTGGAAGCCGAGGCGCTCGGCGTCTGAGGTCCGTCGGTCCCTCGGTCTGGGGGTGCCCGGTGGACACGACCACGACTGGCGACGTGCGACGACGTTTGCTACCGTGCTCAGGTCCCGTTATCTGCTCGTTACCAACGAGCGCGCCCCTTCCCCGATCAGGATCGCCACCGCACGCATGCCCCACTCCCCACTGACGTCCGTCCCCACCGGTCCCGTCGACGCCGCCACCCCGGTCGTCCACCTGACCCGACGAGCACGGATCGAGGCGGAGCGAGCGGCTGCGAAGGGCGCTCCCGTCACGCAGGACCACGCGCAGGACGTCGCACCCGACCGTGCCGCGGGCCCGTCGTTCGACGAGGTCGTCGGGCTGACCACGCCGTCGTCGGCCGCCGCTCCCGTGTCGCCGATCGACCTCGCACCGGTGTCGCCCGCGCTGCCCGAGTCGGCGGTCCGTCCGGCCTCCCGCATCACGACGCCGCCGGCTCCCACGTCGCCGGACGTCCGCGCCACGGCGCCGCGCACCGCGACGGCTGCAGCGGAGTCCGTCGCGCCCCAGCCCCGCCGTGTCATCGGCCAGGTCCCGGCGTCCCGTCGGCGGACCGGCCGTGCCGCACCGGCCGTGCAGGTCGACCGCGCCACCCGGCACATCGCGGCCAGCCGCACCGCTGCCGCGCCCGCCCCGGCTGCTGCTGCCCGGAAGCAGGGCGCCTCGTTCCGCCGTGCGGCCTCGCGCGTGACGGCCGTCGGTGCGCTCCTCTTCGTCGCCGGTCTCGTCGTCTCGACGTCGCTGCCCGCCCAGGCGCTCTACGTGCCGGAGACCGGCTCGACCGCGGCCCGGTCGACGGCGAGCGGTGCGACCCAGTCGATGAGCGTCAGCTCCGCAGCCGACGGATCGACGAGCCGCGACCAGTACACGGTGTCGGACGCCACGCAGTACAAGAACGTCGACGCCTCGAGCTTCACCAACGACCCGACCGGCACGATCCAGTGGCCGTTCCTCACCGGCGTCCCGATCACCTCCGGCTTCGGCGGTCGTCAGGTCGCGGGCTGCTCGTTCTGCTCGACGAACCACATGGGCGTCGACTTCGCTCCCGGCGAGGGCACCCCGATCCGGGTCATCGCCGCCGGCACCGTCATCAAGGTCCAGGCGAACGACGGTGGCTTCGGCAACGACGTCTGGGTGGAGCACGACGTCGACGGCAAGCAGTTCGTCAGCGTGTACGGCCACATGGAGGACAACTCCTTCAAGGTGGTCACCGGTCAGCAGATCGAGGTCGGCGACGAGCTCGGTCTCGTGGGCAGCACGGGCAACTCCACGGGCCCGCACCTGCACCTCGAAGTGCACGTCGACGGGGTCCCCGTGGACCCGCTGGCGTGGCTCCAGACCAACGCGAACTAGCGGTCGCCGACGCGGCACGCCCGGGCGTCTCGCCCGGTTCCGGAGCAGCGTCGGAGGTCTGCTATCCTCGTGTGGTGCCGTTCGCGGCACATCGCCCCGATAGCTCAGTGGTAGAGCACCTCCATGGTAAGGAGGGGGTCGTCAGTTCAATCCTGACTCGGGGCTCCGACCCGGTGCGCGTGTCGCTCCGGATCTCTGGCGGGGTAGCTCAGTTGGTTAGAGCACACGACTCATAATCGTGGGGTCGCGGGTTCAAGTCCCGCCCTCGCTACAGCAAGCCCGGCGATCTGTTCGCCGGGCTTTCGTCGTTCCCGGGCTGCGTCGTTCCCGGGTTGCGTGCACGGCGGTGCGGACGCACTTCGGCTGTGCGCTGGACCAGGTGCGTGCCAGGAGGCACGTGGCGGACGCACACCGGGCCTCCCGTCCGCCCTGGGGTCGGCCCTACAGCGCGGAGTGCGACCCGGTGTCGGTCCGCGTCTGCAGCACGCCGGCCGCGCGCAGCGCGCGCTCGATCGCCGCGTTCACCTCGTGCCAGGCAGCTCGTCGCCGGCTCGCGCCGATGCTGCCGCCGGAGACGGCCGTGCCGTGTCCGCGGTGCCGCAGCGTGATCGTGGTGGACGCCCCGGTGACGGTCGTCGACAGCTCGTAGCGGCGGAACTCGCGGGACGGGTGCACGAGCGCGCCGAGCAGGATCGTCAGCAGCCGGTTGCCGGTCGTCGCGGTGAGGGTCCCACCGGTCGACTCGACGTGGTGTCCCGCCGTGCGGAGTGCCGCGCCGGCGACCTCCATCGCGGTGCACCGGTCGCCCGTGTGCACGGCGAACTCGGTCCTGGTGTCCATGGTTGCTCCCCCGTCCCCTGATCCGGTGTCGCGCCGGACCGCCGATTCCCCCGAACCGGCCCGGCAAGCCTAGCCGATGCATCCTCAGCATCGACAGGCCCCCGGACGGGCGTCGGTAGACTGCCGACGTGTCAGTGAACCCCGAGCTCGTCGGCAGGACGTTCCCGCCGGCCCAGCCCTACCTGGTCGGTCGCGAGAAGGTGCGCGAGTTCTCGCGCGCGGTGTTCGCGACCAACCCCGTCCACCACGAACCCGACGCGGCCCGCGCCGCCGGGTACGCCGACGTCGTCGCCCCGCCGACCTTCGCGGTCGTCGTGCAGGAAGCCACGCTCGCGCAGCTCCTCGCCGAGCCGGACGCCGGCATCGACTTCTCCCGTGTCGTCCACGGCGAGCAGTCCTTCACCTACGACCGGCCCATCGTGGCCGGCGACGAACTCACCGCGACCCTGACCGTCACGAGCGTCAAGACGCTCGGCGGCAACGCGATGGTCACGGCCCAGAGCACCATGAACGACGCCGCGGGGGAGCACGTCGTCACAGCGACGTCGACCCTCGTGGTCCGAGGAGACGACGCATGACCGCCGCACCCGCCACCGCGATCGAGGTCGGCACGGTGGTCGCCGAGCGTGAGGTGCACGTCACCCGCGACTCGCTCGTCCGCTACGCCGGCGCTTCCGGTGACTTCAACCCGATCCACTACCGCGACGACGTCGCCGCCTCGGTCGGCCTGCCGGGCGTCCTCGCGCACGGCATGCTCACGATGGGCATCGCCGTGCAGCCGGTCTCCGAGTGGCTCGGCGACAGCGGCTGGGTCGCGGGCTACGGCGTCCGCTTCACCCGCCCCGTCGTCGTGGACCCGGAGCAGGGCGCGACCATCGGCATCGTCGCCAAGGTCGGCACCGTCGACGACGACGGCCGACCGAAGCGCATCGACCTCACCGTGACCGCCGGCGGGCAGACCGTGCTCGGCAAGGCGCAGGTCACGGTGGCGTTCCGCTGACCGTGCACGAGCCGGTGCTCGCCGACCTCACGACGCTCGGCGTCGGTGGGGCGGCCGCGCGGCTGCTCACGGCCACGACGACCGACGAGCTCGTCGCCCACACGCGCACCGCATGGGACGACCACGAGTGGCTGGTCCTCGGCGGCGGCAGCAACGTGCTGGTCGCCGACTCCGGATTCGACGGCACCGTCGTCCTGGTCCGCACCACGGGC
This sequence comes from Curtobacterium sp. PhB142, assembly GCF_004341255.1. Taxonomy (NCBI): domain Bacteria; kingdom Bacillati; phylum Actinomycetota; class Actinomycetes; order Micrococcales; family Microbacteriaceae; genus Curtobacterium; species Curtobacterium sp. PhB142. Next base: position 248,024 of record NZ_SLUT01000003.1, on the reverse strand, counting down.
GTGGACGCCGACACGGACGCCGACGGCGTCACCGTCCGCGTCGCCGCCGGCGAACCCTGGGACGCGTTCGTCGCCACGACCGTCGCGAACGGCTGGACCGGCCTGGAGGCCCTCAGCGGCATCCCGGGCACCGTCGGCGCCGCCCCCGTGCAGAACATCGGCGCCTACGGGGTCGAGCTCTCCGACGTGCTCACCCGGGTCGAGTTCCTCGATGCGGCCACGGGGGAGCGCACGTGGGTGCCCGCGGCCGAGCTGGCGCTCGGCTACCGCACGTCGACCCTCAAGCACGGACGCCGCGGTGTCGTGCTGACGGTCGAGTTCCGGCTCGGCACGGCGGGGGAGCACGGCGTGCCGGTGCGGTACGCCCAGCTCGCCGGTTCGCTCGGGGTCGACCTCGGTGCCCTCGTGGAACCCGCGACGGTCCGCGACGAGGTCCTGCGCCTCCGCGCCTCGAAGGGCATGGTGCTCGACGCCGACGACCGGGACACCTGGAGCGCCGGGTCGTTCTTCACGAACCCGATCGTGTCCGCGGCCTTCGCCGAGACCCTCCCCGCCGACGCGCCACGGTGGCCGGCCGGCGACGACGTCAAGCTCAGCGCCGCCTGGCTCATCGAGCACGCGGGGGTGCACCGTGGCTACGCCGTGCCGGGGTCGCGCGCGGCGATCTCGTCGAAGCACACCCTGGCCCTGACCAACCGTGGCGGCGCGACGGCGGCCCAGGTGGCCGAGCTCGCGCGGTACGTGCAGGTCACGGTCCTGAACCGCTTCGGGGTGTCGCTCGTGCCGGAGCCCGTGGTGGTCGGCGACCTGCTCGACTGAACGAACCGGCACGACCCGGCCACGGGCCTCCCGGAACGGCGAACGGGCCACCTCGACGAGGCGACCCGTTCTGTGATCGGGGGGACTACGCGAAGAACTTCGCCAAGCGGGCCACACCCTCGGCGATGTCGTCGTCGCCGAGCGCGTACGACAGGCGCAGGTAGCCGGACGGACCGAAGGCCTCGCCCGGGACGACCGCGACCTCGGCGTGCTCGAGGATCAGGTCGGCCAGCTCGAGGGTCGTCGTCGGGGTCGAGCCCGACCACTCGCGACCGAGCAGTGCGGTGACGTCGGGGTAGACGTAGAAGGCGCCCTGCGGGGTCGGCGTGACGAAGCCCGGGATCGCGTTGAGCCCGGCGACGATGGCCTGGCGACGGCGGTCGAAGGCCTCGCGCATGGCTGTCACCGGCTCCTGCGGCCCGGTGAGGGCGGCGATCGCGGCGCGCTGGGACACGTTCGACACGTTCGACGACAGGTGCGACTGCAGGTTCGACGCGGCCTTGACCGCGTCGGCGGGACCGATGAACCAGCCGACGCGCCAGCCGGTCATCGCATAGGTCTTCGCGACGCCGTTGACCAGGATCGTGGTGTCGGCGAGGGCCGGCACGGCGTCGAGGATGCCGGTGAAGCGGAGTCCGTCGTACACGAGGTCCTGGTAGATCTCGTCGCTGATCACCCAGATGCCGTGCTCGAGTGCCCACTCGCCGATGGCCGTGGTCTGCTCGGCGGTGTAGACGGCGCCGGTCGGGTTCGACGGCGAGCAGAACAGCAGCGCCTTCGTCTTCGGGGTGCGCGCGGCCTCGAGCTGCTCGACGGTGACGAGGTAGCCCTGGTCGCTGCCGGCGAAGACCTCGACCGGCTCGCCACCGGCCAGACGGATGGCCTCGGGGTAGGTGGTCCAGTACGGGGCGGGGAGCAGGACCTCGTCGCCGGCGTCGACGATCGTCTGGAACGCCTGGTAGACGGCCTGCTTGCCGCCGTTGGTGACGATCACCCGCGACGGGTCGACGGTGATGCCGGACTCGCGTGCGGTCTTCTCGGCGATGGCCTGCTTCAGCTCCGGCAGACCGGTCGCCGGCGTGTACCGGTGGTTCTTCGGGTCCTGTGCGGCCTCGACCGCGGCGACGACCACGTGGTCGGGCGTGGCGAAGTCGGGCTCGCCGGCGGCGAAGGAGATGACGGGTCGGCCCGCGGCCTTCAGGGCCTTGGCCTTCGCATCGACCTTGAGCGTCGCGGACTCGGCGATCGCCGCGATGCGGGACGCGATGCGCGGCCGATCGGTCGGCGCGGCGGCGGGGGTTGCGGTGGACTCGGGGCCGGGGGCTGCGGTGCTCACGGGTGCCAGCCTATCGGCGCGGCACGCCGTGGAGGGGGCCAAGTGGACACCGTGTGACGGACTCCCGTACACTCGACCACCGGAACACGATCGGTGACGGACGTGCTCTGAAGGGCGGTGGCTCAATTGGTAGAGCAGCGGTCTCCAAAACCGCAGGTTGCAGGTTCGAGTCCTGTCCGCCCTGCAACTCTGGAAGGGTAGAAGTTGGCGAGCAAAGACATGGAGACGACGGCGGACGACGTCGTCGCCAAGGCGAAGCAGGACCGGGCCGAGCGCCGGGGTCCGATCGCTGCCATCGTGCTCTTCATCCGTCAGGTGATCGGCGAACTGCGCAAGGTCGTGACGCCGACCCGCAAGGAGCTCTTCAGCTACACGCTGGTCGTGCTCGTCTTCGTCGTCGTGATGATGATCCTGGTGTCGATCCTCGACTTCGTGTTCGGTCTCGGCGTCGGGTACGTCTTCGGCAACGGGCCCACGGCCTGACCCGGACGTCGACTGCCGAGTGCGGCAGTCCACTGGAGTACGGTCGCCCGAGACGGTGCCGATCGTGACCAGGACCGTCCGCCATCCCGACCCGCACCACCGAACGGAAAGAATCGACTGTGTCTGACTACTCCCGCGACGACATCGACCTCGCGACGGCTGCCGAGCAGTCCTCTGAGGTCGAGGAGAACCAGGAAGGCGACGTCGAGACCGGCGAGGAGCGCTCCGCCGAGTCCGCCGAGGAGCGCGCGATCTCCGTCGAGTCCGAGGACGACGAGTCCCTCGGCATCGACGAGGAGCTGACGGCACTGCAGGAGTCCAAGGACCCCGAGGCCGACGCCGTCGTCGAGGACGCCCTCGAGATCGACTCCGCTGACGAGGCCGAGGCCGCCGTCGAGGCGGTCGAGGACGAGGAAGAGATCGAACTCGAGTCCGAGACCGCCGAAGAGGCGAACGAGACCCTCGCCGCCGACGAAGCGATCGACGCCGAGGACGACGACGCCGAAGAGGCCGAGGTCGACCCGTACGAGGCCTTCAAGGTCGAGCTGCGGATGAAGCCGGGCAAGTGGTACGTCATCCACTCCTACGCGGGCTTCGAGCGCCGCGTGAAGTCGAACATCGAGAACCGCATGGTGTCGATGTCGATGGAGGAGTCGATCTACCAGGTCGAGGTCCCGATGGAGGACGTCGTCGAGATCAAGAACGGGCAGCGCAAGCTGGTCACCCGCGTCCGGATCCCCTCGTACGTGCTCGTCCGTATGGACCTCAACGAGGACTCGTGGTCCGTCGTCCGGCACACCCCCGGTGTCACCGGCTTCGTCGGCAACGCCCACAACCCGACGCCGCTCCGTTTCGACGAGGCGTTCGGCATGCTCAAGTCCCTCGTGCAGGTCGCCGAGGCCGCCCCGACCAAGGGTGGCTCGAAGTCCGGCGGCTCCCTGCAGGCGCAGCCCGCTGCCGAGGTCGACTTCGAGGTCGGCGAGACGATCACCATCAAGGAAGGCTCGTTCGCGGGCCTGCCGGGTTCGATCTCCGAGATCAAGCCGGAGAGCGGCAAGCTCACCGTCCTCGTCTCGCTGTTCGAGCGCGAGACCCCGGTCGAGCTCAGCTTCGACCAGGTCACGAAGCTCTAGTCCAGGTCTCCCCGTTCGGGTAGACTCATCGAGTTTGGGCCCGCACGCCTCGTGCGTGTGGGCCTTCACCGCGGTCCGGAACGGCCGGACCAGCGGGAGAGTGCACGGATCCCCGTGCGTTCGATTCCAGGAGGAAGACAAGTCATGGCACCGAAGAAGAAGGTCACGGGCCTGATCAAGCTGCAGATCAACGCGGGAGCCGCCAACCCGGCCCCGCCGATCGGTCCGGCACTCGGTCAGCACGGCGTCAACATCATGGAGTTCTGCAAGGCGTACAACGCGGCGACCGAGTCGCAGCGTGGCAACGTCGTGCCGGTCGAGATCACCGTCTACGAGGACCGTTCGTTCACGTTCGTCCTCAAGACCCCGCCGGCCGCTGAGCTCATCAAGAAGGCTGCTGGTGTGCAGAAGGGGTCCGCGACCCCGCACACGGTCAAGGTCGCGAAGATCTCGATGGACCAGGTCCGTCAGATCGCCGAGACCAAGCAGGCCGACCTGAACGCCAACGACATCGAGCAGGCCGCGAAGATCATCGCCGGCACCGCACGCTCGATGGGCATCACGGTCGAGGCCTAAGCACCGATCGGGCTCCGGCCCACACCCAGACACCTTTCCGTGGGAGAGCCGCGCCGGCTCGTCAACCACGTATCTCGCAAGGAGACCACCATGGCGAAGAAGTCCAAGGCCTACGAAGCCGCGGCCGCGAAGATCGAGGCCGACAAGTTCTACACCCCGACCGAGGCAGTCGCCCTGGCCAAGGAGACCGGCTCTGCGAAGACCGACTCCACGGTCGAGGTCGCACTGAAGCTCGGCGTCGACCCGCGCAAGGCGGACCAGATGGTCCGCGGCACGGTCATCCTGCCGCACGGCACGGGCAAGACCGCCCGCGTCATCGTGTTCGCGACGGGTGCAGCGGCCGAGGCCGCCATCGCAGCCGGCGCCGACGAGGTCGGTGGCGACGAGCTCATCGCGAAGGTCGCCGAGGGCTACACGTCCTTCGACTCCGCCGTCGCGACGCCCGAGCTCATGGGCAAGGTCGGTCGTCTCGGCAAGGTGCTCGGCCCGCGTGGCCTCATGCCGAACCCGAAGACCGGCACCGTGACGCCGAACGTGGCGCAGGCCGTCAACGACATCAAGGGCGGCAAGATCGAGTTCCGCGTCGACAAGCACGCCAACGTGCACTTCGTCGTCGGCAAGGCCTCGTTCACGCCGGAGCAGCTCGACGAGAACATCTCGACCGCGCTCGAGGAGATCAACCGCCTCAAGCCGAGCTCCTCGAAGGGCCGTTACGTCATGAAGGGCGCCGTCTCGACGACCTTCGGTCCCGGCATCCCGCTGGACGTCAACAGCATCTGAGTCCACTGACTCCGGGTCACTGACTCGCAGAAGGGCCCGCACCGGCAACGGTGCGGGTCCTTCTCGCGTGCAGGGGCGCGCGTCCCGGTAGCGTGGTCACGTGCGCACCCTCGTGAACTCGGTCCGGTTGATCGCCGTCATCGCCGTCGTCGTCGCGATCGTCGCCCAGTGGCTCGTCAGCTCGAAGACGGACGTCTACAACCCGTGGAACTTCTTCGGCTACTTCACGATCCAGTCGAACGTCATCATCGCCGTGGCCCTGGCGGTGACCCTCGTCGCCTCGGCCCGCCGCAAGCGTGGGGATCTGCGGGTGAGCCTGCTCCGGGGCGCCGGCACGGTCTACATCGCCACGACCGGCATCGTCTACAACACCCTGCTGACGAACGTCGACGTGTCGGCGAGCGTCCAGTGGTCGAACGACGTGCTGCACAAGGTCATCCCCGCGTACGCGGTCCTCGACTGGCTGCTGTTCTCCGACCGGTCGAAGCTGCTCCTCCGCCACGTCTGGTGGTTCCTGGTCTACCCGGCCGTGTGGACGATCGTCATCCTGATCCGGGGCGCGACCGACGGCTGGGTCCCGTACCCGTTCCTCGACCCGGCGCAGGGGTACGACGTCGTGGCGATCTACTGCGTCGGCGTGGGCGTCTCGATCGGGTTGCTCGGCGTCCTCGTCGTGGGGATGAGCCGGCTCCGACTCGTCAAGGTCTGAGCTGACGGGCTACGAACGGAAGTCGCGCAGCTTGTCGAGCACCAGGTCGGCGAGCTGCACGAGTCCGCGGATCTGGTCGTCGTCACGGTCGACCCAGCGGCACTCGGGCTCGTCGGCGACGGGGACGAAGCCGTCGTGGCGCTCCCAGACGAACAGGGTGCGGTCGGCACCGAGCACGTACTGCTGCCACCAGATCTGCCGCAGGTAGTGCCGGGGGATGCTCCGCCAGCCCTTCGCGGTGGTCTTGATCTCGGCGAGCACCACCCGCGAGCCCTGGACACCGACGCCGTCGGGGGTCGCGAGGTGCGCCCGGTTCGCAGCGGCGTGGAACAGGTGCGCCGAGGGCTGGATGCCGTGTGTGGCCGCGACCCAGGCGGCGATGTGGGGCTCGCGGTCCTTGCCGTGCTCAGTGAACGCGTTGCCGGAGAACCGTGAGCCGTAGCGCTTCTCGGTGACGACGGCCTCGACCGCGTGCAGCGAGGCGAGCCGAGCGACGTCGGTCGCGGTGATGCCCGCGGCGCGGGCGCGGAGCCAGGCAAAGCGGTCCGAGGAGTGCGCGACGATCCGCTCGGTGTGGCCGCGCAGGGCGGTGAACGCATCGCGCCCGGGGACCGCAGCCGGCGTGGCGGAGGCAGATGGCGCCTCCAGACCGGGGTCCAGGTCGCCCCACAGGGTGGGCTGCACGATCGTCACCCGTCGATTCTCCCCCCGACCACCGGCAAGACCGAATCCGACGCGCTCACGAGGCGCAGCGCACACGTCAGGAGACCAGCTCACGCCCCTCGGCGTAGGCGACCAGCTCGTCGACCCCGGCGGGGGAGAGCGCGTAGCCGATCGCGAGCGCCGCTGCGCCCTGCAGCGCGGCGAGCGACCCCGCACGCGACTGGGCGATGACGAGGTGCTCGGTGGCGAGCGGCATGGACCGCGAGTAGACGACCTCGCGGACGCCGGCGAGCAGGTGCTCACCAGCCTGCGTGATCGAGCCGCCCAGGACGATCACCGACGGGTTCATGAGCGAGACGCACGTGGCGAGCACCTCGCCGATGTCGCGGCCCGCCTGTCGGACGGCGTAGATGGCGTCGAGGTCGGAGCGGTTCACCAGGTCCAGCACGTCGGCGCCGGTGTGAGCGTCGTGCCCCTTCGCACGCAGGGCACGGGCGATCGCCGGACCGGACGCGACCGCCTCGAGGCACCCGGTGTTGCCGCAGTGGCAGGGGACGTCGCCGGCGCGGGACACCCGCACGTGGCCGATGTCACCGGCGGTGCCCTGGGCGCCGCGTTGCAGTTCGCCGTCCGACACGATGCCGGACCCGATGCCGGTGGCGACCTTGACGAACAACAGGTGGTCGACGTCGGGCCAGCCGTGCTCCCGTTCGCCGAGGGCCGCGATGTTGACGTCGTTGTCGAGCAGGACGTGCGCCGCGATGTGCTGGCGGAGCCACGACGGCACGTCGAAGCCGTCCCACCCGGGCATGATCGGCGGGTTCGCCGGGCGTCCGGTCGAGAACTCGACCGGACCTGGCACGCCGATGCCGATGGCGATGACGTCCTGTCGGGCACGGCCGACCTCGTCGAGCAGCTCGTCGATGGTGGCGACCAGCCACGACAGGGTCTCCACCGGGCCGGCGGCGATGTCGATGCGCGCTTCGCGGGTGGCGAGCGGGGCGGCGACCAGGTCCGTGACGGCGACACGGCCGTGCGAGGCGCCGAGGTCGGCGGCGATCACGAGTCGGGCGCGGGGCTTCAGCGCCACCTGGGCCGGCGGCCGTCCTCCGGTGGAGACGGCGGTGTCGACGGGGCCGACGAGACCGACCTCGATGAGGGAGTCCAGGCGCACGCCGATGGTGGAGCGTGCGAGTCCTGTCAGTGCGGCGAGCTCGGCCCGGGTCCGCGGCACGCCGTCGCGGAGGATCTGGAAGAGCTCGCTCGTCCCGACCGGAGGCGACGCTGCCGTCCGAGTCAAGTCGACCATGGGGGGAGTGAAGCACACATCGAACGCGCCACGCAACGAAGTTCGTCGACCTTCCACGAACTTCTGCTTGACCGCCGACAGAAGTGGTCATAGTGTGACGCTCGGTCAGTGACGACCGCACCATCTCGACGAGGAGAACCCCTGGTGACCCAACCGATCTCGGTTCAGCTCTACACCGTCCGCGACGCCCTCTCGGCCGACCTGCCCGGCACGCTCCAGCGCATCGCCGACATCGGCTACACGAACGTCGAGGCCTTCGGCTTCGTCGACAACGCCGACGAACTCGCCGCCGCGCTCCGCGACGCCGGCCTCGCCGCCCCGAGCGGACACGCACGACTGCTGGACGCCGGCGAGCAGGACCTCGAGCGGATCTTCCACGCGAGCGTCACCGTCGGACTCGGCACCCTCATCGACCCGCACATCGACGAGGCCCGCTGGACCACCCGCGAGGACGTCGAGGCCATCGCCCGCGAACTGAGCGCCCTCGCCCCCCGCGCGGCCGACCACGGCCTGGTGCTCGGCTACCACAACCACGCGTTCGAGTTCTCGAACCGCATCGACGGCGTCAGCGCCTACGAGGTCTTCGCCGACGCGCTGTCCGACGACGTCGTGCTCGAGCTCGACACCTACTGGGTCACGGTCGGCGGTGACGACCCGGTGGCGATCATCGGCAAGTACGGCGACAAGATCGAGTTCCTGCACGTCAAGGACGGCGACGGCTCCCACGACGACGACAAGCAGGTCGCCGTCGGCAACGGCATCATGCCGATCCGCGAGATCCTCGCCGCCGCACCCGACGCACTCCACGTCGTCGAGCTCGACGGCCACGAGGGCGACGTCTTCCAGGCGGTCGCCGACTCCTACACGTTCCTCGAGGGGGCCCGCGCATGACCGACACCACGGCGTCCACCGCCCTCGACAGCAGCACCCGGACCGGCCGCGTCGGCGTCGGCGTCATCGGCGCCGGGGTCATCTCCGACCAGTACCTGTCGAACCTCACCGTCTTCCCCGACGTCGAGGTCCGCTTCATCGCCGACATCGACCTGCCGCGCGCAGCCGCCCAGGCCGAGAAGTGGGGCGTCGCCGGGTCGGGCACGGTCGAGGAGCTCCTGGCCGACGACGACATCGAGATCGTCGTCAACCTCACGATCCCGGCCGCCCACGTCGAGGTCGCCCTGCAGGTCCTCGCCGCCGGCAAGCACGTGTGGGGCGAGAAGCCCTACGCCCTCGACCGCGAGAGCGCGATCGAACTCCGTGACGCCGCACGCGCCGCGGGCAAGACCGTCAGCGTCGCACCCGACACCTTCCTCGGTGCCGGCCTGCAGACCGCGCTCCGCACCATCCGCGACGGCCGCATCGGCAAGCCGCTCAACGGCCTGACGCTCTTCCAGAGCCCCGGCCCGGAGTCCTGGCACCCGAGCCCCGAGTTCCTCTTCGCGTACGGTGCGGGCCCGCTGTTCGACATCGGCCCGTACTACATCACCACCCTGGTGCAGACGTTCGGTCCGGTGAAGAAGGTCACGGCGACGGCGTCGAAGTCCCGCGCCACGCGCACGATCGGCTCCGGCCCGAAGGCGGGCACCGAGTTCCCCGTCGACGTCCCGACGAACCACTCCGCACTGATCGAGTTCGAGGACGGCGGGAGCGCGCAGAGCGTCTTCTCGTTCGAGTCGGACCGCGGTCGCACGGGCGTCGTCGAGATCGCGGGCGAGACCGGCACCGTCGTGTTCCCGGACCCGAACAACTTCGACGGCGACACCGAGCTGTACGCGCTCGGCGCCGAGGAGCCCGAGACGATCCCCGCGGTCGGCTCCACCTACTCGCGCGGCACCGGCGTGGTCGACCTCGCCCGCTCGCTCCGCGCAGGCGACGAGAACCGGGTCCCCGGTGCACTCGCCTTCCACGTCCTCGACGTGATGGTCTCCATCGCCGAGGCGGCAGAACGTGGCGAGGCGGTGCTCGTCGAGAGCACCGTGTCGCCCTCCCAGACCCTCCCAGAGGGTTGGGACCCCGCGGAGCAGACCCTGGCCTGACCGGCCCGGGTCCGCCCCGCACACCACAGCAGCACCCGACGTTCCACCCCTGCACCATCCCTGCACCATCTCAACGACGAGAAAGTAGAGAGTCATGCGCACTGCCATCCGCGCACTGGCCATCACCGCGGCCGCCGCACTCACCGTGACCGGCCTCGCAGCCTGCTCCTCCGGGTCGTCCGGTTCCTCCGGCGACTCCAAGACGCTCACCTACTGGGCGTCCAACCAGGGCACGTCGCTCCAGAACGACAAGGAGGTGCTGACCCCCGTCCTCAAGAAGTTCACGAAGGAGACCGGGATCAAGGTCGACCTCCAGGTCATCGGCTGGAACGACCTGCAGACGAAGATCCAGACCGCCGTCACCTCGGGCCAGGGCCCGGACGTCGTCAACATCGGCAACACCTGGGCCACCTCGCTCCAGGCGACCGGTGCGTTCCAGGAGTACGGCGACTCCGAGATGAAGGCGATCGGCGGTGCCGACAAGTTCGGCAAGGTCGCGCTCTCCACCGGCGGCGCCCCCGGCAAGACCGTCACGAGCGTCCCGCTCTACGGCCTCGCGTACGGCCTGTACTACAACAAGGCGATGTTCAAGGCAGCTGGCGTCGAGGCACCCACCACGTGGGAGGACCTGACGGCGGACGCCAAGAAGCTCACCACCGGTGGCAAGTACGGCTTCACCATCGCCGGTGGTTCGTACACCGAGAACGCGCACTTCGCGTTCATCACCTCGGCGCAGAACGGCGGCGAGTGGTTCGACAAGGACGGCAAGCCCACGTTCACCGAGAAGGGCAACGTCGACGGCATCAAGCGCTACCTCGACCTGATGCAGTCCGACAAGGTCGTCAACACCTCGAACGCGCAGTACGACAACGGCACGCAGGCCGTGTCGGACTTCGCGAACGGCAAGGCCGCGATGATGCTGACGCAGAACAACGCGAACGCGACCATCACCTCGCAGGGCATGAAGACGGACGAGTTCGGCGTCGTGCCGTTCCCGACCACCGCTGACGGCAAGGACATCGCGTCGTTCCCGGCCGGCATCAACCTGTCGATCTTCAAGAACACGAAGAACAAGGACGGCGCGCTCAAGTTCGTCAAGTACATGACGAGCGCGGACACGCAGACCACGCTCGACAAGCCGTACTCGGCCCTCCCGGTGCTCGCCGCCGCGGCCGACTCGGTCACCGACGAGCAGACGAAGACGTTCCTCGACATCTACAACAACAAGGCCAAGCCCCTCCCGCTGGTCCCCGCCGAGGACCAGTTCGAGTCCACCGTCGGCAAGGCGATGAACGACATGTTCGCCAAGATCGCCACCGGCGGCTCCGTGTCCGACAGCGACATCAAGACCGCGCTGCAGACCGCCCAGGACCAGGTGTCCCAGGCGAACGGCTGATCCACCCAGGAGGCCCGGGGCGCGTCCGCAAGGACGCCCCGGGCCTCCGCCCCTCGCGTCCAGAGCCGGACCCGCCGGGGCAGGTCGTCACCGGCCCCACAGTCCCAGAGCCGGCCATCCGCCGGCAGTGAGCGTCCCGTCTCACGCACGCCGTGCCTCCCGTCCGCTGCCACGGACCGGGGTGCGAAGCACCCGAACCCCCTCCTGCCGAAAGGCCCCCGCCCATGTCCACGACGGTCCTGCCCGATGCGGAGCGCATCGACCTGACGCACACGAAGGGCTCGACGCTGTCGGGCCGTCCGCCAGGTCGCAAGCGCAAGACCAACTGGCTGCCCTACGCGCTCGTCGCGCCGGCCATCCTGTTCGAGCTGCTCATCCACATCGTCCCGATGCTCACCGGCATCTGGATCTCGTTCATCCAGCTCACCAAGTACTTCATCGCCAACTGGGGCGCCGCTCCCTTCGCGGGACTGCACAACTACTCGGTCGTCGTCGACTTCGACCAGGCGATCGGCAAGGGCGTCCTGCACTCCTTCCTGATCACCTGCGGCTTCACGGTGCTCGTCGTCGGCCTCTCCTGGACCTTCGGCATGGCCGCCGCGGTCGCACTGCAGAAGCCGTTCCGGGGCCGCGGGCTGTTCCGCACCCTGTTCCTGGTGCCGTACGCGCTGCCGATGTACGCCGGCATCATCACCTGGAAGTTCATGTTCCAGCGTGACTCCGGCGCGGTGAACCACGTCCTGGTCGACCAGTTGCACCTGTTCAACGGCACCGGCCCGTTCTGGCTGATCGGCTCGAACGCCTTCGTCTCCGTCGTCGTCGTGGCGATCTGGAAGACCTGGCCCTTCGCGTTCCTGATGCTGATGGCCGGCCTGCAGTCCGTGCCGAACGACGTGTACGAGGCCGCCTCGGTCGACGGCGCGAAGCCGTTCCGGCAGTGGCGCTCGATCACGCTGCCGATGGTCCGCCCGGTCAACGTGACGCTCGTGCTCGTGATGTTCCTCTGGACCTTCAACGACTTCAACACGCCGTTCGTGCTGTTCGGCTCGACCGCGCAGCCCCCGGCCGCGGACCTGCTGAGCTTCCACATCTACAACGCGTCCTTCATCACCTGGAACTTCGGCTCCGGTGCCGCGATGAGCGTCCTGCTCCTCATCTTCCTGCTCATCGTCACCGGCATCTACCTCGCCGTGACCAACCGGAGGTCCGTCCGTGCGTGAGACATTCGGCGCCAAGTCCTTCAAGGTCGTGACCCTGGTCATCCTGACCCTGTTCACGGTCGTGCCCCTCTACGTGATGATCACCACGGCCATCAAGCCGCTCGGTGACGTGCAGAACGACTTCACGTGGATCCCGACCAACATCACCATCCAGCCGTTCATCGACATGTGGTCGACGGTGCCGCTCGGCAAGTACTTCGTCAACTCGCTCGTGGTCTGCACCATCGCGACGGTGTTCTCGCTGATCATCGCGACGTTCGCCGCCTACGGTGTCTCGCGCTGGAACTTCAAGGGCAAGAGCACCTTCACCACCGCGGTGCTCTCCACCCAGATGTTCCCCGGCGTGCTGTTCCTGCTCCCGCTGTTCCTCATCTTCACGAACCTCGGGAACTCGCTCGGCATCCAGCTCGTCGGCAGCTGGACCGGCCTGATCATCACGTACCTGACGTTCACGCTCCCGTTCTCGATCTGGATGCTCGCCGGCTACTTCGAGACCATCCCGCGTGAGCTCGACGAGGCCGCGATGGTCGACGGTTCCGGCCCGATGGGTGCCCTGTTCCGGGTCATCCTGCCCTCGGCCCGCCCGGGGCTGGTCGCGGTCGGCATCTACTCGTTCATGACGGCCTGGGGCGAGGTGCTCTTCGCCTCGGTCATGACCAACGGCGACGGGCAGACGCTGGCGGTCGGTCTGCAGCAGTACTCGACGCAGACGAACGTGTACTGGAACCAGATCATGGCCGCGTCCCTGGTCGTGTCCATCCCCGTGGTGATCGCGTTCCTCATCGTGCAGCGCCAGTTCGTGGCCGGCTTGACCGCCGGTGCGGTGAAGTAGGCAGCTGGCTCCAGCTCCGGCTCCAGCTCCAGCTCCAGCTGCAGCTCCGCGAAAGCGACAGATTCCCGGCGAACATCGCCGGGAATCTGTCGCTTTCGCGTTCCGGTCCGTGCCGCCCGGGCAGGATGGGGCGCATGAGTGGAGCGCGCGGGCGGCAGCTGCGGCCAGGACAGACCAGTCGGGTGCACGTGTACGACCTCGAGTCGCGGAGATCGCGGCTGGTGTTCGAGTCGAGGACGGTGCTCGTCGAGGCGCCGAACGTGCTCGATGACGGCACCCTCGTGCTGAACGGGAACGGCGACCTGTGGCTGCTGCCGCTCGCCGACGGCGGGCAGGTGCTCGACGAGACCGCGCTCGTCCCGGTGCCGATGCCCGGCGTCCCCGAGATCAACAACGACCACGTGCTCGACCCCTCGGGCAACTCGGTCGTGGTGAGCGGCCGCGACGGGGACCTCTACCGGGTGCCCGTGCCGGCCGGGGGAGCGGCCGCGACCCTCACCGACGTCACCACCGCGCTGCCGGTCGTCCGGAAGTTCTACCTGCACGGCATCGCCCCGGACGGGGAGACCCTCGCGGCGATCGTCGGGGAGCGCACCGAGGCGGGCGTCTGGACCACCGACGTCGCACTCGTCGACCACGCCACCGGCGAACCGACGTTCCTGACCCGCGACGAGCACCCCGACGACGGCGTCTCGTTCGCGGGCGAGATGCTCGTGTGGAACTCGGAGCGGTTCACGCCGGGCACCGCGCAGCTCGTCGCGCTCTGGCCGGGGGCGACCGACCCGGTCCGGATCACGAACGACGACCGGGTGAACTGGTTCCCGCACGTCTCGCCGGACGGGGAGCACCTGCTCTACCTGTCCTACGAGCCGGGGGTGCAGGGCCACCCGGCCGACCACCGCGTGGAACTGCGGCGGCTGCCCGGGGCGCTCGTCCGCGGCGCCCGGATCATGCCGGTGCCGGAGACCCTCGTCGTGCTCGACGGCGGCCAGGGCACGGTCAACGTCCCGCCGTGGTCCCCGGACTCCCGCTGGTTCGCCTACTGCGACTACCCCGTGGGTCGAGACTCGGTCTGAGCGACAGTCCTCGGGCTCGTGGCCACGAGGACTGTCGCCCACCGCGAGACTCGGGTCACCTCAGACCTCGCGCACCTGCCCCTGCTTGAGGTGCAGGCGACGCTCGGCCCGCTTCGCCACCCACGAGTCGTGCGTGACGATGACGACCGTCAGCCCGCGTTCCTTCCACTGCTTCTCGATGAGCCCCATGATCTCGTCGCGGGTGCCCTCGTCGAGCGCGCCGGTCGGCTCGTCCGCCAGCAGCACGCTCGGGTTCTTCACCAGGGCACGGGCGATCGCCACGCGCTGCTGCTGCCCGCCGGAGAGCTCGGCCGGCAGGTGCTCCATCCGTTCGCCGAGCCCGACCTCGCGGAGCGCGGCCGTGGCCCGCTCGCGGATCTCCGAGCGTGCCCGGTTCGCGAGCGACCCCGCGAACGCCGTCTCGACGTTCTCGAGCGCCGTCAGCGTCGGGATGAGGTTGAAGCTCTGGAACACGAAGCCGATCTCGGTCGCCCGCAGGTCGGTCAGCGCACGGTCGCCGAGCTTCGCCACGTCGCGGTCGCCGCCGAGGTGGATCGAGCCGGCCGTCGGCCGGTCGAGTGCCCCGAGCATCTGCAGCAGTGTCGACTTTCCGCCGCCGGTCGGCCCCTGGATCGCCACGAGCTGTCCCTGCGGGATCGTCAGGTCCACGTTCGTCAGGGCGGTGACGGTGCGGTTCTTCTGCGTGTACGTCTTGCTGACGTTGGTCAGCCGGTACATCGGACTGGAGGCGCGGCTCGCCTCCGCCTGGCCGGGTGCGGTGTCGGTGCTGGTCACGGTCGCTCCTTCTGGTCGCGTGCTCGGGGTCGGTGCGGGTCCGGCGGTCGGCACCGCGCCGGTGGCGGGGCCGGGCATCAGGCCACGCTCCGCAGTGCCTCGGCCGGGCGGAGCTTGCTCGCGCGCCAGCCGCCGAGTGCGCCGGCGATGAGGCCACCGAGGATCGCGAGGCCGATCGCCAGCAGGATGACCTCGACGGTCACCGGGGCGTGCAGGACCACGTCGGTCGTCGACGCGGTACTCGCGCCGCCGCCGAAGCCGCCGGCCGGGGCGCCGCCCGTCGTACCGCTGCCCGCGGCCGCGGTCGCCGCGCCACCGGGCATGCCACCGCCGCCACCTGCGCCGCCGCCACCGGTCGTGCTCGAGGCGCTCGCCGAGATGGTCGGGCTGATGATGTTCACCACGAGGATGCCGATCAGGCCGGCTGCTGCGCCGAGGACACCGCCGATGAGGCCCTGCACGAGGGACTCGCCGGCGACCTGCCGGGTGATGCGGCCGTTCGACCAGCCGATGGCCTTGAGGGTCCCGAACTCGCGGGTGCGCCTCGTGACGCCGGAGATCGTGAAGAGGATCGCGATGAGGAACGCCGCCGCCAGCACGACGATCGACAGCCAGGTGCCGAGGTTCGAGACGAGGCTCGACGCGGTGCTCAGCGAACCGGAGACGCTCGACGCCAGGTCGGACTCGGTGGAGACCGTGGCGGTGGTGAGCTTCTGCTGCAGGGCGGTCTTGATCGCGCTGACGTCCGACGAGGACTCGGCGGACACGTAGATCGAGGTGACCTTGCCGTCCAGGTCCGCCAGCGCCTGCGCGGTGTCGAGGGGGATGTAGGTGTTCGAGCCGGTCGTCGACGACGAGCCTGTCGAGGTGACGATGCCGATGACCTCGAAGTCGGTGCCGCCGATGTCGACGGTGTCGCCGACCGCCTTCGACTCGCTCTTCGCGTAGGACGCGTCCAGCACGACGACGTCCTTGCCGGCGTCCTTCGCGGTGAACGTGCGGCCCTTGGTGAGCTCGGTGCTGGTCAGGGGGCCGACGGCGTCGCCGGAGACCGGGATGCCGGTCACGGTGAACGAGTCGACGTTGAACGAACCGCCCCCGAAGCCGCCGCCCTGGCCGGAGTCGCCACTCGGCGGCCCCTGCTGGGTGGAGCTGTCCGTGCTGCTGCTGTCGGAGCTGCTGCTGTCCGTGCTGCTGCCGTCGGTCGACTGCTGGACCTGCCCCGAGAACGTGCTGTTCTCGAGGGTCAGGACACCGGTCGCCGCCTTGACGCCGTCGGTGCCCGTCACGGTCGTGAGGTTCGCGGCGCTGAGCGTGCTCGTGCCGCGGGCGACGGCGAGCCGTGACTGCGACAGGTCGGTCGAACCGCTGCTGTCGCTGTCGTCACCGCTCTGGCTGCCGAAGTCGAAGCTCGGTCGACCGGAGCCCGACGCGCTCGGGGTCGTCGTCTTCGTGACGGTGATGTCGGTGCCGACGCCGTACACGGACTGCAGGACGCTGGACTGGGCCGCCTTCACGCCGCCCGCGATCGAGGACACGATGACCACGAGGGCGATGGCCAACGCCATGCCGATCGCGATGATGACGGTCTGCTTTTTGCGGTTCGTGAGTTCGCGCCTGAGGTACGTCAGGAACATGGTTCTCCTCGGTGGTGGCCGGCTGGGGTCACCGGCCGCGCAGAGCGCACGGCGGGGCCGACGGAGGAGAACGTAGGCAGCCGGTCAGTGGCCGCCCCATCGGCAGCCTATGAGCTGTCTAAGGGGCCCTCAGCTCGCGTCGCCGTACGCCCGACGCAGGTGCTCCGCGTAGCCGCCGGGCGTCCGGCCGGCGAACCGACCGCTCGTCACCACCGGCAGGTCGACCGTCGCGTCGACGCGGAACCCCATCGCGTGCGCCCGATCGACGAGCCGGACGTCCTCGTGCTCGGGGACGGGGTCGAACCCGCCGAGCGCCAGGTACGCCGATGCCAGCACGCCGAGGTTCGCGCCGTGCACGTGCCCGAGCGCGGCACCGGGCGGGTGCGCCTGCGTCCACCGGGCGAGCACGACCGGGTCCAGGTCGTCCGGGTCGGGGACGACGGCGCCGACGAGCACGTGCGCCCCGGAGCGGAGGGCCTCGGCCTGCTGGACCAGCCAGCCCTCCGGCACCCGCGAGTCCGCGTCGGTGTGGGCGAGCCAGCGGGACGCCGGGTCGGCGGGGTGCTGCCGGAGCGCGTGCGTGGCCCCGATGGTCCGCGCCCGACCGACGCCGACGTGGGCGGTCGCGACGACGTCGACGGGGAAGCGCTCGACGACCGTCGCCGTGTCGTCGGTGCAGCCGTCGAGCACGACCGTCACCGAGACCGCCACGTCGGGGTGTTCCCCGGCGAGTCGGGCGCGGGCGGCGAGCAGGGCGTCGAGGCAGGCGGCGATGCGGTCCTCCTCGTCGTGGGCGGGCAGCACGACGTCGATCCGCGTGACGCCGGAGGGCGCGGTCACCGGACGAGTCCCTCGGCCCGTGCGACCGACACGACGCCGGGGCCGGGCAGCACGCTCAGCACGAAGTCCGGTTCGACGTGGCGGACGAGCGCCGGTCGTGGCCACCGTTCCGCGAGCCGGGCGTCCACCGCGTCACCGCTCGACACCGCCTCGTCGTCGGGGTGGCGCCAGTGGCAGGCGACCAGCACGCCGTCGTCGTCGAGCGACGCCAGCACCCGGTCGATCGTCTCGTCGAGGTCGGCGGGGGACAGGTAGTAGCCCACCTCGGACATGACGACGAGGTCCCACTGACCCGTCGGCCACTCGGCGGGCAGCGAGGCCTGCACGAACCGGGCCCCCGGCGCACGGACGGCAGCCCGGGCCAACGGTGCGGCCGAGATGTCGGTGCCGAGCACGGCGTCGGCCCGTTCGGCGAGCGCTGCGGTGAGGACGCCCGTGGCGCAGCCGAGCTCGAGCGCCGACCGGTACCGCTCGCGGGGGAGCGCGGCGAGCGTCACCGCCCGCTTGCGGCGTTCGTACCAGGAGCGCTCGAAGTCCCAGCCCTCCGGCTTCCGCTCGTAGTGCGCGTCGAACGACTCCCGCGAGCGCGACGCCGTCGGCTCGGGCGCGAAGAACCACTCGGCCGACCGCAGGTGGTGCGCGGCGTGCCGGTCGTCGATGATCGCCTCGTCCCCGGCGGCACCGGACAGCGGGCGGACCTGCGAGGCGTAAGCGTCGAGGGCGGCGCGCTTCCGCTCCCGGACAGCGTCGGCCAACGGCAGGACCGTAGCTCGGTCCCACGGCTGTGCGGACGCAGACGGGTCGTCCCAGTGCCACGCCCAGATCGGGTACGTCAGCAGCGACACCTCGTCGGCCTCGGCGGTGACCGCTTCGGCGACCTCACCAGCGATGCGGTGGTCCCGGTGACCGTCCCCGCGCCACGGCGCCACCACGAGCGTCGGCCGCACCGCGTCGTCGAGCGCTCGCCGCAGGGCGTCGGTGACCTCGTCCCGGTGCTCCCGCGTCCCGCCGTCGGGGATCCCGACCGACGACGCCGTCGCCCCGGGGTGCAGCATGGCGAGGGCCCGGGTGAACTCGTCGTCGCGCACGATGGCCAGCTCCGACGCCGTCGTGGTGGGGGAGTCCGGGTGCGAGCGCTCGCCGCGGGTGAGGAGCACGACGTGGGTGGGGAGCCCCGCATCGGCTGCGGTCGCGATGAGCCCGCCTGCACCGAGGGTCTCGTCGTCGGGGTGCGGCGCGAGGACCACCACGGAGCCGATGCCGTCCAGGTCGAGGGGTGTGGCCGACCGTGTGTCGAGGAACGGCGTCCACACCGCGGGGTCGGTGCCCGGCTCGCGGTGGTCGAAGCTCACCACGCGACACCGCCGCGCTCCGTCACGACGCGGCCGATCCGGGCGAGGTCACGGGCGCCGTGGTCCTGCAGCACGTAGAGCTCGAGGTCGGCGACCCGCGCCGCGACCGCGGGGTCCGAGGTCAGGGGAGCCGGGCCGACGGTGGCGACGACCCGCTCGCGCACGGCGTCCACCGCTCGGCGCACCCGGGAGCGCACCGTCTGGGCGAGCAGCGGCCAGTCGACCTCTGCAGCGTCGGGCTCCTCGGACCGGTCGATCCGTGCGGCGGCGTCGGCGAGGGCGTCCTCGGCGTCCGCGAGGTCGAGCACGGTCGCACCGAGGGCGGCCTGCAGCAGTTCGGACTCCGGGTGGGTCGCGGCCAGCGCGCGCAGGACCCGGCCGAGGCCCACCGCACCGCCCCACCAGCACGCGGCGACGCCGATGCCGCCCCACGCGAAGCCCGGTCGCCGCAGGTACCAACCGGGAGCGCCGACGAGCCGAGCCGCGACGCCGTCGAAGTCCACCGGGCCGCTCGGCACGTCGGGCATGCCCCGGGCGACCCAGGCCTCGTCGTGCGCGGTGACGCCGTCCTGCCGCAGGTCCACGGCGACGAGGACACGGTCGTCCCCGGCGTGCGCGGTCACCAGCGCGTGCGACAGCGTCGACGCGAGGGAGCACCACGGCTTCGTGCCGGTCAGGAGCGCCGTGCCGTCGTCCTGCACCGCGGCCTCGAGGCGGAGCCCCGGGCCCTCAGCGGCGAAGACGCCCCAGGTCGAATCAGCGGGGACCGGCACGTCGGCCTGCTGCAGGATGCCGAGCGCGTCGAGGTGCGGCTCGACGGTGCGGGCGGTCGCGACGTCGCCCACGGCGACGGCGGCGAGTGTGGCGAGGAAGCCGCCGGCGGTCCCCGCGGACAGGAGCGGGGTGGTGGCGGCGAGCGTGCGGGCGGCCGTCAGACGGTCCGCCGGGCTCGAGCCGGGCCTCCCGGCCGCCTCCTCGATCCCCGCGGTGTCGACGTGCCTGGCGGACGGTGGCCAAGCAGAGGATCGCAGCATCCCCCCAACCTACGAAGGAGCGGCCGAGTGCACTCGGAGCGATCCACAGAGCGCGGAGGGGCGGTCCACAGACAGCTCATAGGAATTCCTCGATACTCGAAGACGTGACCATCTCCCAGCCTGCAGCAGCCCCGCGCCTCACGCGTGCCGACGGAACCCCGTTGCGCATCCTGGTCGTCGACGACGAAGCCAGCCTCACCGACCTGTTGTCCATGGCGCTCCGCTACGAGGGCTGGGACGTCAAGAGCGCGAACGGCGGGCAGGACGCCCTGACGACGGCGCGGGAGTTCAAGCCCGACGCGATGGTGCTCGACGTGATGATGCCGGACCTCGACGGCCTGCAGGTGCTCAGCCGGCTGCGGCAGAACAACGACGACACCCCGGTGCTGTTCCTCACCGCGAAGGACTCGGTCGAGGACCGCGTGACCGGGCTCACCGCCGGCGGCGACGACTACGTCACGAAGCCGTTCTCGCTCGAGGAAGTGGTGGCGCGACTGCGGGGCCTCATCCGCCGCTCGCAGATCTCGATCTCCGAGGCGGGCGACTCCCGCATCGTCGTCGGCGACCTGGTGCTCGACGAGGAGTCGTACGAGGTGCACCGTGCCGGCCGGCCGATCGAGCTGACCGCCACCGAGTTCGAGCTCCTCCGGTTCCTGATGCGCAACCCCCGTCGTGTGCTGTCGAAGGCGCAGATCCTGGACCGCGTGTGGTCGTACGACTTCGGCGGCAAGTCCTCGGTCGTCGAGATCTACATCTCCTACCTGCGGAAGAAGATCGACGCCGGCGAAACCCCGATGATCCACACGGTGCGCGGCGTCGGGTACGTCATCAAGCCCACCTCGTGACCCTCCGGCGCCGGCTCGTCCTGAGCATCGTCGCCCTCGTCGTCGCCGTCAGCGCGGTGATCGGGGCGGCGAGCATCATCGCGCTCTCCTCGATCCAGACCAACGCGATCGACAAGCAGATCACGGGCGCCACGCACCGCGCGCAGCGGTACCTGCAGCAGAACGAGTCGGGTCAGCCCGGCATCGACCTCACGCGGCT
The DNA here is from genome assembly GCF_004341255.1 of Curtobacterium sp. PhB142. Taxonomy (NCBI): domain Bacteria; kingdom Bacillati; phylum Actinomycetota; class Actinomycetes; order Micrococcales; family Microbacteriaceae; genus Curtobacterium; species Curtobacterium sp. PhB142. The sequence goes on along the minus strand of NZ_SLUT01000003.1, from coordinate 226,957 downwards.
GTCCGGGCAGGCTGCCGGGACACTGACCGCGTACTTCGTCGACGGGCAGGTCGTCATCGCGAACGTGCTCGACGAGTACGGGCGCCCGGGCGGGATCACACAGTCGAGCGTGGCGGCACTCGGCACGGTGCGCGTCGGTGCCGATCCGACCACGGTCGACCTCGGCTCCGGCATCGGCCGCTACCGGATCACGGCAGTGGACGTCGGTCCCGCCGTGCTGGTCGTCGGACTGCCGATGGCGTCGGTCTACGACAGCGTCTGGAAGCTGTTCTGGGTGGTCGTCATCGTCGTCGGCACCGCGCTGCTCGCCGCGTCGATCGTCGCCGCCGTCGTGGTCCGGCGTTCGCTCCGCCCGCTCGAGCGCGTCGCCGAGACCGCCTCGACCGTGGCACGGATGCCCCTCGACCGCAGTGACGCCCTGGACGGCGTCCGCGTGCCCGACACCGACCCCCGCACCGAGGTGGGCCGGGTCGGCAGCGCCTTCAACCGGATGCTCGGGCACATCGGCAGCGCGATGCAGGCCCGGGAACGCTCCGAGCAGAAGGTCCGGCAGTTCGTCGCCGACGCCTCGCACGAGCTCCGCACCCCGCTCGCCTCGGTGCGCGGGTACGCCGAGCTCACCCGTCGGATGGGCGGTGACCTGCCGAAGGACGTCGTCTACGCGATGAGCCGCATCGAGTCCGAGTCGATCCGGATGACGTCGATGGTCGAGGACCTGCTGCTCCTCGCCCGCCTCGACGAGGGGCGCGAGATCCAGTTCGACGAGGTTGACCTGACCGGCCTCGTGCTCGACGCCGTCAACGACGCCCACGCGGCATCGCCGGAGCACGTCATCGAGATCGACGTGCCGTCCTCACCCGTCGTGGTCGTGGGGGACGCCGCGCGCCTGCACCAGGTGATCGTGAACCTCGTCACCAACGCCAGGACCCACACACCAGAGGGCACCCGCATCACCGTGGGCCTCGCGCCGTCGCCGTCCGGCCCCGGCGTGGACCTGACCGTGCGGGACACCGGCCAGGGCATCGACCCGGAGTTCCTGCCGAAGCTGTTCGAGCGGTTCGCCCGAGCCGACAGCTCCCGGTCGCGCACCGTGGGGTCGACAGGGCTCGGGCTCGCGATCGTGGACGCGGTCGTGCAGGCGCATGGCGGCAGCGTCGAGGTGGCGAGCGTGCCGGGCGACACCGTGTTCACGGTGCACCTGCCGGTGGATCCGTCGGCTGCGGCGGAGTCGGAGTCGGCCGCGTCGGCCGCTGCTGCGGTGTCCGCTGATTGGTCGGGGACGCCCGCTGCGGTGGACGCGACCCACTGACGCTGGGGAGGTGCGGGGCGGGCCCGCACCGCGCCTCCCGTCCGCCGTTTGGTCTCGTCCACGGCATCTGCTACTGTTCTCGAAGCCAAAGACCGCCGGATGTCGTGCTGCTCGCAACGTGGTTGTGAACACCATGACCGAAGGTCCTCACTCGTGAGGCATCCCGCGCAGGTGTTCCGAACCACTCCCACCATCTGGTGAGAGCAGCTCCGAGCCTCTGCGCCGGAGCTTTTTTCGTTCGTGGACCTGGGGCTACCGGCAAGAAACCCCCAAGGAGAACCATGGCGAACAAGGAAGCTGCGGTCGCCGAGCTCACGGAGTCCTTCCGTAGCTCGAACGCCGTTCTGCTCACCGAGTACCGCGGTCTCACGGTCGCGCAGCTCAAGGAGCTCCGCAACTCGATCCGTGAGCACGCCACGTACGCCGTGGTGAAGAACACGCTGACCAAGATCGCGGCGAACAACGCCGGCATCTCCTCGTTCGACGAGGAACTCGCCGGTCCGTCCGCTCTCGCCTTCGTCCACGGTGACACCGTCGCCGTCGCGAAGTCGCTGCGTGCATTCGCCAAGGCGAACCCCGAGCTCGTGGTGAAGGGCGGTTACTTCGACGGTAACCCGCTCACCGCGACCGAGGTGGACAAGCTCGCCGACCTCGAGTCCCGTGAAGTTCTGCTCGGCAAGCTCGCCGGCGCCTTCAAGGCCTCGCTGTTCGGTGCTGCGTACCTGTTCCAGGCCCCCCTCTCGCAGGCCGTCCGCACCGTGGACGCCCTTCGCGAGAAGCAGGAGTCCGCGGCCTGATCTGGCTCGCGTTCCACAACCACACGTATTACTGAGTAGTAGGAGAAAATCATGGCGAAGCTTTCGCAGGACGAGCTCATCGAGGCCTTCAAGGAGCTCACGCTCATCGAGCTCTCGGACTTCGTGAAGAAGTTCGAAGAGGTCTTCGAGGTCACCGCTGCTGCCCCGGCCGCTGCTGCCGCTCCGGCCGCCGCTGCCCCGGCCGAGGCCGCTGAGGAGAAGACCGAGTTCGACGTCATCCTCAAGTCCGCTGGTGACAAGAAGATCCAGGTCATCAAGGAGGTCCGTGGCCTGACGTCGCTCGGCCTCGGTGAGGCGAAGGCGCTCGTCGAGACCGCCGACGCCAAGATCCTCGAGGGTGCGAACAAGGAGACCGCCGACAAGGCGAAGGCGACCCTCGAGGCCGCTGGCGCCACGATCGAGCTCGCGTAGTCTCGACCGTTCGGTTCACGAAGGCCGCTGCCCCTCGGGGTGGCGGCCTTCGTCGTTGCCGGGGGTGCGGTGCGTGCGGGTGCGTGTACGGCCCGAGTGGCGCTTCCGCCAAAGCGACAGAGTGGCGCCAACTGTTCGCGGGATTCTGTCGCGATGGCAGCACGTTCAGTCGGGGACTACTGAGATCTGTCGCTTTGGCAGGACACTGTTGACCGCCGGGAGGCGCGGCGGTTGTCCACAGATCGGCTCAGGCTCCTGAGACCGGTCGTCTGGAGCGACAGTGTGCTGTCATGCATCCCGCCAACGCCATCGAGATCCTCCGCACGAACGACCTCGACCGGGCTGGCGCCCGCCATCTCCAGCGACGGCAGCGGGCTGGCGAGCTCGTGCGCGTCCGGCATGGCGTCTACGTCGAACGTGCGCAGTGGGAGGCTCTGGACGGTCGCTCTCGACACCTCGTCCGGATGCGGGCCGTCATCCCGTTGCTCCGGTCCGACGCGGTGTTCGCGCTCGACTCGGCTGCTGCGGTGTTCGGTCTGCCACGACTCGATCCGTGGCCCGATCGTGTCCAGGTCGTCGACGCCGGGCTCGAGCACGGCCAGCACCGGGTGGGCCTGACCGTCCATGCCGGTGCGCCCGAACGATCGGGGAAGCTGTTCCACGGTGTTCCGTTCACCGCTCTGGCGCAGACCACCGTCGAGAACGCTCGGCGTGGCACCCTCGCCGATGCCGTCGTCGGGCTGGACCACGCATTGCGGAGCGGTGTCGAACGCGGGGAGCTCGAGCGTCTGTGCGTTGCCGGAGGTCCGTGGGGTGCGGTGCGGCTCGAGCAGGCCCTGGCGATCTGTGATGTGCGCCACGAGTCGGTCGGGGAGTCGTACTTGGCGGTCCGCGCCGCCGAGTTGCACTGTCCGGACTGGGAACCGCAGCACGAGTTCCGCTCACCGGACGGCCGTGTCGACCGTGTGGACTTCTGGCTGCCACGCCAGGGCATCGTCGTGGAGTTCGACGGTCGACAGAAGTACGAGGACCCCGGGATGCTCAGAGGGCAGACCGGCGCTGAAGCCGTGTGGGCCGAGAAGCAGCGTGAAGACCGTGTCCGGGGCCGATCAGAGGTGAACGGCTTCGTCCGCGTCTACTGGGAGCACGTCGTGGCACCGGAACGGCTCCGGTCGCTGTTCCGACAGCACGGCGTGCCGTGCCGCTGATGGCGATCGCGCGCGGGAGTGCGGAGTTCAGACCCTCCGTGCTGCCAGAGCGACACTTCTTGGCGGAGACGAGCCGGGCCTCCTGGCAGAGCGACAGATGTCTGCGAACAGTTGGCCGCACCCTGTCGCTTTGGCGGAGGGGCGCGGCGAGCGCCGGAGGGCGGCGCGGGTCAGCGCAAGGTGCTGTGACGGCGGCCGTAGGCCAGGTAGAGCACGGCGCCGACGACCATCCAGATGCCGAAGGCGATCCACGTCGTTGCGCCGAGGAACACCGCCAGGAGCACGCAGCTCAGTGCACCGAGGATCGGCACGACGGGGAACAGCGGCACGCGGTACGAGCGCTCGAGGTCGGGCTGCGAGCGACGGAGCACGATGACCGACACGTTGACGAGCGCGAACGCGACGAGGGTGCCGATGCTGGTGGCGTCGGCGAGCTCGCCCAGCGGGACCAGGGCGGCGACGATCGTGACCGCGATGCCGATGATCAACGTGTTCGCGATGGGGGTGCCGGTGCGCCGGGAGACCCGACCGAAGACCTTCGGGACGAGGCCGTCGCGGGCCATGGTGAGCAGGATCCGGGTCTGGCCGTAGAGCACGGTCAGCACCACGCTCGCGATCGCGATCACCGCGCCGATCGAGAACACCAGCGCGACGAGCGGCTGACCCGTGACGTCGACCACGATGCGGACGAGCGAGGCCTCGGACGACGAGAAGTCCGTCCACGAACGGGCACCGATCGCGGCGATGGCGACCAGGATGTAGAGCGCCGTGATGAGCGCGATCGAACCGATGATCGCCCGGGGGAGGTCGCGGCGCGGGTTCTTCGCCTCTTCGCCGGCGGTGGAGGCGGCGTCGAAACCGATGTACGAGAAGAAGAGCCTGGACGCGGCGGCGGTCACCCCAGCGGCACCCATCGGCGCGAGCGGCTCGAAGTTCTGCGCCTGGAAGGCCGTGAAGGCGACGACCACGAAGAACACGAGCAGTGCGATCTTCACGACGACCATGACGGTGTTCACCCAGGCGCTCTCGCGGGCACCGGGGATCAGGACGACGGTGGCGAGCAGGACCAGGACGGCCGCCGGCAGGTTCACGACGCCGCCGTCGCCCGGAGGCGCGGACAGTGCTGTCGGCAGGTGCAACCCGAACACGCGCAGGGTCTCGTCCACGTACTCGCTCGCGCCGACCGCGACCGCGGCCACCGAGACGGCGTACTCGAGGACGAGGCACCATCCGCAGACCCACGCGATGCCCTCGCCCATGGTGGCGTAGGTGTACGAGTAGCTCGACCCCGAAGTCGGGACGGCTCCGGCCATCTCGGCGTAGGACAGTGCCGAGAGCAGGGCCGCGATCCCCGCGACGACGAAGGAGATCCACACGGCAGGACCCGCGAGCGGCACGGCCGTGCCGAGCACCACGAGGATGCCGGTCCCGAGGGTCGCGCCGACGCTGATCATCGTCAGGTGCCAGACACCGAGCGACCGGCGGAGCGGTTCGCCGTTGACGCCGACGGCCGCCTCGGACTGCAGTTGCGCGATCGGCTTGCGGCGGGCGAGCTGCTGGCGGAGGGACGTGGGACGGGACGGCGCGGACGTCATGGGACCTCGGTGGTGCGGGGGCGGGGACGGCACATGCTCGCACGCCCCCTGAACGGGGTCAAATACGGCCGTCGGACTGCACTGCGGAACGGCGGTCGTCGAGCGCGCGCCGATGTCCGACCGCGGGGATACGGTTGCTGCATGAGCATGGGCGGCGGGATGCGCGGGGGCGGCGGTGGCGGTGGTCCGCGCGGCGGCGGCCGGATCTCCAGCGGTGACTTCCGTGCGCAGAAGGCCGCCAACGCCGAAGCGCCGAAGATCCCGCACCTGGTGAAGCGGATCGCCGGGCTGTTCGTCCCGCACCGCAGGTCGATCATCCTGACGGTCGTCCTCGTCCTGATCGGCGCGGCGATCTCGGTGATCCCGCCGCTGTTGACGCAGCAGGCGTTCGACCGGGGCCTGTTCCCACCCTCCGGCAGCCCCGACGTCCCGGTGCTGGTCGAGCTCGTGTCGGCGATGGTGCTCCTCTGGATCGCGAGCGCCGGGGTGGGCGTCTGGCAGACCTACCTGACGGCGACGGTCGGCAACAAGGTGATGGGCGCCATGCGGATGCGTCTGTTCGGGCACCTGCAGCGGATGGAGCTCGCGTTCTTCACCCGCACGAAGACCGGCGTGATCCAGTCCCGCCTGCAGAACGACGTCGGCGGCGTCGCGAGCGTCCTGAACAACACGATCTCGTCGGTGCTCGGCAACACCGTCACGGTCATCGCCGCCATCGTCGCGATGCTCCTGCTGAGCTGGCAGATGACCCTGGTCGCGGTCGTGCTGCTCCCGTTGCTCGTCATCGCGCAACGTCGGGTCGGTCAGGTCCGTGCCCGCATCGCCGGGCAGACGCAGGAGTCGCTGTCCGACATGACGGCGATCACGCAAGAGGCACTGAGCGTCTCCGGCATCCTGCTGGCCAAGAGCTTCAACCAGCAGCGCAGTGAGACGCGCCGCTACGGGGACGAGAACCGCAACCAGATCCAGTTGCAGGTCCGCCAGCAGATGTCCGGGCAGTGGTTCTTCGCGATCGTGCAGATCTTCCTGTCGATCATCCCGGCGATCATCTACCTCGTCGCGGCCTGGCTGATCATCGGCGACGTCCCGATCACCGCCGGCACCATCGTCGCGTTCACGACGGTGCAGTCGCGCTTGCTGTTCCCGACGGTCGGACTGCTCCGGGTGGTGCTCGACCTGCAGACCTCCGGAGCGCTGTTCGCCCGCATCTTCGAGTACTTCGACCTGAAGCCCGCGATCACGGACTCGCCCACCGCGAAGCCCGTCGACGACACCATGGTCGGTCACGTCGCGTTCGACGACGTGACGTTCACGTACCCGGACGGCGAGGCCGACAAGCCGACGCTCCGCGGGGTCTCGTTCGACCTCCGACCCGGGCAGTTCGCCGCCTTCGTCGGTCCGTCGGGCGCGGGCAAGACCACCGTGTCGTACCTGGTGCCACGGTTGTACGAGGCGACCGAGGGTTCCGTGCGGTTCGCCGGACAGGACGTCCGCGACCTCGTGCACGAGGACCTCATGCGCCACGTGGGGATCGTCAGCCAGGAGACGTACCTGTTCCACGCGACGATCGGCGACAACCTGCGCTACGCCAAGCCGGACGCCACCGACGACGAGGTCGAACGGGCGGCACGCGCGGCGAACATCCACGACACGATCGCCTCGTTCCCGGACGGCTACGACACGGTCGTGGGGGAGCGCGGGTACCGGCTGTCCGGGGGCGAGAAGCAGCGGATCGCGATCGCCAGGGTGCTCCTGAAGGACCCGCCGGTGCTGGTGCTCGACGAGGCCACGAGCGCGCTGGACTCGATCTCGGAACGCGTGGTGCAGACCGCGCTCGACACTGCCGCCGCGGGGCGCACCACCATCTCGATCGCGCACCGGCTGTCGACGATCCGGGACGCCGACGTCATCTTCGTGCTCGACCACGGGCGGATCGTCGAGCAGGGGACGCACGACGAACTCCTCGCGCTGGACGGCACCTACGCGCTCCTGCACCGGCAGCAGAACACCCCGGCGGACGCCGTCGGCCGCTGACCCCGCCGATCACGGCCACCGACCTGCGGGCGGGCGCGCCGATCGGACACGCGCCCCCAGACCGGACGGGAGGCCCGTGGCGGCCCCGCCACGGGCCTCCCGTCCGACACGGGGCACGACCAGGGCGAGGCGCACGTCACGACCCAGCAGAACGCGGTGTCGGCGTCCTAGACTCGGGCCCGTGCGTTACGCGAACTCCGTGGTCGACCTCGTCGGTGACACCCCGCTCGTCAAGCTCAACCGGGTCACCGAGGGGGTGCGCGCGACCGTCCTGGTGAAGGTCGAGTACCTCAACCCCGGCGGGTCGTCGAAGGACCGCATCGCCACGCGCATCATCGATGCTGCCGAGGCCTCTGGTGACCTCCGGCCAGGCGGGACGATCGTCGAACCCACGTCGGGCAACACCGGGGTCGGGCTGGCCCTCGTCGCCCAGCAGCGCGGTTACCGGTGCGTGTTCGTGCTGCCGGACAAGGTCGGCGAGGACAAGCGCAACGTCCTGACGGCGTACGGCGCCGAGATCGTCGTCACGCCGACCGCGGTGCCGCCCGAGCACCCGGAGTCGTACTACTCGGTGTCCGACCGGCTCGTCCGCGAGATCCCCGGCGCTTACAAGCCGAACCAGTACGCGAACCCGAACGGCCCCCGCAGCCACTACGAGACCACCGGTCCGGAGATCTGGCGCGACACCGAGCAGCAGATCACCCACTTCGTCGCGGGCGTCGGGACGGGTGGCACCATCTCGGGCACCGGGCGCTTCCTGAAGGAGGCGTCCGACGGCCGTGTCCGCATCGTGGGGGCCGACCCCGAGGGTTCGGTCTACTCCGGCGGCACCGGCCGGCCGTACCTGGTCGAGGGTGTGGGCGAGGACTTCTGGCCGACCGCGTACGACCCCGAGGTGCCGGACGAGATCATCGCGGTGTCGGACGCCGACTCGTTCGCTATGACCCGCCGCCTGGCGCGGGAAGAGGGCCTGCTCGTGGGCGGGTCCAGCGGGATGGCGGTCGTCGCAGCGCTGCGGGCCGCCCGCGACCTGACCGAGGACGACGTCGTCGTGGTGCTGCTGCCCGACGGCGGTCGCGGCTACCTCGGCAAGATCTTCAACGACCGGTGGATGCGCTCGTACGGCTTCGCCGAGACCGACGAAGCGCGCACCGTCGGGTCGCTCATCGCCGGCAAGGACGGCCGTCTGCCCGACCTGGTGCACGCGCACCCGGCGGACACCGTGCGCGAGGTCGTCGACATCATGACCAAGTACGGGGTGTCCCAGATGCCCGTGCTCAGCGCGGAACCGCCGGTCGTCATCGGCGAGGTCATCGGGGCCGTCGCCGAGAAGGACCTGCTCGAACAGGTCTTCACCGGTGCCGCGAAGATGACGGACGCCCTGACCGGTTTCGTGGGCGAACCGCTCCCGTTGATCGGCGTGGGCGAGTCCGTGTCCGCAGCGCGTCGAGCCCTCGAGACGGTGGACGCCCTGCTCGTCGTCGAGGACGGCAAGCCGGTCACGGTCCTGACCCGCCACGACCTCCTGACCTACCTCTCCGAGTAAGGAACGCAGCCAGCATGACCGAGTTCAGCACCCGCGCCGTCCACGCCGGCCAGGAGCCCGACGGCCCCACCGGCGCCGTCATCCCGCCGATCCACCTGACGTCCACCTACGTGCAGGACGGCATCGGCGGGATGCGGAACGGCTACGAGTACTCCCGTGCCGGCAATCCGACGCGCGACTCCCTGCAGACGCTGCTCGCCGACCTGGACGGCGGCGTGGCCGCGTACTCGTTCGCATCAGGTCTCGCCGCCGAGGACGCCCTGCTCCGGGCGGCGCTCCGTCCCGGGGCCCGCGTCGTGATGGGGAACGACGTGTACGGCGGGACCCACCGTCTGGTCAGCCGACTGCACGTGCCGTGGGGCGTCGAGCTCGTCGTCGTCGACATGAGCGAGCTCGACCAGGTCCGGGCCGCGCTGCAGGGCGCCCCCGAGGACACCGTGCTCTGGGTCGAGACGCCGACCAACCCGCTCATGAAGATCGCCGACATCGCCGGACTCGCGACCCTCGGGCACGAGGCCGGTGCACTCGTCGTCGTGGACAACACCTTCGCGTCGCCGTACCTGCAGCAGCCGCTGTCGCTCGGTGCCGACGTCGTCGTGTACTCGACGACGAAGTACCTGGGTGGCCACTCCGACGTCGTCGGTGGGGCCGTCGTGCTCGCCGACCAGGAGCTCGCGGCGAAGGTGCAGTTCCTGCAGTTCGGCGCCGGTGCGATCTCGTCGCCGTTCGACGCCTTCCTGACCACCCGCGGCATCAAGACCCTGGCGGTCCGGATGGAGCGGCACTCCACGAACGCGCAGGCCGTCGCCGAGGCGCTCGTCGCAGCGCCGGGCATCGAGCGCGTCTACTACCCGGGGCTCGCCGACCACCCGGGGCACGACATCGCCGCCCGCCAGATGCGCGGGTTCGGCGGGATGCTGTCCGTCGCACTGTCCGGCGGCCCGGACGCTGCCCGGCGCTTCGCGGAGTCCACGGAGCTGTTCGCGCTGGCCGAGTCGCTCGGGGGAGTGGAGTCGCTCATCGGGTACCCGAGCGAGATGACGCACGCCTCGGTGAAGGGCACGGAGCTCGCGGTGCCCGAGAACGTGGTGCGCCTGTCCGTCGGCATCGAGGATGCGGGCGACCTGATCGCGGACCTGCAGCAGGCGCTGACGCGCTGACGCGGACCTGCAGCACGCGCTGACGCGCATCGCGCGTGGTCCGCGCCCCGCGACGTCGGCGGTGTCGCCCCTCGCCCCTACGATGAGCGGGTGAGCACCACGGCGACGAGGACGGGCCTGCTGAGCGGGCGGTACGCCCTCGCGACGATCGGCATGGTCGCCATCGTGGGCGTCGCGGCGTTCCAGAACCTGGCGATGACGACGATCATGCCGGTGATCAGTCGCGACCTGGACGGCGAGGCCCTGTACGCCCTGGCCTTCGCGGCACCGCTCGCGGCCGGGGTGCCCGGCATGGTGCTCGCCGGCAACTGGACCGACCGCGCCGGCGGCCGGATCGTCGCCTGGGTCTCCGCGCTGCTGTTCGCCGTCGGGACCGCCGTGGTCATGCTCGCGCCGACGATGGAGGTCTTCCTCGTCGGTCGACTGGTCGAGGGCTTCGGTGCCGGCGCGATCGACGTCGTGCTGTACGTGCTCGTCGCCCGCATCTTCCCCGCCGAGCTGCACGGACCGGTGTTCGCCGGGTTCGCGGCCGCGTGGGTGGTCCCGGCGCTCATCGGCCCGGCGATCGCCGGCATCGTCACCGACACGTGGAACTGGCACTGGGTCTTCGCGGGGGCGCTCGTGATCGCCGTGGGCGCGTTCACCGTGCTCGTGCCGACGCTCGGACGGCTGCAGGCACCGGCGGTCGAGCTGCGACCGCCGTGGCAGCGGATCCGGATCGGGTGGTCGGTCGCCGCGGCCGTGTCGATCCTGCTGCTGAACGTCGCGCCGGACCTGACCCCGTGGGGGATGGTGGCCGCGGTCGTGGTCGGCCTGGTCGGGACGTGGTTCGCGCTGCGCCCGCTGCTGCCGACCGGCACCTTCCGCGCCGCCGCGGGCCTGCCCTCGGTGGTGCTGCTGCGCGGGCTCGTGGCGGCGTCGTTCTTCGGCAGCGAGGCGTACGTGCCGTTCCTGCTGCAGGCGAAGCACGGACTGTCCGCATCGGCAGCGGGGCTCGCGCTGACCGTCGCCGCGCTCAGCTGGGCGGCGTCGAGTTGGGCGCACGGTCGGCTGGGGGAGCAGCGCCTGACCGCACGTCGGACCTTCGGTGTCGGCCTCGCGCTCGTCCTGGTGAGCCTGCTGGCGGCCTTCGCGGTGGCGACGCTCGACCTGCCGTGGTGGGTGCTCGTCGCCGGTTGGTTCGTCGGCGGCGCGGGCATGGGGGCGATCTACCCGCGGACGTCGATGCTCACCCTGCGGTTCTCGGGCGAGGGCGACGACGGCTTCGCGAGCTCGGCGCTCACCATCGCCGACGCAGCGGGCAGCGTCATCGGCCTGGCGGTCACCGGGCTGCTGTTCACCGCGACCGGCGGCGCCGAGGGCACGGTGTCCTTCCCGCTGGTCTTCGCGGCGATGATCTGCTTCGCCGCACTGGCGATCGCCGCGGTCCGGCGGCTCGGACCCGTCCCCGCGCCGGTGTCGTCGGCGTCGCCGGACCGCGCAGCCGGGTAGCGTGGCAGACCGGACCGAAGAGGAGACACCCGTGGTGCGCATCGTCGCTGCAGCCGTCGTCCTGACGGCCGCCCTCGCGTTGGCCGGCTGCCAGGGCACGACCTCCGCTGCGCCCACGCCGGTGCAGAGCACGGACCTGACCAGCTCCGACGGCGGGTTCGACAAGCAGGCTGTCATCGGCGTCGTGCTGGTCGACGACGACGCGGCCCTGGGCGAGGACCTGCGCACCGGCCTGTCCGATGCCGGGTTCCGTCCCGACGTCCGGGTCGCACCCGCGTCCGGTGCGGCGGCGTCCCAGCGGACCGCGGTAGCCCAGCTCGTCCGCAAGGGCGCCAAGGCCCTGCTCGTGCACGCGGCTCGGCCGTCCGCGCTCACCGGGGTGATCCAGACCGCGCACGACGCCGGTGTCGTGGTGGTGTCCCTGGGTGATCCGCTGCCGGCGAGCGGTACCGGCGGCGACGGTGTGTCGGCCGACTACCGGGTGCCCGCAGCGGCGGACGACGCAGACCTGGCGGCCACCGCGGTCGAGGTCGTGCAGTCGTTGCAGCGCGGCGAGAAGCCGGAGACCGAACCGAGCGACGGCGACTCGACCGACGCCGAGTGAGCCGAGGCGAGCCGCGTCAGCATCCCGGTCAGCGCCGTGCCACCAGGCGGCTCAGCTCAGCTCCACCAGGCCGGGAACGACAGCGTGATCGTCTCGACCAGCGCCTTCCGCGACCGTCGGGGTCCGGCGAGCCACGCCTCGATCGCCCCGACGAAGCCCTGCGCGACGTAGCCGGCGGCAACGTCGTCGAGGAGCTCGGGGCGGCGGTCGGCGTCGAGCTCGCGGATGTGCAGGGCACTCGACTCGGTGAAGTGGCCCACGAGCAGCCGGTGCAGTGACGCGTCGTTCGGGTCCGGCAGTGCCTTGGCGTAGATGTCGCGGTGGGTGGTCACGTGCTCGACGACCGCGTTGATGCCCCGCCGTGTGATGGTCGCGAGCTCGGCCGCGTCGGCCCCGCGGGCGGCTGCGGCCCGTCGGTCGTCGGCGTCGTCCTGCCGGATGCGGTCGAGCTCCGGCGTCAGCACGTCGGCGAGCAGCGATCCGGGGGAGACCGCGTGCGAGTAGAACGTCGCGCGGTTGATGCCGGCGGCACGGGTGACGTCCGCGACGGTGATCTCGGAGACGGGGCGGTCGGCCGCCAGTCGCAGGATCGCTTCGCGCAGGGCGGCGGTCGTGTGCAGGATCCGGGCATCCACCATGACGCCCACCCCCTTCTGATCCGGTTCACCCGGAGGCCCCCGAGCAGTCCGACGGTACCGCATGGCACGGGATCGGCACGCGGACGGCGGGTGGCAACACGCGGGCAATCCGAGCCGACGGCGTCGGGAGCGCTCCTGCGGCCCGTAGGATGGTTCCGCGGACGAATCGATTCGATCGACGCCGCGATCACCTCCCCGCCCCTCACCGCCGAAGGACTCCTGCTCGTGACCGCGCCCGCCACCACCGGTTCGCTCCGTGTCGTCCTGCACCCCGGAGACTCCCTCCCCCGTGGGCAGCGACTCGTCTACGTCTTCGTCCTGGGCGCCCTGACGGCGCTCGGGCCGTTCACGATCGACCTGTACCTGCCGGCGTTCCCGGCGATCAAGGAGCAGTTCGGCGTCACCGACGGCGCCGTGCAGCTGACGCTCACGGCGACGACGCTCGGGTTCGCGTTCGGGCAGCTGCTCGTCGGTCCGTGGAGCGACAAGGTCGGCCGCCGGCTGCCGCTCATCATCGCGACGACGGTGCACATCGCCGCCTCGATCGGCGCGGCGACCGCTCCCGACATCGAGCTCCTCGCGGTGTTCCGCGTGCTCCAGGGCATGGGTGCGGCCGCCGGCGGTGTCGTCGCGATGGCCACCGTCCGCGACCTGTTCGGCGGCAAGCCGCTCGTCCGGATGCTGTCCCGCCTGGCGATGGTGAACGGGCTGGCGCCGATCCTCGCGCCGCTCATCGGCTCGCAGATGCTCCAGTTCACCAGCTGGCGGGGCATCTTCGTGTTCCTCGCCTGCTACGGCCTGGCCGTGGTGATCGCGTCGATCCTGCTCATCGTCGAGACCCTGCCCCCGGCCCGTCGCCGCGAGGCCGGCCACTCCACGATCGGTCAGCGGTACAAGGCGCTGTTCTCCGACCGGATCTTCGTTGGGGTCGCGCTCATCGGGGCGATGGTGTTCAGCGGGTTGTTCTCGTACCTCAGCTCGTCGCCGTTCCTGTTCCAGGGCGTCTACGGACTCGACGCCCAGCAGTACGGGCTGCTCTTCGCGGTGAACTCGGTGGGCGTCGTGCTCGGTGTGCAGATCTCCGCGCGGTTGGCGCAGCGCGTCGGGCCGCAGTGGATCCTGGCGTGCTCGACGGCGACGCTGTTCCTGGCCTCGATCGCGATCATCGTGCTCGACCAGCTCGGTGCGGGGCTCGTGGGCGTGCTCGTGCCCCTGTGGTTCTTCATCGCGGCGTGCGGGTTCTCGTTCCCCCTCGTCCAGGTCATCGGCCTGGCTGCGCACGGCAAGGAGGCCGGAACGGCGGCGTCGCTGCTCGGCGCCCTGAACTTCGGCGTCGCCGGCCTGATCTCGCCGATCGTCGGTTGGCTCGGCATCACCACCGCGACCCCGATGGCGATCGTGATGGCCTCGACCTCGGTGATGGCCATCCTGATCCTGTGGTTCGTGGTGCGGCCCCGGACGGTCCCCGAGCTCACGCACTGACGGGTTCTCCACAGCTGCCCGGATCAGCCGGACAGCGGCCCCCGCGCGTCCATAGGCTGTGCCCATGAGCGACGCGGTGGAGCAGGCACGGGCAGCGGCCGAGGCCGCCAGGCAGGCAGCGGACGAGGCACGCCGGCTGGCCGACGAAGCCGTGCAGCGGGCCGAGGAGCTCGCCGTCGCACTCGCCGGACAGGAGGCCCGGCTCGCCCCCGACGCGGAGTCCGCCTCCGCCACCCCACCCGGTCCAGAGCCCACCACCGCAGGACCCACCGCAGCCGTCCCGGACGACGCGACGGCGGCTCCCGACGCGGCCGTCCCGGCACCGGCGGACGCCCCGGCGGCCGGCACCGCGCCTCCCGGCAGTGGCGCAGCCCCGCTCGGACCGGACGCCGTCGCCGCGATCCGCACCGGCTACACCGTCGAGGGGCAGGCGCTCGAACTCGGTGCCCTGGTGAACGGCGAGGCGCAGCCCGACGTCCAGGTCCGCATCCCGCTCGGCATGCTGAACCGGCACGGGCTGGTCGCCGGTGCGACCGGCACCGGCAAGACCCGCACGCTGCAGGTCCTCGCCGAACAGATCGCGGCGAACGGCGTGCCGGTCTTCGCTGCCGACATCAAGGGCGACCTCTCCGGGCTCGCGGTGGTCGGGCAGGGGAACGAGAAGCTGCTCGCGCGCACCGCGGGCATCGGCCAGCAGTGGCAGGGCGTCGCGAGCCAGGCGGAGCTCTTCTCGCTCGGTGGTCAGGGCACGGGCGTGCTGATCCGCGCGACGGTGTCCGGGTTCGGGCCGTTGCTGCTGTCGAAGGTGCTCGGCCTGAACGACACCCAGGAGTCCTCGCTCGGACTGGTGTTCCACTACGCGGAGCAGGCCGGGTTGCCGCTCGTCGACCTGGCCGACCTGCGGAGCGTGCTGACGTTCCTGGTGGGCGACCAGGGCAAGGGCGAGCTCGCCGAGCTCGGTGGTCTGTCAAAGCAGACCGCCGGGGTGATCCTGCGCGAGCTCATCACGTTCGCCGACAAGGGTGCCGACCAGTTCTTCGGCGAGCCCGAGATCGACACGCAGGTGTTCCTGCGCACGGCGGCGGACGGCCGGGGCATCGTGAGCCTGCTCGAGGTCCCGGGCGTGCAGGACCAGCCCGAGGTCTTCTCGACGTTCCTGATGTGGCTCTTGGCCGACCTGTTCAACGAACTGCCAGAGGTCGGCGACCAGGACAAGCCGAAGCTGGTGTTCTTCTTCGACGAGGCGCACCTGCTGTTCAGCGGGGCGTCGAAGGACTTCACGGACCAGATCGTGCGGACCGTGCGGTTGATCCGGTCGAAGGGCGTCGGGATCTTCTTCGTGACCCAGACCCCGAAGGACGTGCCGAACGACGTCCTGGCGCAGCTCGGGTCGCGCATCCAGCACCAGCTGCGGGCGCACACCCCCGACGACGCGAAGGCGCTCCGGGCGACGGTGTCGACCTACCCGTCGAGCGACTACGACCTGGGTGAGGTACTGACTTCGCTGGCGACCGGCGAGGCGATCGTCACCGTCATGAACGAGAAGGGTGCGCCGACGCCGGTCGCGTGGACCCGGTTGCGTGCGCCGCAGGGGTCGATGGACCCGATGCCCGCCGCCGAGATGCAGTCGCGGGTGCAGGCATCGCCGTTGCTCGCGACGTACGGCACCCGGGTGGATCCGGACTCGGCGCACGAGATGCTCGCGCGCCGGATGGAGGCAGCTGCTGCCGAGGCCGCGGCGGCGGACGCGCAGAAGGACGCAGCCCTCGCGGCGGCCGAGGCCGAGAAGGAAGCCGCGCGTGCTGCGGCGACCGCGGCCAAGGAGGCCGCGGCGCAGGCCAAGCAGGAGGAACGCGAGCGGGCTGCTGCGCAGAAGGAGTACGAGCGGACGCAGCGCGAGTTCGAGAAGGCCGAGCGGGCTGCGGCGTCGCGGCGTTCGGGCCGGTCGGGGCGGAGCACGCGGACGACGACCTCACGGAAGGCGGACGACCCGCTGTCGGACCTGCTCGGGTCACGGCTCGGCGGCACGATCGCGAAGGAGGTCGTGCAGGGGATCTTCTCGACGCTGCGCCGACGTCGGTGACGTCCAGCAGCTCCGAGCGTCAGCGCCCGAGCAGGCCGGTGAACTCGACGACGAGCAGACCCAGGACGACGAGTGCTGCCACGCCGCCGACGAGCAGGTAGGCCGGCCGCTGTTCGTACCAGGCGCGGCTCGAGGGGTAGCGCTTCGCGAAGACCCGGGCCGAGACCGGACGTGCCTCTTCCGTCACCTGGACGCCCAGGGCGTCGACGACCTGGGCGAGCCCGTCGTCGCCCCACACGTCGGCACGGATGCGGAACAGGTGCGCACCCGTCGCGTCGAACGCCACGAGCTCGCGCATGGTGCGGTCGACCGAGCTGCCGTAGGTGGTGGCGAGCACCAGACTGTGCACGCGGTCGCGGGGGATCCGACGGTGCGCGGTGACCACGCCCCGGATCGTCAGGACGTCGGGGTCGATGCCGATGTACGCCGTGCTCAGTCGGACGAAGACGACGCCCACGAGGACCGCCAGCGCGACGACCACGGTCGCGACCGTCGCCCACGTCCGGAACGGGAACGACACCCAGACCAGGGCGACAGCGAGCGGCACGGCCGAGAACACGATGCTCAGCGCCGTCGAACGGACGAGGGACCGGCGGGGGCGGAGGACGAGGTCGTACACGGTGGCGCGCAGGTGTGGCGTCGCTGGCACCGTCATGTCCCCCATGCGCGTCTCCTGAACCCTCGGGTCTCCCGGGCACGCCGAATCGGCCGCCCTGCGAGCGACGCCCCTGCCGCTCGATGCACCGCGGTCGACTCGTCCCGGAGTCGTCCGCTCCGGCAAGCATAGGTGAACGACAGGGGCCGCGGACAGCCCGTTCCACCCCGGATCGGCGTTTGACGGCCAGTCCTTGGCGAACAGGGGACAGGTGGGTCCGCCGCGTGGGGGACCAGTGATGAGGAATGCCGCGAACGAAGAAAGCCCCGCACCGGAGTGCGGGGCTTGCTCGGCGGAGAATGGGGGATTCGAACCCCCGAGGGCTTGCACCCAACACGCTTTCCAAGCGTGCGCCATAGGCCACTAGGCGAATTCTCCTTGTGCTGTCTCGCGACGGCGACACCCAATGGTACAGGTTCTGCGGGGTGCTCACGACCGTGTGTCGTCGAGGGCAGTGCTCCCAGTTGTCGTGACATGTCCGGCGACTACCCTGGAGCGCGTGTCGACCCGCATCTACATCACGTCAGCAGAAGGGCACACGGGCAAGAGCACCGTCGCCCTCGGCGTCCTCGAGACCCTCGCTCGCTCCGTCGGCCGCGTCGGCGTGTTCCGCCCCGTCGCCCGCTCGGTCGCCGAACCCGACTACGTGCTCGAACTGCTGCTGCAGCACACCGCGGTCGGGATCTCGTACGACGACGCCGTGGGGGTCACCTACGACGACGTCCACGCGGATCCGGACGCCGCGCTCGGCACCATCGTGAACCGCTTCGCCCAGGTGGAGCGGCAGTGCGACGCGGTGGTCGTGCTCGGTTCCGACTACACCGACGTCGGCAGCCCCACCGAGCTGTCGTTCAACGCGAAGGTCGCCGCGAACCTCGGTGCCCCGGTACTCCTCGTCCTCGGTGGTCGTGACGCCGCCGAGCGCGGTGCCCGCACGCCCGAAGGGATGGCGCAGGTCGCAGACGTCACGACGAGCGAACTGCGGGCGGCACACGCGCAGCTGTTCGGCGTCGTCGTGAACCGCGCCGACCCGGAGGCCCTCGCCGCGATCGTGGCGAGTGTCGAGCGGGCCGTGCACGACGACCACCCGGACGTGCCCGTGTGGGCGATCCCGGAGGACCGCGTCCTCGTCGCCCCGACCGTCCGCGCGCTGCTGCAGGCGACCGACGCGACCCTGGTGCGCGGGGACGACGCCCTGCTCGACCGCGAGGCACTCGGCACCGTCGTCGCCGGCATGAGCATGGAGAACGTCCTGCCCCGCCTGATCGAGGGCGGCATCGTCGTGGTCCCGGGCGACCGCAGCGACGTCCTCATCGCGACCCTGCTGGCGAACCAGTCGGACACGTTCCCGAGCCTGGCCGGCGTCATCCTGAACGGCGGGTTCGAGACCGCACCGCAGATCTCCCGGCTGCTCGAGGGCCTGTCGAGCTCGCTGCCGATCGCGCAGAACGACCTGGGCACGTACGACACCGCCCTCCGCATCACGCAGACCCGCGGGCGCCTGGCGGCGGACTCGCCCCGCAAGGCCGACCTCGCGCTGGCCCTGTTCGAGCAGCACGTCGACGCCGAGTCCCTGCGCGACCGCCTGCAGCTCACGCCGTCCGGCGTCGTCACGCCGCTCATGTTCGAGCACGGCCTGCTCGACCGGGCACGGGGGTACGGCAAGCACATCGTGCTGCCCGAGGGCGAGGACGACCGCATCCTCCGCGCGGCGTCGACGCTGCTCGCCCGCCAGGTCTGCGAGCTGACGATCCTCGGCGACCCCGCTGCGATCCGCACCCGCGCGACCGAGCTCGGACTCGACCTCGACGCCGCCCAGCTCGTGTCGCCGTTCGACCCCGAGCTCCGCGAACGCTTCGCCGAGGAGTACACCCGCCTCCGGGCGCACAAGGGCATGTCGATCGAGCTCGCGCGCGACACCGTGACCGACGTCTCGTACTTCGGCACGATGATGGTGCAGCTCGGGCTCGCCGACGGCATGGTCTCCGGTGCGAAGCACACCACGGCGCACACCATCCGGCCGTCCTTCGAGATCATCAAGACCCGTCCCGACACCTCGATCGTGTCGAGCGTGTTCCTGATGGCGCTCGCCGACCGCGTCCTGGTCTACGGCGACTGCGCGGTGATCCCGGACCCGACGAGCGAGCAGCTCGCCGACATCGCGATCTCGTCCGCCGAGACGGCGACCCAGTTCGGCATCGACCCGCGCGTCGCGATGCTCAGCTACTCGACCGGCGACAGCGGCACCGGCGCCGACGTCGACAAGGTCCGCGCCGGCACCGCGTTCGTCCGCGAACGCCGTCCCGACCTGCTCGTCGAGGGCCCGATCCAGTACGACGCCGCTGCCGACCCGACGGTCGCGAGCACGAAGATGCCGGACTCACCGGTGGCCGGCAAGGCGACCGTCTTCATCTTCCCGGACCTCAACACGGGCAACAACACCTACAAGGCCGTGCAGCGCTCCGCCGGCGCGGTCGCTATCGGGCCGGTCCTGCAGGGACTGCGCAAGCCGATCAACGACCTGTCCCGCGGCGCTCTCGTCAGCGACATCGTGAACACCGTCGCGATCACCGCGATCCAGGCCGGCACCGCGTCCGACGCGGCCTGACCTGCGCGACGCACACCGCGCCTCCCGTCCGGCCGACCAGGCCATGAGCAGAAAGCGACACCACCCGTGACCGCAGCCCTCGTCGTGAACTCCGGATCGAGTTCGTTCAAGTACCAGCTCATCGAACTCGAGGGGGAGCGCACGCTCGCCTCCGGGCTCGTGGAGCGCATCGGCGAGTCGGCCGGCGCGTGGAAGCACACCAACGCGCTGACCGGGGAGTCGTCGTCGAACGACGCCGCGTCCGTGCCGGACCACGCCGCCGGGTTCCAGGCGATGATCGACGCGTTCGCCAAGGTCGGCCCGTCGTTCGACGAGCACCCGCCGGCCGTCGTCGGCCACCGCGTCGTGCACGGCGGCACCACCTTCGACCGCGCGACCGTGGTGACGGACGACGTCGAACGACAGATCGAGGCGCTCAACAGCCTCGCGCCGCTGCACAACCCGGCGAACCTCGAGGGGATCCGGGCCGCGAAGCAGGTGTTCTCCGACGTGCCGCACGTCGCCGTGTTCGACACCGCGTTCCACCAGACCATGCCGCCGCACGCGTACACCTACGCGATCCCGGCCGACCTGGCGTCGAAGTACTCCATCCGCCGCTACGGCATGCACGGCACGAGCCACAAGTACGTCTCCGAGCAGGCCGCGGTCTTCCTCGACCGCCCGCTGTCCGAGCTGAAGACCATCGTGCTGCACCTGGGCAACGGTGCCTCGGCCGCAGCGATCGACGGCGGGAAGTCGATCGAGACGTCGATGGGCCTCACGCCGCTCGAAGGTCTCGTCATGGGCACCCGCTCCGGCGACCTCGACCCCGCCGTCCTGCTGCACCTGCACCGCGAGGCCGGGCTGTCCTTCGACGAGCTCGACACCATGCTCAACAAGCAGTCCGGGCTGCTCGGCCTGACCGGCAACGGCGACATGCGCGACGTCCAGGACGCCGCCTTGAACGGTGACGAGGTCGCCGAAGCGGCGCTCGCCGTGTACCGCCACCGCATCCGTCGCTACGTCGGCGCCTACACGGCGCAGCTCGGCGGGCTCGACGCGGTGGTCTTCACCGCCGGCGTCGGCGAGAACAACGCGCTGCTACGCCGGCGCGTGCTCGCCGGGCTCGAGCACCTGGGCATCGAGATCGACGCGGACCGCAACGAGCTGGGATCCCGGGAGGCCCGGGTCATCTCCACGGACACCTCACGTGTCGCGGTGCTCGTGATCCCGACGAACGAGGAACTGGAGATCGCCCGGCAGTCGGCTGCGGTCGCGCTCTGACGCGGAGCGCGCTGCGCGGTGCGCGCTGCGCTGCCTGGCGCCAGCACGGTGCGGCCTGGCTGGGCTGGTGCGGGGTTGGTGGCTGGGTGCGCGCTTGTAGCGCGGCACGGAGCGTGCAGGCTCGCACGGGGTGAGGAGGTGCGGACGGGAGGCGCGGGGCGGGCTGGCGCCGTGCCTCCCGTCCGGCGCTGGTTCGCGGTCACCGCACGGTGCGGCCTGGGTGGGCTGGTGCGGGGTTGGTGGCTGGGTGCGCGCTTGTGGCGCGGCACGGAGCGTGCAAGCTCGCACGGGGTGAGGAGGTGCGCACGGTGCGGACGGGAGGCGCGGGGCGGGCTGGCGCCGTGCCTCCCGTCCGGCGCTGTGTCGCGGTCACGGCACGGTGCGGCCTGGGTGGGCTGGTGCGGGGTTGGTGGCTGGGTGCGCGCTTGTGGCGCGGCACGGAGCGTGCAAGCTCGCACGGGGTGACGAGGTGCGCACGGTGCGGACGGGAGGCGCGGGGCGGGCTGGCGCCGTGCCTCCCGTCCGGCGCTGTGTCGCGGTCACGGCACGGTGCGGCCTGGGT
>NZ_SLUT01000003.1:0-205483 GCF_004341255.1 Curtobacterium sp. PhB142 | reverse complement strand
AGGAGGTGCGCACGGTGCGGACGGGAGGCGCGGGGCGGGCTGGCGCCGTGCCTCCCGTCCGGCGCTGTGTCGCGGTCACGGCACGGTGCGGCCTGGGTGGGCTGGTGCGGGGTTGGTGGCTGGGTGCGCGCTTGTGGCGCGGCACGGAGCGTGCAAGCTCGCACGGGGTGACGAGGTGCGCACGGTGCGCGCGCCTCAGGACAGGGCGTCGAGGGCCGCCGGGATCGGCGTGTTCCCGCTCGTGACCTCGAACTGGACCCCGACGGCCGAGTCGTCGAGCAGCGCGTGCAGCACGACCGTGGCGACGTCGGCACGGGGGATCGAGCCGCGCGGCACGGTGCGCCCGACGTCGACCGTCCCCTGCGGTGGGGTGTCGAGCAGGCCTCCCGGACGCACGATCGTCCACCGCAGCCGTCGGGCGCGAAGGTTCGCGTCGGCCTCGGCCTTCGCCCGGAGGTAGACCTGGAACACGGCGGCGTCGTCCTTCGCGGGGACCACCGCGGCCTCCGGGTCGTAGGTGTCCGCCGCCATCGCCGACACCATCACGTACCGGTCGATGCCCGCGCGCTCCGCGGCGTCCGCGAGCAGGATCGCGCCGTCCCGGTCGACGGTGAGCTTGCGCTCCGCACCGCTGTTCGGCCCGGCGCCGGCGGCGAACACCACGGCATCGACCCCCCGGAGGCGCAGTGCCAGGTCGTCGTCGCCGAGCTGTTCGAGGTCCGCGACGATCGCCGTGGCGCCCTGCTGCTCCACGTCGGCGACGTGTGCGGGGTTGCGGACGATCGCGACGGCGTCGTGTCCGGCGTCGGTGATCTGGCGGGCGAGGAGCAGTGCGATCTGGCCGTGTCCTCCGGCGATGGCGATCTTCATGTGTCAATCCTGCCCGGTCGCATCCGGTAGAGTTGTCGGCGGCTCCTCACGTGACGCCATCCAGGTGAACTCCCCCAGGGCGGAAACGCAGCAAGGGTAGCCGGGCTCTGGCGGGTGCGTGGGGAGTCTTTTCTGTCTCCGCGGGGGGAGCCGGGGCTGTGTCCGTCTCCGGCGCGGGTGCGTGGGGAGTCTTTTCTGTCTCCGCAGGGGGAGCCGCGGCTGAGCCCGAGCAGCGTCCCGCACCGCGCCTCCTGTCCGACCCCGTGTCGGCCGGGAGGCGCGGTGCCGTCCGTGCGCTCGGCCCAGCCCGCGCAGGCGGTCCGGTCCAGTGCCCGTGGACCTGTGGAGGGGCACGCGGGTGTCGGTCGTCCCGGCTACCCTGGTCGCGTGGTCACCGCCCTGTATCGCCGTTACCGGCCCGAGAACTTCGCCGAGCTCATCGGGCAGTCGCAGGTCACCGACCCGCTCCGCACGGCGCTCCGCACCAACCGCGTCAACCACGCCTACCTGTTCAGTGGCCCGCGCGGCTGCGGCAAGACGACCTCGGCCCGCATCCTGGCGCGGTGCCTCAACTGTGCCGAGGGGCCGACCGACACTCCGTGCGGCGTCTGCCCGAGCTGTGTCGAGCTCGCCCGTGACGGCAGCGGCTCGCTCGACGTCATCGAGATCGACGCCGCGAGCCACAACGGTGTCGACGACGCGCGAGACCTCCGTGACCGCGCCGTGTTCGCCCCCGCGCGCGACCGCTACAAGATCTTCATCCTCGACGAAGCGCACATGGTCACCCCGCAGGGGTTCAACGCGCTGCTCAAGCTGGTCGAAGAACCGCCGGAGCACGTCAAGTTCATCTTCGCGACGACCGAGCCGGAGAAGGTCATCGGCACCATCCGGTCGCGCACCCACCACTACCCGTTCCGGCTCGTGCCGCCCGCCGTCATGCTCGAGTACATCGAGCAGCTCTGCACGCAGGAGTCCGTGACGGTCGCACCCGGCGTCCTGCCCCTGGTCGTGCGCGCCGGCGGCGGTTCCGTCCGCGACACCCTGTCCCTGCTCGACCAGCTCATCGCCGGCAGCGAAGACGGCGCGATCGCCTACGAACGCGCGGTCGCCCTGCTCGGCTACACCGACGCCGCGCTGCTCGACGACGTCGTGGACGCCCTCGCCGTGGCCGACCCGGCCTCCGCCTTCGCTGCGATCGACCGGGTCGTTCAGACCGGTCAGGACCCGCGTCGGTTCGTCGAGGACCTGCTCGAGCGCTTGCGCGACCTGATCGTCGTCGCGGCGACGAACGAGAGCGCCGCAGCGGTCCTGCGCGGTGTCTCGCCGGACGAGCTCGACACCATGACCCGGCAGGCCGGTGTCTTCGGTGCCACCGGGCTGTCCCGTGGCGCGGACATCGCGAACAAGGCGCTGACCGACATGACCGGAGCGACCTCGCCCCGGCTGCACCTCGAGCTCATGACGGCGCGCATGCTCGTGCCCGAGGCCGACGACACCCAGCGCGGTGCCCTCGCCCGGGTCGAGCGGCTCGAGCGCCGCGTCGGTGTCGGGGACGCCGGCGGACACCAGGCACCGTCCGGCGCAGTCGCGGCGCCGGGGTCCACCCAGCCGGCCGCCACCAGCACGGCGCCCGCACCGGCCCCGTCGTCGGCTGCGGCACCGCGTCGGCAGGAGCCCGCAGCGCAGCAGATCCCCGCCGCCCAGCAGGCCCCGGCCGTCCAGCAGGCGCCGGCGGCGCAGCAGGAGCCCGCCGCGCAGCAGGCTCCCGCCGCGGCGTCGGCGAACGCGGCTGCGGCGGCGCAGTCCGCCGCCGGAAGTGCGGCACGTGACGCCGCAGCCTCCTGGGCCGCAGCCGTCCCGAGCGCTCCCGAGCCCGCTGCTCCGACCACCGAACGAGTCAGTGCTTCGTCCACGGGCCAGGGCACGACGATCGGTGACGAGCCGGCGGTCCGGACCGTCGGCGCCGTGGGCTTCCAGCAGATGCGCGACGCCTGGCCGCAGATCGTCGAGCACGTGCAGCACGCCAAGCGGTCGGCGTGGTCGGTGGTCGTCACCGCACAGGTGACCGCGCTGCGCGACGACGTGCTGACCCTGACCTTCCCGAGCCAGCAGGACGTCGCCTCGTTCAAGGAGATGTCCGACCCTTCGGCCAGTGTGAGCGAACTGCTCCGCGCCGCGATCATGGACGTCATCGGGCTCCGCGTGAAGTTCGTCGCCCGCGGTCCCGGAGGCCCTGGTCAACAGCGCACCCCGGCTCCCACGCAGCAGCCGTCCGCCCCGGTCGGCCGTCCGGCGCCGGCGAGCCAGCCCGCTGAGCAGGCGCAGCCGCAGTCGCAGCCGCAGCCGCAGACGTCGTCGGCGCCGCAGTCCGCCGCGCCCGCTCCGACGTCGGCCCCGGCCCCGGCCTCCGAGGCCGCTGCAGCCACCGGGGACGGTCCGGCCGCCCCTGCTGAGGCCGCCGCCTCCGCAGCGCCCGACACGACGGCGGCACCCGAACCCGCGGCGTCCACGCCGGAGTCCGGTCCCGCCGCCACCGAGCCGGAGCCCCGTCCGGCGCAGGCACCCGCTCCGGCGTCGGCGTCGGCTCCCGCTGCTGCGTCGGCACCCGCTCCCGCGCAGGCACCCGCCCCGGCGCAGGCGCCCGCACCGTCCGGCGCACCCGTCACCGACTGGGCGGTCGCGACGATCCCCGCGAGCGACCCCACCGCCGACGCCGTGCCCGAGTCCGTCGAACCCGGCTGGGCGGCCCCCTTCGGCACCGCTCCGGCCGCCGCGCCCGTCGCCCCGGCGGAGTCCGTCGACCCGCAGCAGCCCCGGTCCGAGGCGCCAGCGCAACCCGCCGGTGCCACCGCACCGCAGGGGGTGGAGCCGACCGACGTCGGACCGCAGGCGGCGTCGTCGACGGTCGCCGCGCCTCCCGGAGGACCCGTCGTACCGGGCGTGCCCGTCGACGACTACCCGCTGGACGACGAACCGTACGACGACGGCGCGCCGTTCCCGGACCCCGGTCACGGCCGATCGGCTGCAGCGCCCGCGCAGGCGCCGACCGCCCCGCGCGCGCAGACCGCCCCGCCGGCCGCGCCGCGGACCGCACCACCGGCGCGTCGTGCGCCGGTCGCCGGTCGCTACGGCGAGGCCGTCGTGCGTGAGATCCTCAATGCCCAGTTCATCGAGGAGACCGCTCTCCACCAGGATGGTGCCTGATGTACGACGGGATCGTCCAGGACCTCATCGACGAGTTCGGTCGCCTGCCGGGCATCGGCCCGAAGTCGGCGCAACGCATCGCGTTCCACATCCTGCAGACCGAGTCGTTCGACCCGTCGCGGCTGTCCGAGCTGCTGGCGGACGTCAAGGAGCGCGTGCGCTTCTGCGAGATCTGCGGCAACGTCACCGAGAACGTCCAGTGCAGCATCTGCCGCGACCCGCGCCGGTCGCCGGCCACGATCTGCGTGGTGGAAGAGGCGAAGGACGTCGCGGCGATCGAACGCACCCGTGAGTTCCGCGGGCTCTACCACGTGCTCGGTGGCGCGATCAGCCCGATCGACGGCATCGGCCCGGACGACCTGCGGATCCAGCAGCTCATGACGCGCCTGGCCGACGGCACGGTCGAAGAGGTCATCATCGCGACCGACCCCAACCTCGAGGGCGAGGCGACGGCGACCTACCTGAGCCGGCTGCTCGTCCCGATGGGCATCCGGACGACCCGGCTGGCCTCGGGCCTGCCGGTCGGCGGCGACCTCGAGTACGCCGACGAGGTCACGCTCGGCCGCGCGTTCGAGGGCCGTCGCGTCGTCGGCGGCTGAGCCCCACGCAGGATCGTTGCGTGTGGGGCGGCTCGCACGCAACATCCTCGAAACACCGACTACCATTGTGAGACCGCGTGACCTCGCGGTGTCGCCGTCTCCGGGAGTACCAGCCAGTGGCCTTGATCGTGCAGAAGTTCGGTGGATCCTCCGTCGCGGACGCCGAGAGCATCAAGCGCGTGGCGAAGCGGATCGTCGAGACGAAGAAGGCCGGCAACGACGTCGTCGTCGCGGTGTCGGCCATGGGCGACACCACCGACGAACTCGTCGACCTGGCGCACTCGGTCACCCCGATCCCCGCCGGCCGTGAGCTCGACATGCTCCTGACCGCGGGGGAGCGCATCTCGATGGCGCTGCTCGCGATGGCGATCAAGAGCCTCGGGGTCGAAGCCTCGTCGTACACCGGCAGCCAGGCGGGCATGCTCACCGACGCGCAGCACGGCAAGGCGCGCATCGTCGACGTCACCCCGAAGCGCGTGCGCGAGGCGCTCGACTCCGGCCACGTCGCGATCGTCGCGGGGTTCCAGGGGTTCAACCGCACGACGGGCGAGATCACCACGCTCGGCCGGGGCGGCTCGGACACCACGGCCGTCGCCCTCGCCGCCGCGCTCGACGCCGACGTCTGCGAGATCTACACCGACGTCGACGGCATCTTCACCGCCGACCCTCGGGTCGTGCCGAAGGCCTGCAAGGTCGACCGCATCACGAGCGAGGAGATGCTCGAGCTCGCGGCGTCCGGCGCCAAGGTCCTCTACATCCGTGCCGTCGAGTACGCCCGCCGGCACGGCGTCACCCTGCACGTCCGGTCCTCGTTCAACAACACCGAGGGCACCATCGTCTACAACCCTGCCGAGGGGGAAACCGTGGAAGAACCGATCATCACCGGGATCGCCGGAGACCTCTCCGAGGGGAAGATCACCGTCGTGGGCGTCCCGGACCAGCCGGGCAAGGCCGCCGAGATCTTCACCAACGTCGCACGCGCCGGGGCGAACATCGACATGATCGTCCAGAACGTGTCGGCAGCGTCGACCGGGCGGACGGACATCTCGTTCACCCTGCCGAAGGACCAGGGCCAGACCGTGCTCACGGCGCTCGAGGTCGCGAAGTCCGACATCGGCTACGAGAGCATCCAGTACGACGACCAGATCGGCAAGCTCGCCCTGGTCGGTGCCGGCATGCGCACGAACGCCGGCGTCTCGGCGAAGCTCTTCCGCGCGCTGCACGACGCGTCGATCAACATCGAGATGATCTCCACCTCGGAGATCCGCATCTCGGTCGTCACCCGCGCCGACACCCTCAACGAGGCGATGCGGGTCGTGCACAACGCGTTCGACCTCGACGCCGAGGCCGAAGCCGTCGTCCACGCCGGCACCGGCCGCTGACCCACGCTGACCCGCTGAACCAGGAGCACCGCATGAGCACCCTCACCGTCGCCGTCGTCGGCGCCACCGGACAGGTCGGCGCCGTGATGCGTCGTCTGCTCGAAGAGCGCGCGTTCCCGGCCGACCAGGTCCGGTTCTTCGCGAGCGCCCGGTCCGCCGGCACGACCCTGCCGTTCCGCGGCGAGCAGATCGTGGTCGAGGACTCCGAGCTGGCCGACCCGTCGGGCATCGACATCGCCCTGTTCTCGGCCGGTGCCACCGCCTCGCGGGCCCTCGCGCCGAAGTTCGCCGCCGCCGGGGCACTCGTCGTCGACAACTCCAGCGCCTGGCGCATGGACCCCGAGGTCCCGCTCGTCGTGAGCGAGGTCAACCCGCACGCGATCGACCAGGCCCCCAAGGGGATCATCGCGAACCCCAACTGCACCACCATGGCGATCATGCCGGTGCTCAAGGTGCTGGACACCGAGGCCGGGCTCCGCCGTCTGGTCGCGACGACGTACCAGGCCGTCTCCGGCTCCGGGCTCGCCGGCGTCGAGGAACTCCTCGGCCAGGCGCGAGCCGCCCTCGAGCAGGACACCGCAGCGCTCACCCACGACGGTTCCGCCGTGACGTTCCCCGAGCCGGTCAAGTACGTCCGCCCGATCGCCTTCGACGTCGTGCCGCTCGCCGGCAGCATCGTCGAGGACGGCCTGGGGGAGACCGACGAAGAGAAGAAGCTCCGCAACGAGAGCCGCAAGATCCTCGAGCTCCCCGACCTGCTCGTCGCCGGCACGTGCGTGCGAGTGCCGGTCTTCACGGGCCACTCCATCTCGGTGCACGCCGAGTTCGAGCGTGCGCTGTCGCCCGAGCGTGCGACCGAGATCCTGTCGAGCGCACCGGGCGTGGAGCTGTCGGACGTGCCGACGCCGCTGCAGGCCGCCGGCCAGGACCCCGCGTTCGTCGGGCGCATCCGTGCCGACCAGTCCGCACCCGAGGGGCGTGGGCTCGCACTGTTCGTCAGCAACGACAACCTGCGGAAGGGTGCAGCGCTCAACGCGGTGCAGATCGCCGAGGCGATCGTCGCGCGCCGCACCGTCGCCGCGTAGCCGTACCGTCGCCGCGGAGCGGCAGAGTCGCCGCGGAGCGGCACGGCCGCACGGTCACCGCGCGCGGCTGACCGGCCTGTCGGTCGACGCCGGTAGGATCGACGGGTGGCAGTGAAGCAGGTGGACCCGATCGATGTCGTCCTCGTCGGGGGAGGCATCATGAGCGCCACCCTCGGCGCGATCATCCACCGGCTCGAGCCCTCGTGGAGGATCCGCGTGTACGAGCGTCTCGGCGCCGTCGCGCAGGAGTCCTCGAACCCGTGGAACAACGCCGGCACCGGGCACTCCGCGCTCTGCGAGTTGAACTACACGCCCGAGCTCGCCGACGGTCGCGTCGAGATCGCGAAGGCCGTCACGGTCAACGAGCAGTTCCAGGTCTCGCGGCAGTTCTGGTCGCACCTGGTCGAGATCGGCACGCTGCCCGACCCGTCCAACTTCATCAACCCGACCCCGCACATCTCCTTCGTCTGGGGCGCGGACAACGTCGAGTACATGCGCAAGCGGTACGAGGCCATGCGGGGGCACCCGCTGTTCGCCGGGATCGAATTCTCCGACGACCCCGCCCAGATCCGCAAGTGGGCGCCCGCGCTCATCCCCGGTCGCAAGAAGGACCAGCCGATCGCGGCGACCTACTCGGCGGCGGGCTCCGACGTCGACTTCGGGTCGCTCACCCGGCAGCTGTTCGACCAGCTCGAGCTCGACGGGCTCGAGTTCGAACCGAACCACCAGGTCAAGAACATCTCGCGGGGCAAGGACTTCGACGGCTGGGCGCTCGACGTCCTGAACGAGGTCGGTCGGTCGACGCAGAAGATCGCCGCGAAGTTCGTCTTCGTCGGTGCCGGCGGTGGGGCCCTGCAGCTGCTGCAGAAGTCCGGCATCCCGGAGATCCGTGGGTACGGCGGCTTCCCGGTCTCCGGCGAGTTCCTGCGCACCGACGATCCCGAGGTCGTGCAGAAGCACGCAGCCAAGGTCTACGGCAAGGCCAGCGTGGGGGCGCCGCCGATGTCGGTGCCGCACCTGGACACCCGCATCGTCGACGGCAACGCGTCGCTGATGTTCGGGCCGTACGCCGGGTTTAGCCCGAAGTTCCTGAAGCAGGGGTCGCTGCTCGACCTGTTCAAGTCGATCCGACCGCACAACCTGCGCCCGATGCTGAGCGTCGCGTTCTCCAACTTCGACCTGGTGCGCTACCTGATCGGCCAGCTGCTCGCCTCGAAGCAGACCAAGTTCGACGCGCTGCGCGACTTCATGCCGAGCGCCGAGCCCGAGAACTGGCACAAGATCATCGCGGGCCAGCGGGTGCAGGTCATCAAGCCGGACAAGGACAAGGGCGGGGTGCTGCAGTTCGGCACCGAGGTCATCACGGCCGCCGACGGTTCGATCGCCGGGCTCCTCGGGGCGTCGCCGGGGGCGTCGACCGCGGTGCCGATCATGCTCGGCCTGCTCCGGAAGTGCTTCCCCGACCGGTGGGACGGCTGGCAGGACGCCGTCCACGAGATGGTCCCGACCTACGGGCAGGACCTCGGAGACGACCCCGCCTTGGCCGACGCCACCCTCGAGCGCACGGCGAAGGTGCTCGGCCTGCACCACTGACCAGCTCCGGCTTGCGGCCCGTTCGAACATGTGTTCGAATGACGGCATGCGGTGGAGTGGACAGGCGATCGATGCCGAGCAGAGCGATGCACTGCCGGGCATGGAGTCGAACAGCGGGTTCGTCCGGAGTGTGACGACGCCCGAGTTCGCGGGTGTCACGTTCCACGAGGTGCTGGCGAAGAGCGCGCTGAACCGGGTGCCGAGCGCCGACGGTTCCGGCACCTACGGCTGGACCATCAACCCGTACCGGGGGTGCAGTCATGCGTGCGTGTACTGCTTCGCGCGGCCGACGCACACCTACCTCGAGTTCGACGGCGGAGCCGACTTCGACCAGCAGATCGTCGTGAAGACGAACGTGGCCGACGTCCTGCGGCGTGAGCTCGGCAAGCCCACGTGGGACCGCCACCCGATCGCGCTCGGCACGAACACCGACCCGTACCAGCGTGCCGAGGGCCGGTACCGACTGATGCCCGGGGTGATCCAGGCGTTGGCGGACAGCCGCACACCGTTCAGCATCCTGACGAAGGGCACGCTGCTCCGGCGCGACCTGCCGCTCCTGGCCGAGGCGGCGAAGGTGGTGCCGGTCGACCTCGCGATGTCGATCGCCCTGTACGACGACGACCTGCAGCAGTCGGTGGAGCCCGGCACGCCCACGACGGCTGCGCGGCTCGCCACCGTGCGGGCGATCCGCGACGCCGGGCTCGACTGCGCGGTGTTCCTCATGCCCGTGCTGCCGTACATCACCGACACCCGTGCACACCTCGACGACGCCGTCGGTCGGGCGGCGGCGGCCGGTGCCACGAGCGTCATGTACTCCGCGCTGCACCTGCGGCCGGGCGTGAAGCCGTGGTGGTTCGAGTGGCTCGGACGCGAACGGCCTGACCTGGTGGCGCGCTACCGGGCGATGTACCTCGACAACACCTTCGCGCCGAAGGACTACCGCCGCTGGCTGTCGGAGCGCATCCGACCGATCCTGACGGCGCACGGCGTCGGCCTCGGGCGCGTGGACCCGGCGACGGGGTCGATGGGCTTCTCGGACCCCTCGACGGTGCCGCAGGAACAGTCGATCCCCACGACGTCGCCGCTCAAGCGCGCGGATCCGGGCTTCGACCGCCGTCTGCTCCGACCGGTCGCGACACAGACGTTGTTCTGAGCAACGAAGGTTGCGCGTTCGGGGGACATCGGTGCGTGGTGGGGGCCGGTATCATCGACCGGGTCGCCGAACGGACGCTGTTTCGGGGTACACGGTCAGCACCGAGGTGTTTGATCGTGGGCGGCATTCCCGCCACCCGGAAGGACCCATCTCGTGCTCGGCATCCCCACGCACCTCGCTCCGCGAGTGAACGCGTGGTCGACGGTGCGGGCCTTCCACGCCGGTGCGATCGGATCGTTGGTGGCGGCGGCGATCGCGCTGTTGCTGTACCGGTTGTCCGAGCCCGACGTGCAGGTGATCAGTGCGGTCCTGGCGCTCGTCCCGATGCTCGGCATGATCGGCGTGCACGTGCAGTTCGGCACCTGGCGCTCCGCGGTCGCGTTCCTGGTCGTCGGCGGCGTCTGTGCGTGGTGGTTCGCGATGGTCGTGCAGCAACAGGTCCCGTTGGGCTGGGTCACCTCGTGCCTGCTGTCGTTGGCGGTCATCCCGCTCATCCTGGTCGGCGGTGCCGGCGCGGTGCCGAGCCGCGTCGTGCTGTGGTCCTTCCTCGGCTTCCTGACCGGACGGGTGGCGACGTGGATCGCGGTCGTCCAGGCCGACGGCCCACCGCGTCCGCTCGTGCTCGCCTGGGTGACGCTCGGCTTCGTGGTCGTCCTGGTGCTGTTCACGAGCCGGAGCACCGGTCGGTCGGAGCGGGTGCAGCCGGAGCTGTTGCGCTCGGCGCGTGAGGAGCACGTCTCCGCGTACCGTGCCGGGGTCGAGGCCGAGGCGGCTGCGCTCCTGCACGACACCGTCCTGAACCACCTCAACGCGATCGCCCTGGCGCCCGACGGGCCGATGGACCCGCACCTGGCACGGACGGTCGAAGCCGACGTCGCCGTCCTGACCGGCAAGGGGTGGCTGGCACCGGCCGCCCGGCAGCGACCGGGTGCAGCCGTCGACGCGTTCGCCGTCATGGTCGACGAGCACCGTGCGGCCGGTCTCGATGTCACGGTTTCCGGTGATCCGTCCGCCCTCGACCGGCTCGACCAGCGTGCCGTCACCGCGCTCGTCCGCGCCGTGGGGCAGTGTCTGGCCAACGTCCGCAAGCACGCCGGTGTCGACGCGGCCGAGGTCAGCGTCTTCGACGACGGTGCGTCGTGCACCGTGATGGTGGTCGACGACGGTCGCGGTTTCGACGAGGGCTCCACTGGCTCCGACCGGATGGGCCTGCGTGGCTCGGTCCGCGACCGCATCGGTCGGGTGGGCGGCGACGTCCAGATCTGGTCGTCGCCCGGTTCGGGCACGAGCGTGATGATGACGGTGCCGTTCGGACCGGTCACCGCCACGACGGACGCCGTGGCCACCGACCACGCCGGCACCGTGGTCCCCGACGAGGTCGGCGGCGTGCAGGGAGCCGACCGGTGAGCGCCACGACCGAGGCCCGTCGGACCGCGCAGCAGTACGACCCGCTCGGCGCGATGGGGTCGCGTCCGCTCGCGATCGGGCTCGGCGCCGCCAGCATCGTCTGGGCGCTCCTGGTGTCCGTGTTCGACCGTGACGTCGTGGGCAGCCCCACCCTCAGCGCACTCACCGTCATCCTGGTCGCGGCGTCGGCAGCGGTCGTGTTCACCGCCTCGAGTCCGTTCCGAGCACCGTTCCCGCGGTGGGCCTTCATTGCGCACGTCGGGCTGCTCGGCCTGGCGTCGGTGACGAGCGTCGCCGCGCAGTGGGGACCCGACCGCAGCGCGCTGAACGACTTCATGTCGCTCATCACGGCGACCGGCATCGTGATGGTCGCGCCGTACCGGCCCTGGACGGACCTGACCATCGGCGGCGCCCTGCTCGCCGTCGTCAACGCCGCGACCTGGGGCGTCGGTGCAGCGACGTTCCCGCACGAGATCCCCGTCGCCGTCGCGGCCTTCCTCGCGGCAGCGCCGACCCTGGTGCTGACCGCTGCGTCGGCCGTCTTCGCGTGGACGTTCGCGGGTCTGGCCGAGCGGGTGCAGATCCGGGCCGGTTCCTACTCGGTCGAGCGTGCGGAGCGGGACGGCATCGCGGCGAGCGTGCAGCAGGACCGGTCGACGATCCTCGCCCGCGACGTCGCACCGTTCTTCGCCGAGCTGCGCACGCGCGAGGTCATCACCGACGCCGACCGCGAGCGGGCACGGCTGATCGCCGACGGCATCCGCCGGGCGATGGTCGCCGACGCGGACCGCACGTGGTTCGAGCAGGCCGTGCGCGTCGAGGGCGGGAACGCCCCGGTCGTCGACGACCCGGGCGGGCTCGCCGCGCTGCTCGACGCCGACCAGCGCTCCGTGGTGCGGACGTTCCTGCGGGCCGCGTTCCGTGCCTCGACCGTCGACCCGGCCGGGTTCCGGGCAACGCTCCGACGCGCGGACGGGCAGGACGACGCGGCCACACGCGGCGATGCAGCCCGCACCGACCCGGCACGCACCGACCCAGCCCGCACCGACCCGGCCCGCACCGACACCGCCCGCACCGACACCGCCCGCACCGACACCGCCCGCGACGCTCGCGTCCTGCTCGAACTCGACCTCGCCGTGGCCGACTCCGACATCGGGATCCACCGCACCTTCGACCCCTACTTCGCCGTCCTCCGTGTGACGTTCCCCGACCTCGACGTCGCGGTTCGTCCGTCCGCCCTCGCACTAAGGTTCTCCTATGACCAGCACTGACCCGAACAGGCTCTCGGAGGGGTCCCCGTCCCTCCCGAACCCGGGGGCACGACGTGTGCGGTTGGCCATCCTCGACGACCACGAGGTGCTGCTGGACAGCCTGTCGAGCTGGATCGCGGTGAACGCGTTCGACTTCGACCTGGCCCTGACCGCGCACACCTGGCTCGAGATGGTGCACAGCGACAGCTTCCCGACCGACCTGGTGTTCCTCGACTTCCAGCTCAAGGAACCCGTCTCGATCGAGGCCCGTGTCCGCACCTGCCGTGCCGCCGGCGCGAAGGTGATCGTGCTATCCAGCGTCGACAGCCGCGAGTCCCGCGATCGTGCCCTGGCAGCAGGCGCCGCGGCGTTCCTGTCGAAGTCCCTGCCGATGCGCGAGGTCATGGACGTCGCCCGCGAGATCATGGGCGTCGCACGCGAGACCCCGCAGCCGCGCGAGTGGCGTCCGCTGCCCACCGGAGCGGCCGCGCACCAGCGTCCGAAGCTCAGCCACGGCGAGGAAGAAGCGCTCCGGCTGTACGTGTCCGGCTACTCGACCAACGAGGTCGCCGCGCAGATGAACGTGCAGTACGAGACCGCGAAGACCTACCTGCGCCGGGTCCGCGAGAAGTACAGCAAGGTCGGCCGTCCCGCCTCGAAGAAGTCCGACCTGATCCGGCGGGCCGCCGAGGACGGGTTCCTCGCGTAGTGGCGAAGCTCTACTTCCGCTACGGCGCGATGAACAGCGGCAAGAGCACGGGGCTCCTGCAGGCTGCCTACAACTACGAAGAGCGCGGGCATCGGGTCCTGCTCGCGAAACCCGCGGTGGACACCAAGGGCGACCGTGAGATCGTGTCCCGCCTCGGCGTGAGCCGCACCGTCGACCTGGTCTTCGCCCCCGACGCCGACGTCCGGTCCGCGGTCGCCGCGGCCGGCGCCGTCGACCCCGAGTCCGACCGCCTCGACGGCATGGTCCGCGCGGTCAGCTGCGTCCTGGTCGACGAGGCGCAGTTCCTCACTCCGCAGCAGGTCGACGACCTGCTCCGCATCGCGGTCCTCGACGAGATCCCGGTGATCACGTACGGCATCCGCACCGACTTCCGCACCGAGGCGTTCCCGGGCAGCGCCCGCCTGCTCGAGGTCGCGCACTCGCTCGAAGAGCTCAAGACGATCTGCCGCTGCGGTCGCAAGGCCGTCTTCAACGCCCGCACGGTCGACGGCCGGTTCGTCTTCGACGGCTCGCAGGTCGCCATCGACGGTGTCGACGTCGCCTACGAGTCGCTCTGCGCCAACTGCTACCTGACGGAGTCCGGCGGCCGGCTCGACGGCGCCTGACCCGCGCTGCCGGCAGATCGTCACACACCGCTCGCGTTCGCCGAGCGGACACGTCGCGCCGCCGGTCCGCCCGTCGGGCGACCGGACGCGACCAGTCCGCGAGGTGCGCGCGGCAGGTCGTGACCGCTCGGCGCTCGAGACGCGACCGCAGACGGCCTGGAGGCGCGGTGCAGCCCCGCCACGGGCCTCCCGGCCGTCGCGCCTGACGTCCAAGGCGCGCCGCATGCGTCCGCCGTTCGGTCGCGAACCGTCGCTTGTGCGACGTCCGGGCGACGCCTGGTGACCGGTCGGCCGGCGGACGACGGCGTGTCCTGACTGGTGGTGGAGGCGGTCTCCTCGTGGAATGCGTGCGCCGCGGCGCGCGTTGGTGACCACATGAGCGACGACACCCTGCACCTGTCCGTCCTGGACCTGGCGACGCGCGAGTACGGCCAGTCCAACACCGAAGCCCTGCAGGGCTCGATCGACATGGCGGTCCACGCCGAGAAGCTCGGCTACGAGCGGTTCTGGGTCGCCGAGCACCACGGCATGCCCGGCATCACCTCGTCGGCCCCCGCGGTGCTGCTGAGCGCCGTCGGCGCGGCCACCTCGACCATCCGCATCGGCTCCGGCGGCGTCATGCTGCCGAACCACGCACCCCTCGTCATCGCCGAGCAGTTCGGCACGCTCCGAGCGCTGTACGGCGACCGCGTCGACCTCGGACTCGGCCGTGCGCCGGGCACCGACGGGGCGACCGCGATGGCGCTGCGCCGCACCGACCGGCTCGACGTCGACGACTTCCCGGACCGCCTGGCTGACCTGATCGGGTTCTTCACCGGTATGTCCGCGGACAACCCGTTGTCGGGCATCCGCGCGGTGCCGGGCTACGGCGACGTGCCGGAGTTCTGGCTGCTCGGTTCCTCCGGGTACAGCGCGCAGGTGGCCGGGGCGCTCGGCGTCTCGTTCGCCTTCGCCCACCACTTCGCGTCGGACAACACCGAGGCGGCGCTCGCGCTGTACCGCGACTCGTTCCGGCCCTCGCGGTTCCGCCAGACGCCGAACGCGCTCATCGGCGTGCAGGTCGTCACCGACGAGGACCCGGCCGTCGTCGACGAGCAGAGCGCTCCCGGGATGATCTCGTTCATCCGGATGCGGCAGGGCGCGAAGCCCGAGCCGGTCTCGATGGACGAGGCCCGCGCGTACGAGTTCAACGACCTCGAGCGTCGGTTCATCGCCGCGCGTACCGAGCGCCAGGCGTACGGCACCGCCGACCAGGTGGCGGACAAGATCAACGCGCTCGTGGAGTCCACCGGGGCGAACGGCGTGATCGTCGCTCCGGGTTCTGCGCAGGCGCGGTACCGGCACCAGGCGCTCGACGTCGTGGCGGGGCTGCACGCCGCGGGGCGGCTCGTGCGCGCTGGCGCGTCGGCGTCCGCGTCGGCGCCGGCGTCGGTCTAGCTCGTTCGTTCGCTCGTTCGCTCTTCCGTTCGTTCGCTTGGTGAGCAGAAATGGTCGGGTCGCCGTCGGGCACCCGACCATTTCTGCTCACCAAGTGGAGCGGAGCCTCAGGTGAGCAGACCGAGGCGCGTCGCCGCAGCCACGGCGCCGACCCGCGAACCGACGTCGAGCTTCCGGAACACGTTGTAGACGTGCCGCTTGACCGTGCCGATCGCGAGCTGCAGGTCCGCCGCGATCTCGGCGTTGGTGCGCGCAGCCGCGAGGAGCCGCAGGACCTCGAGCTCGCGGTCGCTGAGCGGTGATCCCGCGCGGGCCTCGGTGACCAGGTCGACCGGGAACGTCACCGGCGCGGCATCGGCGTGTGCGGCCCGGGCGATGCGGTCGACGAGCTCGCGGCTCGGGGTGTCCTTCGTGACGAAGTCGACCGCGCCGGCGTCGAGCAGCGTCCGGCGCAGGACGGCGTCGCGGTGCATCGTGAGCACCACCACGCGGATGTCCGGACGGGTGCGGCGCACCGTGGCGATCGTCGTGCGTGCCGGCGGACCGTCGAGCTCGACGTCGAGGAGCAGGACGTCGATGGCGGCAGCTTCGGGGGAGTCGAGGACGTCGGACGGACGCTCGCCGTGCGCGACCACGCGGATCGTGGGGACGGCGGCGAGGATCGTGGCCAGTCCTTCGCGGAACAGCTGGTGGTCGTCGACGATGGCGACGTGCGTGACGGTCACAGCGTGCCCCTCGGGATCGTCAGGCGGACGGTGGTGCCGGTGCCTGGGGTGCTCTCGACGTCGAGTCGCGCGCCGATGACCGCGGCCCGCTCGCGCATGGTCTGCTGCCCGAGGCGTCCGTCGGCGTCGGCATCGGGGTCGAAGCCCTGACCGTCGTCGGAGACCGTCACGACGAGGGATGCCGAGGCCCACGCGAAGTGCACCTCGGCGGCGGAGTCCGGAGCGTGCTTCCGGCGGTTCGTGAGCGCCTCGAGCAGGATCGTCAGCGCTTCCTCCGCCTGCCAGTTCGGCAGGTGCTCGGGCGTACCCGTGGTGCTGAACGACAAACGGTCGTCGTCGGAGAACAGGTCCTGGGCGTGCCGGGCGAGCGCATCGTCGAGCAGGGCGTCGCCGACGCGGGCGTGCAGGCTCACCGCGAGGTCCTGCACGTCGCCGAGTGCTCCGCGCAGCAGCCGTGCGGCGTCGTCGAGCTGGTCGGCACGTTCGCCGGCCGGGGGATCGGTCAGCAGCACCAGGTCGAGCCGCTGCAGCCCGGCGAGGATACCGTGCGCCACGCGGTCGTGCAGGTCACGGGCGATCTGCGTCCGGGAGTCCAGGTGCGCCGTCGTGACGCGCTGGCGCAGTGCTTCCGTGTAGGCGACGGCCCCGGCGGGGAACCGGCTCCAGATGCCCGCGTGCAGGGCCCTGGTGGCACGCAGGACCTCGGCGGTGGACTCCGCGCCGACCTCGTCCACGAAGAGCGGCAGGTAGGCGTCGAAGAGCATCTCCGCGGCGAGCATCGCGCCGGCGGGGTGCTGGGACTGTTCGGCGTGCAGAGACCCGGAGGCAAGGTGCTCCGGATCGAGGTACGCGCCGCTCACCACGCTGTCCTCGGCACCGGCGGCGTAGCGCGCGTGTGCCTCGGCGATCATCGACGTCACGTTGTCGACGAGGTTCTGCGTGAGGACCGGGTCGTCGGCGAGTTCGGGGAATCGTGCTTGGATCTGCTCGGCTATCGCTGCGAGGTGAGCGCTCGGATACTGCATGACGCGCTCAGGCTACCGCAGCGTCTGACTCGTCAGTGAGCAGCGTCCTGCTCGCTCATCAGGGCACCAGCAGCACCCTGGCGATTGCGAGGATGACCGGCACAGCGGAGACCACGACGAGACCGCTGTAGCGCGCCCAACGCGGCATCCGCCGGCCGAGAGCTGTCCTGTACACGAGCACCGTCGCAGCCGCGATGGCGGGGCTGCTCGCGGACACGACCGAACCCGCCGGGTGCGGGTCCGTCGCCGTTCCGAGCACCGCGAGGAGCGTCAGGAAGCCGAACAGCGCGGCGATCGGGATGACCGCGCAGAGCGACCCGACCGTGGCCCATCGTCGCTGATCGGCCATCGTCCGCCTGGTCATCGCCAGTCCGTAAAACAGTGACAGGACCGCGCAGAGGACCACCGGCAGGAACAGGTGCGGCTGCAGTCCTGTCCGGCCCGAAGAATGCGTGATGAACTGCGCAGCGCTGTGCGCGCTCACCGCACTCAGCACGAGTGCGGTGAGGAACGCGAGGACGGCGGCCCGTGGTCCGGTCGTCACGACATCGGGTCGAAGAAGCCATACAACGTGATCATCAGCCCGGGCAGGACCGCGAGCGCGACGACGGTCAGCCAGCGGTGTCGCGGATCACGGACAGCGAACCCGACCGTGTAGGTCGTCATGGCGATGGCGTAGACGAGCGGGGTGCCGAGCAGGCTGATGAACGACCGGAACGACCTCCAGCTGACCCACGGTGGTGCTGCGGGAACGAATGACAGGACTACGAGCAGGAACAACGAGGCCCCGAGGATCAGCCATCCCACGATGAGCCCGAAGTGGACGGCGCTCGCGGACCGGGAGAGCGCGCTCCCGGTCGCACCGACGAGCCCGCAGATCACGACCGTGGCGGCTGCGAACCCGAGGTACCCGCCGAGGTCGAGAGTGCGGTCGGCCGATTCCGTCCGTGTCGTGAGTGCGGCGATCAGCAGGTACACGATGGCGAGGGTCACGACGGGAAGGAGGACTGCTGCAGCCGTCCGCGCGAGCACCTTCGAAATGCAGACCCATCGTCGGTCGTCAGCTCGGGACCGGTCGGCGCGTGACATCGCTGTCGAGGCTATCCGTGTCGTCGCGGCCGGGGGGAGCGGCGGCCACGTCGTGTGTCGGGAGGTGTAGTGCCGAGCGCCCGACCGTGGAGAAGCAGAAGGCCCCGGTTCCGGAGAACCAGGGCCTTCTTCGTACTGTCTCAACACAGTGTCGGGGTGACAGGATTTGAACCTGCGACCTCCTCGTCCCGAACGAGGCGCGCTACCAAGCTGCGCCACACCCCGCGGTGTGATCACTCCGTACCGGAGCAACCCGACAATACTATCCGATGATCGGGGGTGCTCACGACCATCCGGCGAACTCCCGGGCGCGTCGTCAGGAGGTTCGGGCGGTGAGGGTGACGACGACCGCTTCGGGCCGGCAGGCGAACCGGACCGGCGCGTAGATCGAGGTGCCGAGACCGGCCGAGACCTCGAGCCACGACCAGTGGTTCCGGTGCTCCCACTTGTGCAGCCCGCTGACGTACCGGCGGGGGAGGTCGCTGTTCGTGACGAGGGCACCGACCCCGGGCACCTGGACCTGGCCGCCGTGGGTGTGGCCAGCGAAGATGATGTCCGCACCCTGGGTGACGAAGGCGTCGAGCACGCGGCGGTAGGGCGCGTGCGTGACTCCGATCGCGACGGGAGCGGGGCCGTCCTCGTCCTCGGACCAGGGCACCTCGCCGCGCATCTCGTCGACGTTGGTGGGGAGCAGGTCGAGCCGGTCCCAGTCGCGGTGCGCGTCCGAGGTGCCGAACAGCTCGAACCGGGAGCCGCGGAGCTCGATGGCGCGGGCGTGGTCGTTCAGGTCGAGCCACCCGAGGGACTCGAAGAACGCCGTCTGCCGGTCGATGTCGAGCTCGACGGGCTTCGCCTCGCTGTGCATGCGGCTCGGGCCGGAGAAGTACTTCAGCGGGTTGCGCGGCGACGGTCCGAAGAAGTCGTTCGACCCGTACGCGAACGCGCCGGGAACACCCCGGAACGGCTCCAGTGCGTACTCCACCGCCGCGTTCGCCGTGGGGTGCCCGAGGTTGTCGCCGGTGTTGACGATGAAGTCCGGCTCCACCAAGGACAGGTCGCGCAGCCACTGCTGCTTGTCGGCCTGCCACGGGGCCATGTGGATGTCGGACAGGTGCAGGACGGTGATGTCACGCGACCCCGGCGGGAGGACCGGGACGGTCTCCCACCGGATGCCGAAGCGTCGACGCTCGACCAAGGAACCCCAGGCGAACGAGGCGGCGCCGACAGCCGCGCCGGCTGCGAGGACCCCGAGCGCGGCGCGACCGCGGGTCACTTGCAGTCCTTGGGCGCCTTGCCGTTCTTGTCGCCGTACAACTGGACGTTCACGTCGGCGTTCTTGTCGGCGGCGGCACCGATCGCGGGTTCGACGGCTGCGACCTTGCAGGTCTTGTTGCCGCCGCCCTTCGCGAAGTCGTCCGACACGTTGACGTTGCCGAAGCCGGCGTCGTTCAGCGCCGAACGGGCATCGCCGAGCGAGTCGCCGCCGATCTCCGGGACGGTGGCCTGTGAGCCGTCCGACGTATACACGGTCACGGCCGATCCGGAGGACAGGAGCGACCCTGCTGCGGGTGAGGTCGTGGCCACGGACCCGGCCGCACCGCCGCCGGGCTGCTGCCCGCCGTCGACGTACGAGAAACCGGCACCC
Organism: Curtobacterium sp. PhB142; assembly: GCF_004341255.1. Lineage (NCBI taxonomy): Bacteria > Bacillati > Actinomycetota > Actinomycetes > Micrococcales > Microbacteriaceae > Curtobacterium > Curtobacterium sp. PhB142. The sequence goes on along the minus strand of NZ_SLUT01000003.1, from coordinate 185,684 downwards.
GAGATGGCAGCACGAGCCTCGTCTGCGCTCTTGCCGCGGACGTCCGGGAGCGCCTTGGCGTTCCCGCGGAGCGCGGAGGTGTTCGGATCCGTGAACGGACCCGCCGGGTAGGTGGCGTTGATCGGTGTCATCGCCTGCTTCCACACGTCGGCACGGACGCCGGCGTAGGTGCCGTTCACCCCATTGCTGTAGTGCCGGAGGTTGTTCTGCTTGCCGTCGGTGTTGCCCTGCCAGTACGCCGTGGCGACGCGCGAGCTCGAACCGACGAGCCAGATCTGGTTCGCCGTGTCGGTGGTACCGGTCTTCGCGAACAGCTGCGTACCGTCCGGCGTCTGCGCCCCACGGGCCGTTCCGCTGGTGATCGTGCCCTTCATCGCGTAGACGGCTGCGTGCGCGACCTCGGGGTCGATGGCCTGCTTGCAGTCCTTCGTCTGGCCGCCGAGCTGCTTGCCCGACGGTGAGGTGATCTGGTCGATGGCGATCGGCTTGCAGTAGATGCCGTTGTTCGCGACGGCGGCGTACGCGGCGGCCATGGTCATCGGCGCGATGTCGTTGGTGCCGAGGACCGCCGACGGGTTGTACTGCAGCTCGCCACCGTCAGCGCGGTGCACGCCGAGGGACTCCGCGGTGTCTCGGATGTCGCAGAGGTCCAACTTCTGCGCCATGTTGAGGAACGCGAGGTTGATCGATCCGGCGGTCGCAGCGGCCACCGTGTAGTTGCCGCTCTCACCCGGGCTGTCGTTCTTCGGGTTGTAGTCGCCGGCGTAGACGGACTGCCCACAGGCGGTCCAACCCGTCGACATGTTGCGGGGAGCGCCACTCACGACCTCGTTCAGACCGTGTCCGGCCTGCAGCCAGGCGAGCAACGTGAAGAGCTTGTACGTCGAGCCGGTCTGGAACCCGCCGGAGTTGCCGTACTTGTAGTCGACGCTGTAGTTGATGGACGTCGATGTCGGCGCGGACTTCAGGGACTGGTCGTAGTCCTTGTTCTGCGCCATCGTCACGATGCGGCCGGAGCCGGCCTCGATCGAGTTGAGCGTCGCACCGAGCGCCAGGTTGGTCTCGGCCTTGTTGTCGTAGGTGTTCACGAGCTGCTTCTGCTCGGCGTTGAGGTCGATGTTCAACGACGTCTGGATCTTGTAGCCGCCGTTCCGCCACGCGGTGTCGCGCGCCTTCTGCGACGAGCCGAGCTGCGACATCTCCTTGACGACCTTGACCGCGTAGTCGCAGAAGAACTGCGAGCCGTCGCCGACCGATGCCCGGCAGCCCTGCGAGGGCTCGGTCAGGTGCACGTAGTCCGCGGGCTTCGACAGGCGAGCCGTGCGGTACTCGGCCTCGGTCAGGTTCTTCTGGTCGTACATCGAGCGCAGGATGACGTTGCGCCGCGCGACGTTGGCGTCGTACTTCTTCGGGCTCGACAGGTTGCGCGCCTCGGGGTACTGCACGATGGCCATCAGCGAGGCGGCCTCGGCCGGCGTCAGCTTCGTCGCGCTCTTGTTGTAGTAGTGCTGTGCCGCGGCCTGCACGCCGTAGGTCTGGTCACCGAAGTAGGCGATGTTCAGGTAGGCGGTGAGGATCTCCTTCTTGGAGTACTTCTTCGCCAGTCCGATCGCGAGCTTCATCTCCTCGAGCTTGCGGGGGATGGTCTGCTCAACGGCCTCGTTGTAGGCCTTCTGCTGCTCCTTCTTGGTGGGGAGCTCGAGGGCCTGGTTCATCTTGATGTTGCGGACGAGCTGCATGGTCAGCGTCGACCCACCGCCCGAGTCGCCGAGGCCGCCGGCGATGCTGCCCACGCCGGCACGGATGAGCGAGGTCATGTCGACGCCGCCGTGGCTGTAGAAGCGCTTGTCCTCGCCGTCGATGGCGGCGTTCTTCAGCTGGTCGCTGATCTGGTCGAACTTCAGTTCCTGCCGGTTCTGGTCGTAGACGGTCGCGAAGTGCACCGACTTGCCGCCTGAGTACGCGTACAGCTCGTTGCGCTGCGGCAGGTCACCGATCTCGATGTACTCCGGCAGCGACTCGAACACACCGATCGTCGACGTCGTCGTGACACCGGCGACCGCGATGGCCGGGGTGACCCCGATCGTGACGAGCAGGCCGGCGAGGGCACTGAACCCGACGAATCCGATGAAGGCGCCGACTGCTGAGACGGGCTTGGTCCGCGAGGCAGACGTCTTCTGGGCAGACATAGGATGCAGCCTAAACGACACCCACGACTGAAAGGCTGGCAAGGAACCGCATGACTCGCTGGGAGTACTTCACCACGCCCCTGATGATCCACAACACCACCGCCATCCTCAACAACTACGGGGACGAGGGCTGGGAGCTGGTCCAGATCGTCACCGGCCCCGAGGGTGGGCTCGTCGCGTACCTCAAGCGCCCGAAGGCCGACGCATGAGCGTCGCGGACCGCCTGACCGAGCTGGGGCTGACGCTCCCGCCGGTCGCGGCACCCGTCGCCGCCTACGTCCCTGCGGTCGTCACCGGCCAGTACGTCTACACGGCCGGCCAGCTGCCGTTCGTCGACGGCGCACTGCCCGTCACCGGCAAGGTCGGGGCGTCGGTCGATGCCGAGACCGCCACCGCGCAGGCCCGCGTGGCCGCGCTCAACGCCCTGGCCGCCGTCGAGTCGGTCGCCGGGTCGCTCGACCGCGTCGCCCGGGTCGTCAAGGTCACCGTGTTCGTCGCGTCGGAGCCGTTCTTCACGGGCCAGCCCGGGGTCGCGAACGGCGCCTCCACCCTGGTCGGCGAGGTCTTCGGCGACGCCGGCGTCCACGCGCGCAGCGCGGTGGGTGTGGCGGTGCTCCCGCTGGACGCTCCTGTGGAGGTCGAGCTGGTGGTGGAACTGACGTCCTGACGGACCGTCAGCAGTGAAGCGAACGCAGGTGGGGCCTCCCGTCCGACATGGACTGGAGGCCCCACCTGCGTGACACGGACTACATGAGTTCCGCGATGGTCGCCATGATCGTCGGGTCGGCCAGCGTCGTCGTGTCGCCGATCCGGCGGCCCTCGGCCGCGTCGCGGAGCAGACGCCGCATGATCTTGCCGGAGCGCGTCTTCGGCAGTTCGGGGACGATGACCACCTGGCGAGGCTTCGCGATCGCGCCGATGCGCTTGCCCACCCAGTTGCGGAGTTCGGTCGATGCCGATTCGCGGTCGACGTCGGCGGCGGCCTCGGCGGTGAGGATGACGTAGGCGACGACCGCCTGTCCGGTGGTCTCGTCGGCGGCTCCGACGACGGCGGCCTCGGCGACGCCCTCGTGCCCGACCAGGGCGGACTCGATCTCGGCCGTCGACAGGCGGTGCCCGGAGACGTTCATGACGTCGTCGACGCGGCCCTGGATCCAGATGTCGCCCTGACCGTCGAGCCGCGCTCCGTCGCCTGCGAAGTAGCGGCCCGGGAACCGCGACCAGTAGGTCTCGACGAAGCGGTCCGGGTCGCCCCAGATGCCGCGCGCCATCGATGGCCACGGCTCCGTGACCGTGAGGTAGCCGCTCTCGCCGGGGTCGGCGCGGTTGCCGTCGTCGTCGACGATCTCGGCGACGATGCCGGGCAGCGGCGTCTGCGCGGCGCCGGGCTTGAGCTTCGTCACACCGGGCAGCGCGGAGATCATGATCGCGCCGGTCTCGGTCTGCCACCACGTGTCGACGATGGGCGTGCGGTCGTGGCCGATGACCTGGCGGTACCAGTTCCACGCCTCGGGGTTGATCGGTTCGCCGACGCTGCCGAGCAGGCGCAGGGTCTCGAGACTGCGGGCCTCGGGGATCTCGCGGCCGGCCTTCATCGCCGCACGGACCGCCGTCGGCGCGGTGTACAGGACGGTGACGCCGTAGGAGTCGACGATGTCCCACCAGCGGCCGGGCTTCGGCTCGTCGGGCGTGCCCTCGTAGAGCACCTGCGTGACGCCGTTCGCCAGCGGGCCGTAGACGACGTACGAGTGCCCGGTGATCCAGCCGATGTCGGCGGTGCACCAGTAGACGTCCTTCTCTGGGTGCATGTCGAACACGTTCTTGTGCGTGTACGCGGCCTGGGTCAGGTACCCGCCGGAGGTGTGCACGATGCCCTTCGGCTTCCCGGTCGTGCCCGAGGTGTACAGGATGAACAGCGGAGTCTCGGCGGGGAACGCCTCGGGCGTGTGCTCCGGGGCGGCCTTCGCGACCTCGTCGTGCCACCACAGGTCGCGGTCGTTCCAGGCGATCTCGTTGCCGCCGCGCTTGACGACCAGGACGTGCTCGACGCTGTCGGTGCCCTCGCCCTCGAGCGCCTCGTCGACCGCGGGCTTGAGCGCTGACACCGCGCCACGGCGCCAGCCGCCGTCCGCCGTGACGACGAGCTTCGCGCCGGCGTCCTCGATGCGGGCGCGGAGACTCTCGGCGCTGAACCCGCCGAAGACCACGGAGTGCACGGCGCCGATGCGGGCGACGGCGAGCATCGTCACGACGGCCTCGGGGATGAGCGGTAGGTAGACGACGACGCGGTCGCCCTGCCCGACGCCGAGGTCGGTGAGCATGTTCGCGGCGCGCTGCACGTCGGCGGTGAGTTCGGCGTAGGTGATGCGGCGGGTGTCGCCGGGTGCGCCCTCGAAGTGGATCGCCACCCGGTCGCCGTTGCCCGCGCGGACGTGCCGGTCGAGGCAGTTCTCGGCCACGTTGAACGTGCCGTCAGCGAACCACTTCGCGAACGGGGCGCCGGACCAGTCGAGGGTCTGCGTGAACGGCGTGCGCCAGTCGAGCAGGCTGCGGGACTGCTCGGCCCAGAAGGCCTCGCGGTCGGCGGCGGCGGCCTCGTGCAGGTCTTCGTGCGCGACGGCGTCGGCGACGAACTCGGGTGTCGGCGGGAAGGTGGCGCCGTCGTCCTCGCGGTGGTCGGTCTGGGTCGGAGTGGACATCGATGTCCTTTCGCGTCGTTGCGTCCTCAGGGTGCGCCACGGAGACTACCCCTCGGCCCGTGCGCTGCGCGGTTGCGTGACGAGCGGCGGGCCCGGGTGCGGGGGAGCCGGGCCGCGGCGGCGGCGGGCCCGGGTCTGGGGGCGCGGGGCCGCGGCGGCGGGCGCAGGTTTGGGGCAGCGGGGCCGCGACGGCGCACGCCGGTGTGTCCTGGTCGCGGCGGCACGCCCGGCGGTCGTGTCGGGGGTTGCCCCGAGGGGCGGATCGTGGGGTACAGTAGTTCCTGCTGGACTCGGTTCCGGCGGCATCGAATCGGATTCCCCCCAATCCTTCGATGTCCAGGCGGCACCAGTTCCCCCCAACCGGTGCCGCCTCTTCTTTTGTCCGGGGTCCGGCTCGAGCGATCAGCGCTCGCCGGCCGCCGGTGATCGGCGGCGATCCGCACGGGCACGCCGGTCGAGTGGACAGACCGGTACATGCTCACGCATGGAACGTTCGACGGGCTCGTAGCAATTGCTACTCCGTCCCGGCGCCCGTGATCGGCGGGACCTGCTCGTGTGGTCTGTCGTCGCGCTGCGTCGGGCGCTCCTCGCCGAGTGGGGTACGGCATTCCGTTTCGGGGGACAAATCGGTCCGTTGGTGCCATCGGCGCTTACCTCTCCACAGGCTGGTTGTGGCACCGGATGCCGAAAACGGCTCTCCTCCTACGCTCTGGCGTCATGCACCGTCACCGTGCCACGCCGTTCCTGCCCGGGTCCGGGCCTGTTCCGCCCAGGGCCGGACCGTTTCTGCCCGGGGCCGGGTCCGTTGTGCCCGGGGCCGGGCCTGTCCCGCCCGGGGCCGGGCCTGTTCCGCCCGGGGTCGGGCCTTTCCCACCCGGGGCTGCCGCTGCCGCTCTTCGGCGCAAACCGCACGGTGTCGTCGAGTTCGAGGAACTCGCCGGTCTCGTGACGGACGCCGGGGTCACCGATGTCCTGGTCGTCGGCGGCGTCGGCACCTGGACCGACCGTGGCGGCGGACTCGAAGCCGCCGCGCCGCGCCTGAGCGAGGCGCGCACCCGGGAGCTCGCCACGCGGCTGGTGGCGCTCGGCGGACGCCACGTCGACGAGACCACTCCGTGCGCCGACGTCCGGCACGGCGACGGGATCCGGGTGCACGTCGTGCTCGCCCCGGTCTCGGTCGGTGGCACGGCGATCTCGATCCGGCTCCCACACCCCGCCCGGCCGACCCTCGCAGCACTCGACCGCGCCGGCACCTTCGAGCACGTGCCGCGCTCGGTCGTCGAGGCCGCCGTGCACCAGCGCCGCAACGTCCTGGTCACCGGTGCCACGGGCAGCGGCAAGACCACCCTGCTCGCCGCGATGCTCGGCGCCGTCCCGGCCGACGAGCGGATCGTCACGGTCGAGGACGTCGCCGAGCTGCGCATCGCCCACCCGCACGTGGTCGCACTCGAGGCGCGGCAGGCGAACGCCGAGGGCGTCGGCGCGCTCGGCCTCGACCGGCTCGTGCGTGAGGCCCTGCGGATGCGCCCGGACCGGATCGTCGTGGGGGAGTGCCGGGGCGCCGAGGTCCGCGAGCTCATGTCCGCGCTGAACACGGGCCACGACGGGGGCGCCGGCACCGTGCACGCGAACGGTGTCGCGGACGTCGCCGCTCGGCTCGAGGCGCTCGGCGCCCTCGCTGGGCTCGGCGTCGAGGCGCTCGCCCGACAAGCGGTCAGCGCGTTCGACCTGGTGCTCCACGTCGAGCGTCGGGCAGGCGGACGACGGCTCGCTGCGGTGGGCGCGTTCCACGTCGGGGCGGACGGGAGGCTCGGGGTGCGCCCGGTGGACGGGGCACCGTGAGCAGGGGGTCGCTCCTGGGACGTCGGGTCCGGCGTCCCGCGCCGTTCGACCCGGCGCGCGTGGCCGGCACCCTTGACCGCGTCGCGACGCTCGTCGCCGCCGGGGTCCCGCCGCCGCGGGCCTGGGAGCTCGTCGGCAGGCTCCCCGCAGGGACCGCTCCCGCGTCCGCGGACATCGCCGTCGTCCTGCGGGTCGCGGACCGGACCGGCGCCCCCGTCGCGGAGACGCTCGGGGCACTCGCCGGAGCGCTCCGCCGATCGGCCGCGTCGGACCGGGCGATCCGGGTCGCCCTCGCCGGCCCGCGCACCAGTGCCCGCGTCGTCCTGGCGCTGCCGCTGTTCGGCTTCGGACTCGGGGCCGCGTGGGGGTCCGGAGCCGTGCAGGTCCTCACGGGCTCGCCGCTCGGCTGGGTCTGCTCGGTGCTCGCCGCCGTGCTCGTCCTGTCCGGGCGCGCTTGGACCGCGCGGCTCGTCCGGTCGGCGACGCCGGACGGACGCGTGCCCGGGGTCGTCCTCGACGCCTGGGCGGTGGCCGTCTCGGGCGGTGGTTCGTGGATCGCCGCCGGCGAGGCGGTCCGTCGTGCTGCCGACGGGATCGTCCCGCCGGCTGCCGACGTGATCCGCCTGCGCGAGGTCCTCGACCTGGCCGTGCGAGCGGGCGTGCCCGCGGCGGGACTGCTGCGCCGCGCCGCGGAGGACGTCCGTGACGACGCTGCTGCCGCCGGCCTCGCCGCGGCCGAGCGCCTGGCCGTCCGACTGGTGCTGCCGCTCGGTGTCTGCGTCCTGCCCGCGTTCGTGCTCGTCGGGGTGGTCCCCGTCGTGGTCGGCGTCCTCTCCTCCACCGTCGTCGGTGCGCGATGACCTCTCCACAGATGCCGCTCGAGGCCCCGATCGTGCGGTGGCCACGCGCCACGCTGGGATCACCGCAACAGAAGGGACGAACCCATGAGCACCACCCCGAACCGAATCCATCGCACCAGCCGCGTCGTCGACCGGCTCCGCGCCGTCGCGCAGGACGACCAGGGGTCCGCGACCGCCGAGTACGCGGTCGTCATCCTCGCCGCCGTGGCGTTCGCCGGCGTGCTCGTCGCCGTCATGCGCTCGGGCGAGGTGCAGACCATCCTCACCGAGCTCGTCCGCGGTGCCCTCTCGCTGTGACCAGGCGCGGCGCCCCGACCGGGACTCCGACCGGGGCTCGGTCACGGTCGAGTTCGCGGTCGTGCTGCCCGCCGTCGCACTCGTCCTCACCCTGCTCGTCGCGGCCGTGCTGGTCGTCGACGGACAAGGACGCCTGCAGTCGGCCGCCGCGGCGGCTGCGCGGGGCGTCGGGCGCGGGGACGACGCCGTCGGACTCGCCGCCGCCGAGCGGATCGCGCCGGGATCCTCCGTCACGATCCGGCGCACCGACGACCTGGTGTGCGTCGACGCCACGCGCGGCGGCACCGGTCCGTTCTCGGCGCTGCCGCTCCGGGCGACGGCGTGTGCTGCGGCCGGGGGACGCTGACCCCGAGCGCGGTTCGGTGACCGTGCTCGTCGCCGCCGTCCTCGGCGTCGGGGTGCTCGTCGCGTCGTCAGCGCTCGCCGCCGCCGGACACCGCACGCAAGCGGTCCGGGCCGGGGATGCCGCCGACGCCGCCGCGACCTCGGCCGCTGCGGCCTCCGTCGGACTCCTGACCGGCTCGCCGTGCGACGTCGCCGAGCAGGTCGCACGGGCGAACGGCTCGGCCCTCGTGGCCTGCGACCTCGCCGCCGCGACGGCCCGGGTGCGGGTGGTCGTCGGCTCCGGACCGTTCGCCGTCGGCGCGTCCGCGGTCGCCGGTCCGGCGGACGACCACCCCGACCACGGTGTGTATGGTGTGCCTGTCGGCCACCGGTCACCGATGTCCCGGGCGACCCGGACACGTTCGTGTCCAGGGCCGACCAGCACCACGGATCAAGGAGACACGTGCCAGGCACGAAGAAGCTCGTGATCGTCGAGAGCCCTGCGAAGGCGAAGACGATCGCGCAATACCTCGGTGACGGATACGAAGTCCAGGCCTCGGTCGGACACATCCGCGACCTCGTCGAGCCCAAGAACCTGCCGGCCGAGCTCAAGAAGGGCTCCCTCGGCAAGTTCTCGGTGGACGTCGACAACGGCTTCGAGCCGTACTACGTCGTGTCCGACGCCAAGAAGAAGACGGTCGCCGAGCTCAAGCGTGCGCTCAAGGATGCCGACGAGCTCTACCTCGCAACAGATGAAGACCGCGAGGGTGAAGCGATCGCCTGGCACCTGCTCCAGGTCCTCAAGCCGAAGGTCCCCGTCAAGCGGATGGTCTTCCACGAGATCACGAAGGAAGCGATCCAGCGGGCGCAGGAGGCCACCCGTGAGCTCGACACCGCCCTCGTCGACGCGCAGGAGACCCGCCGCATCCTCGATCGCCTCTACGGGTACGAGGTCTCGCCGGTCCTGTGGCGCAAGGTCGCTCCCGGCCTCTCCGCCGGTCGTGTGCAGTCCGCCGCCACCCGGCTCGTGGTCGACCGCGAACGCGAGCGGCTCGCCTTCGTCTCGGCCAACTACTGGGACCTCTCCGCTCGGTTCGAGAAGACGGGGGAGTCCTCCTTCTCGGCGCGACTCGCCCGGATCCAGGGCACCCGCGTCGCCTCGGGGCGCGACTTCGACGACCGCGGTGCGCTCAGCGGTGACGTCGTGCGTCTCGACGAGGCCGCAGCCGCCTCGCTGACCACCGTGCTCGAGCGCGCCGGGGACGCCACCGTCCGCAGCGTCGACTCGAAGCCGTACACCCGCCGTCCGGCGGCACCGTTCACCACGTCGACCCTGCAGCAGGAGGCAGCGCGCAAGCTGCGCCTGTCGCCGCGGCAGACGGCGCGTGCAGCACAGACGCTGTACGAGAACGGGTACATCACCTACATCCGTACCGACTCGGTCTCGCTCTCGAAGCAGGCGATCGACGCGGCCCGCAAGCAGGCGGCCGACCTGTACGGCGCCGCGACCGTGCCGGACAAGCCCCGTCTGTACGCGAGCAAGAGCAAGAACGCGCAAGAGGCGCACGAGGCGATCCGTCCCTCGGGCGACTCCTTCCGCACCCCGCAGGAACTCCAGGGCACGCTCACCGGTGTCGAGTGGCGGCTGTACGACCTCATCTGGAAGCGCACCGTCGCTTCCCAGATGGCGGACGCCAAGGGGTCGACCGCATCGATCGTGCTCGGCATCTCGTCGACCGAGTCGGTCGAGGGCATCACGTCGACCGCGAGCGGCACGGACGCCGAGTTCACCGCGTCCGGCACCGTCATCACCTTCCGCGGGTTCCTCAGCGCCTACGAAGAAGGTCGCGACGAGGACCGCCACGAGTCGAGCGAACGTGCCGGTCAGGACGTCGCACTGCCCGACGTCAAGCAGGGCGAGCACCTCGAGGTGCACGACGTGCTGGCGAAGGGGCACGACACCACGCCGCCGCCGCGCTTCACCGAGGCCAGCCTCATCAAGACGCTGGAAGAGCTCGGGATCGGGCGTCCGTCGACCTACCCGACGATCAGCCCGACGATCATCGACCGCGGCTACGTGTCCCTGCGCGGCACCCAGCTCGTGCCGAACTGGATCGCGTTCAGCGTGGTCCGGTTGCTCGAGGAGTACTTCGGCGAACTGGTGGAGTACGACTTCACCGCCGAGATGGAAGAGGACCTCGACCGGATCGCCCGCGGCGACGCGGACCGGGTCGACTGGCTCAAGGGCTTCTACTTCGGTGGTGGCGACGACGACCAGCGCGGCCTGCGGACCGTCATCGACAACCTCGGCGAGATCGACGCGCGTGAGATCAACTCGGTCGAGCTCGCACCGGGCCTCACCCTGCGGATCGGTCGCTACGGCCCCTACATCGAGGTGCCGAGCGACGACCCGGAGAAGCCGCGTCGCGTCAACGTCCCCGAGGACCTGGCACCCGACGAGCTGACCGTCGAGAAGGCCAAGGAACTCGTCGACGCCCCCGTCATCGGCGACCGCGTCGTGGGCATCAACCCGGACACGGGCAAGGAGGTCCTGGCGAAGGACGGCCGCTTCGGCCCCTACGTCACGGAGCGCACCCCGGAGCCCGAGCCCACCGTCGACCCGACGACCGGCGAGGTCGTCGACGCCGCGGCCGCCGCCCCGGAGCCCGCAGCAGCCGAGGCCCCCGCCGAGACGACGACCGGCAAGAAGGCCCCGGCGAAGAAGGCCCCCGCGAAGAAGACGACGAAGAAGGCCGCGGCGCCCAAGGAAAGGACCGCCTCGCTCTTCAAATCGATGGACCCGGCGACCGTCGACCTCGAGACCGCACTGAAGCTCCTCGACCTGCCCCGCGTCGTCGGACAGGACCCGGAGACCGGCAACGACATCACCGCGCAGAACGGTCGCTACGGCCCGTACCTGAAGAAGGGGACGGACACCCGAACGCTCCCGGGCGAGGACGCGATCTTCGACATCGACCTCCCCGGTGCGCTCGAGATCTTCTCGCAGCCGAAGTACGGCGGGAACCGTGCCGCGAGTTCCGCGCTGAAGGAGTTCGAGGCGGACCCCGTGTCCGGCAAGCCGATCAAGATGAAGGACGGCCGCTTCGGCCCCTACGTCACCGACGGCGAGACGAACGCGACGATCCCGAAGGGCGAGGACGTCGAGGCCGTCGACCACGCCCGTGCGGTCCAACTCATCGCGGACAAGCGCGCCAAGGGCCCGGTCAAGAAGAAGACGCCGGCCCGACGGGCGCCGGCGAAGAAGAAGTGACCGGACGGTTCATCACGCTCGAGGGCGGCGACGGCGCGGGCAAGACGACCCAGGCCGAGCTGCTCTCGGCGTGGCTCGTCGAGCACGGCCGCACCGTCCTGCGCACCCGCGAGCCCGGCGGCACCGACCTGGGCCTCCGGATCCGCGAGATCGTGCTGCACGAGCGCGGGCACGTGTCGCCCCGGGCCGAGGCGCTGTTGTACGCGGCAGACCGCGCGCACCACGTCGAGACGGTGGTCCGTCCCGCGATCGCCCGCGACGAGGTCGTGCTGCAGGACCGGTACATCGACTCGTCGGTCGCCTACCAGGGCGTCGCGCGCGGCCTCGGCGCCGAACACATCCGCTCGGTGTCGGAGTGGGCGGCGGACGGCCTGGCGCCGGACCTGACGATTTTGCTCGACCTCGACGTGACGGTCGGACGCGCCCGGGTCGCCGCGGCCCGTGGCGACACGTTCGACCGCCTGGAGTCCGAGGCCGAGGCGTTCCACGAGTCGGTGCGTCGGGCCTTCCTGGACATGGCGGCGGCCGAGCCCGACCGCTTCCTGGTGGTCGACGCCGGCGGATCCACCGAGGACGTGCAGCGTGCCATCCGTGCCGCGGTCGCCCCGCTCGTCGCGATCGACCCGGCATGACCGTGGTCGCCCGCAAGGTGGTGGTCGCCCGCATGACGGTGGTCGCCCGCATGACGGTGGTCGCTGACAGGATGGTCCCGTGAGCGTGTGGGACGGCCTGACCGGTCAGGAAGAAGCAGTCGCCTCCCTCCGGAACGCCGCGGAGTCGACCGACGGCACCGGCGGCATGACGCACTCGTGGTTGATCACGGGGCCGCCCGGGTCCGGCCGGTCGAACGTGGCGACGGCGTTCGCCGCGGCCCTCGTGGGCAACGGTCCCGACGACGACCACACCCTGCAGCAGATCACCGCGAAGACCCACCCCGACGTGTCGGTGCTCACGACGCAGCGCGTGATCATCACGATCGACGAGATCCGGCAGCTCGTGACCTCGTCGTACTACTCGCCCTCGGTCGGGCGGTACCGCATCGTCATCATCGAGGACGCCGACCGCATGACGGAACGCACCTCGAACCTGCTGCTCAAGGCGCTCGAAGAACCTCCGGAGCGCACCGTCTGGATCCTCTGCGCCCCGAGTGAAGCCGACCTGCTGCCCACCATCCGGTCGCGCGTCCGCTCCGTACGCCTCCGGGTCCCCGGCATCGAGTCCGTCGCCGACCTGCTCGTCGCCCGCACCGGCATCGACCGCGCCCTCGCGATGGACGCAGCACGGCAGGCACAGAGCCACATCGGCATGGCGCAGCGCCTGGCGACGAGCGAGGACGCCCGCGATCGTCGCCGCCGCACCCTGACGACCGTGCTCGGCGTCCGGAGCGTCGGCGACGCCGTGATGGCCGCCGCCGACCTGCTCGCCGTTGCCGACGAAGACGCCAAGGCGATCACGCAGCAGCGCGACTCCGAAGAACGCGACGCCGCACTGCGATCGCTCGGCATCGAACCCGGCGGGACGATCCCGCCGGCCCTCCGCTCGCAGCTCCGGCTGCTCGAGGACGACCAGAAGCGCCGTGCGACCCGCAGCCTGCGCGACGGTCTCGACCGCATCCTGGTCGACGTGTCCTCGCTGTACCGCGACCTGCTCCTGCTCGGTCTCGGTGCCCCGGCGGAACCCGTCAACCTGGCGATGCGCGACCACCTCGACCAGGCGCTGCAGTCGGTCACGCCGGCCGCGGCGCTCGAGGTGCTCGACGCGATCGCCCTCGCCCGGCAGCGGATCGCCGCGAACGTGGCGGCGTTGCTCGCGCTCGAGGCGCTGCTCGTCACGATCGCCCGCGTCCGGCACTGACCGCGACGGACTCTCCCCGCGACGAGTGGGGCATGGGACAATCACGGCATGCCCGACGCTGAACCCGGCCTGCGCGAACGGAAACGCCGCGCCACCCGCCGCGCCATCCAGGCGGCCGCGCTCCGCATCGCGATCGAGGACGGCCTCGGTGCGGTCACCGTGGACGAGATCTCGCGTCGAGCCGACGTCTCACCGCGCACGTTCTTCAACTACTTCCCGAGCAAGGAACAGGCGATCCTCGGGGACGACCCGGAGCTGCCCGACGACGCCGCGCTGCAGGAGTTCGTCGACGGGGGTCCGGACGGCGACCTGCTGTCGGACCTCGGTGCACTGCTCGTCCACTCGACGCAGGAGCTCATCGAGGAACGCGGACTCATCGAGGAACGGCAGCAGGTGCTCCGGGCGAACCCCGAACTCTTCAGCCGTCGCATGGAGTCGATGAAGGAGTTCCAGGCCGAGATCCAGGCGGCGGTCGCCCGGCGGCTCGAACGCGAGGATGCCGAGCTCGCCGCGGACCCCGATGCGCTCCGTCGTCGGGCGCGCCTGGCGTCGATCGTGGCGCTCGGTGCGCTCGGTGCGCTCCGGCACGCGTGGTGGGAGTGGTCCGGTTCCGAGGCCGGTTCGCACCTGGTCGACGAGCTCCGCAGGTCCTTCGCAGAGCTCGGCGTGCTCGTTTCGCGTTCACTCGTCTGAACCTGTATAGTCATTGATCGTGCCGCTCCGGGTTCGGAGCGAGCGCGCCGCCTTAGCTCAGTCGGTAGAGCGATTCACTCGTAATGAATAGGTCGTCGGTTCGATTCCGACAGGCGGCTCAGAACACATCCCCGGTCACGGATCTGCAACAGGTCCTGACCGGGGATTTCTGCGTCTGCGGGAAACCGCACCCCTTGGCTCCGGACCAGACAGCGGAGGAGGCCGCGGGTTAGCCTCGTCAGGACGCGGGGATCCCCGCGACCGACCACCTGCACCGCCCCGTACCCCTCGGCGGACGACCGACGGAGGTACCGTGTTCAAGCGTGCGACGACCGTCATCCTGGTGGCTGCTGCGGCTGCTGCGCTGGCCATCACGGCCGCCGCGGTACCGGAGTCGCGGGCGACGTCATCGGCGGCCCCGGCCGGCGGATCGAGCAGCAGCGCGAGCCCGACCCCGCACCCGACCACGGTGGCCACCGATCCGACCATCGGGCGCACGCCGACCTTCTCGGTGGACTTCGACACGCCGGCTGCGGCGAACGGCCCGTTCGCGGCGACGTACGCGCAGTCGTGGCAGCCGTACCCGGACGGCACCGGCGGCAAGTACTACTCGAGCAAGATGGTCAGCGCGCACGACGGCTACATGGACATCGCCCTCGACGGCGAGCACGGTTCGGCCGGAACGTTCGGCACGCCCGAGGACGCCTGGTCGCACGTCGGCGGGTCGTTCAGCGTCCGCGCCCGTGCCACCGGCGGCGACAAGAACGGCGCAGCGATCATGCTCTGGCCGACGTCGAACGACTGGGCGGACGGCGAACTCAACTACCCCGAGGGCAACTTCGACGGCTCGCCGCGGGTGTTCCACCACTCGATGCTGCCCGGGGACGAGAAGGCGTCGGACAACTACAACACCCGGGTGTCCTGGCGGGACTGGCACACCTACACGACGGAGTGGATCCCCGGGCGGGCGATCCACTACTACCTCGACGGCAAGCTCGTCTTCACGGTCGCGCGGAACGTCCCGACCACCCCGCACCGCTACATGGTGCAGGTCGGCGACTGGGGCAAGGCCGGCCACCTGCAGATCGACTGGGTCCGCACCTACGACGCGCAGTGACGCCGGGCCGCGCCGGCCCGCTCCCCGTTCTGGGGCTGCGCCAGACCCCCGTCGTGCGGGACGATCGAACCGAAGCCGTGTTCTCCGTTCGGAAGGTCGTCATGCTCCTGTCACTCGTCTACATGAGCGCCGCCGACGAACCCTTCGACCAGCCCCGCCTCGACGCGCTCCTCGAACACGCCAGGGCCCGGAACGCCGCATCGGGCCTGTCCGGCCTGCTCGTGTACAAGGACGGCCGCTTCATGCAGCTGCTCGAGGGGCCTGAGGCCGCGGTCCTCGAGACGTACCAGCGCATCACCGAGGACCCCCGGCACACCGACGTCGGGCTGCTCGTCGAGGAGCGGATCCACACGCCGCGGTTCGGCGAGTGGACGATGGCGTTCGACCGCGACCACGAGACCGCGCTCCCCGACGGCTTCGACACGTTCCTGTCCGACGGTGACCGGAGTGCGGACACCAGCAAGGCGCGAGCGTTGCTGCGCTGGTTCCGCACCCACCCGATGGCCGCGCCTGACGCCGCACTCGGCAAGCACCGGCGCTGAGGGTCAGGGCAGGTAGTACGTCGGGTTCGGCAGCTTGACGCTGCGGTCCGCCGAGCCCCCGAGCAGGTCGCTGTACTGGTCGCCGAAGTTCGCGACCACGTCGTAGCGGCCGCCCGATCGTGACTCGATGTGCGCCCGGGTCTGCGACTTGTACTCGACGGTGGTGCACTTCGCCGTGGCGCAGGTGATGTACGACGGCTGCTGCGACGCCCCGACCCCGGTCCACTTCGTGTAGTACGTCTCGGTGCCGCGCTTCGTGGCCGAGAACTGCGGGTAGCCGACGCGCTGCAGGTTGTCGATGGTGGCAGTCTCCTGATCGGCGTTCCGGCCGGTCAGCCCGATGATCGTGCAGCCGGAACGCTGTGCGATCGACACGAGCGAGGTCATCGACGGGGTCGCGGGGAACCGTTCGTCCTGCACCCACTCGTCCTGCCGTGCGGGGTCGAAGACGAAGTGCATGTCCGCGACCTCCATGTCGTAGGTCCAGAGCGTGGTGTCGTCGGCGTCGAGCACGATCGCGGGGTTGCGGTGCAGCTTGCGGCCGACGGCGCACTGGGCGGCGACGACGGGGGCCTGCCGCCGGACGAGGGACCGCATCTCGCGGATGTACGGGGAGTCGGTGCGGTTCGCGAGTCCGGTGCCGGGGTCGCCGTAGTAGGTGGCGATGGTCTTCTTGACGGAGTCGATGTTCGGGATGCCCTCGCCGCCCTGGGTTGCACCGGACGTGCCGTCGGCAGCCATCGTGAAGTGCGTCCGCGGGGTCAGGCCGACGTCGGCGGAGTGCCCCGGTCCGTGTCCTGGGTCGCCCCACCCGTGTGCGCTGGCCGGACCGCCGACGAGGGTGGACGTGAGGACGATCGCGGCGCTGGTGGCGACGACGGAGAGGACGGAACGGCGCATGGAGGACCTGCACACCTTCGACTCGGGGATGAGTGACCCCCGGATGGGGGATCTCGCAGCACGTTAGCTGGCAATCACCCGTGGAGTCCATACCAAAGTGCTGCGGCCAGCCCTGGTAGACATGGCCGCATGACGGTTCGCTGGGGAGTCATCGGTACGGGCGGCATCGCCCGGTCCTTCGTGGGCGATTGCGTCGCCGCGGGCATCGAGTTCACGGCGGTCGGCAGCCGCACCCGCGACGGCGCCGAGGCGTTCGCGGCGGAGTTCGGCATCCCACGGGCGCACGGTTCCTACGAGGACCTCGTCGCCGACGACACGGTCGACGCCGTGTACGTCGCGACCCCGCACGTCCGGCACGCCGAGGACGCCCTGCTCGCGATCCGCGCCGGCAAGCACGTCCTCGTCGAGAAGGCCTTCACGATGACGGCGGCCGAAGCGCGGACCGTGGTCGATGCTGCCCGTCGGGCGGGCGTCGCGGTGACCGAGGCGATGTGGACCCGGTTCCTGCCGCAGATGGCGATGATCCGCGAGGTCCTGGCCGAGGGGCGCATCGGCCGGCCGGTGCTCGTCGAGGCGACGCACCACCAGGCCCTGCCCACCGACCCGTCGCACCGGCTACGCGATCCCGCCCTCGGCGGTGGAGCCCTGCTGGACCTGGGCGTGTACCCGGTGTCCTTCGCCGTCGACGTGCTGGGCGTGCCCACCTCGCTCGTCGCGGCCGGCACGCTGAGCGCGCAGGGAGTCGACACGCAGATGGGCATCGTCCTGACGCACGACGGCGGTGCGCAGTCGGTGATCCACTTCGGGATGGACGTGCGCAGCCCGAACACGGCCTCGGTCATCGGCGAAGCGGGGCGCATCGACGTCGACTCGACCTGGTACACCCCGACGACGTGGCGGATCCGGGACCGCGACGGCGTCGTGGTCGAGGAGTTCGACGCGCGCGAGGAGCTCGCCGGCTACGGCCACGAGGCGCGCGCGTTCGAGGCGATGGTCACGTCCGGCGTGCACGAGGGCGGTCCGATGGACGCCGAACAGTCGGTCGCGATCATGGCCGTCATGGACGAGGCCCGCCGCCAGGTCGGCGTGCGCTACCCCGCGGACGACGCCTCCACAGCGCCCTGATCCGGGTCGCGTCGTCCACATCGGGACGATCCGGCCTGGAGGCTCCTGCCGCAGTTCCGTAGGATCGGTCGCGATGTCCGAGCAGCAGCCCACCCCGCCTTCCGTGCCGGAGCGTGTCCGCGCCGCCGTCGCAGCCGCGCGCGCCTCCGCCGTGCGCCGCCCGGTGCCCTGGATCGCCGGTGGGCTCGCGGCCCTGCTCGTGATCGGTTCGGGCGGGGCCGTCGCGGTCGCCGCGGCGATGACACCGGACACGGGCACGACGGCCGCGCCGGCGACCACGTCGCGAGCGACCTCGACGCCGAGCCGGTCGACCGCCACCACGAAGCGACCGACGAGCACGCCGACACCCACCCCGAACGCCCGCGCCGTGCCGAAGGACCCGGCCGGCCCCTCCGCCCTGCGCACTTGCTCGATCGCCGGCGCGGCGTCGGCGAGTGGTCTCGGCGCGTTCGAGGGGTACGTCATGGACGCGAAGACCGGCGAGGTCCTGTTCTCGAAAGACGGCGACAAGGCCGCCCAGACCGGCAGCGTCATGAAGACCCTGACGACGGCGACGGCGCTCGCGGTGCTCGGCGGCGACCACCGCATCCCGACCACGGTCACGCAGGAGTCCGGCGGGACCATCGCGCTGGTCGGGCACGGCGACGCCACCCTGTCCGCCGGCAACGGCACGGTCTACCCGGGGGCCCCGACGCTCGCGCAGCTCGCCCAACAGGTCAAGGCGAAGGTCGGCGACACCCCCGTCACCACGATCGTCACCGACGACACGTACTGGAGCGACGCCGACGCGTGGGACCCCACGTGGCCGGTGTCCGAGCGCACCATCGGGTACCAGCCGAAGGTGACGGCGCTCATGGTCGACGGTGACCGGGCGAACCCGGCCGCGGCGACCTCGCCCCGGTCCGAGGACCCGGTCGGCCGTGCGGGCACCGCGTTCCGGACGGCACTGGCGAACGCCGGGGTCGCCGGGGCGGGGTCGGCACAGATCGTCAAGCGCGCCACGACCAGCACGGACACCATCGCGACGGTGTCGTCGCAGCCGGTGTCGACACTGATCGGGCAGATGATCCCGAACTCGGACAACACCCTCGCCGAGATGCTCGCCCGGGTGTCGTCGAAGGAGTCCGGCTCGAACGGCTCGGCGGCGTCGCTGACCTCGGTGTACCAGTCGGCGCTCGGTTCCTACGGCGTCGACCCGGCCGGCATCGTCATCAAGGACGGCTCGGGCGAGAGCGCCGCCAACGCGGTGTCGCCGAACTTCGTCGCCCACCTCATGGTGCAGGTCGCCGCCGGAGCGAAGGGCCTCGGTACCCTCGCGAACGCCTTGCCCGTTTCGGGGCAGTCCGGCACGCTGGCCAGCCGCTTCACCGGTGCGAACGCCGTCGCCCGCGGCAAGGTGCACGCGAAGACCGGGTGGATCGACAGCGCGAACACCCTCGGTGGGTACATCGACGCCGCGGACGGATCGCGCCTGACCTTCGCGTTCTACGCCATCGGGTCCTCGCGTGCGGCCGCGCTGCCGGCGCTCGACGCGGTGACCGCGGCGGCCTACTCGTGCGGGAGCAAGCTCACCGACTCCTGAGTCACCGGGTGTTGGATGGGCCCATGGCACGGGCTCTCCTCATCGTCGACGTCCAGAACGACTTCACCGAGGGCGGTGCGCTCGGTGTCACCGGGGGCGCGGCCCTCGCGGAACGGATCAGCGCGTTCCTCGGCCGGCACGCCGAGGAGTACGACCTGATCGTCGGCTCCCGCGACTGGCACCACGGCGACGACGACAACGGCGGACACTTCGCCGGACCCGAGGGCCCCGACTTCGTCGACACGTGGCCCGTGCACTGCGTGGCCGGCACTCCGGGCGCCGAGTACCACCCGGAGCTCGACACCGAGCCGATCGACGTCGACGTCTTCAAGGGCCAGGGCACGCCGGACTACTCGGCGTTCCAGGCGCGGACCGAGTCGGGCGTGCCGTTGCCGGAGATCCTGACCGAGCACCGGGTGCACTCCGTCGACATCGTCGGCATCGCCACCGACCACTGCGTCCGGGCCTCGGCCCTCGACGCCCGCGCCGCCGGCATCGACGTCGCGGTCTACGAGGACCTGGTCGCCGGCGTCGACGACGAGCGCAGCGCCCGCGCGCTCGACGACATCCGAGCGGCCGGCGGGCACGTCGACCGCAGCGACATGGACGAGGGGCTCGCGAACCCCGGAGGAGCACAGCTGTGACCGAGACTAGCACCGAGACCAACACCGAGACCAACACGGACACGAGCACCGACACGAGCGCCACGACCGGCGACCTCACCACGACCGTGGGCGACGACCACGTCACCGTGCACGGCGTCCCGACGGGCCTGTTCATCGGCGGGTCCTGGCGCCCGTCGGCGAGCGGCGCGACGTTCGCCGTCCGCGACCCCTCGACCGGCGACGTGCTGGCCGAGGTCGCCGACGCCACTCCCGAGGACGGCATCGCCGCGCTCGACGCCGCGGTCGCCGCGCAGCAGGAGTGGGCGGCGACCGCTCCGCGGCAGCGCTCCGACGTGTTGCGTCGCGCGTTCGACCTGGTCCGCGCCCACGAGGATGACCTGGCCGCCCTGATGACGCTCGAGATGGGCAAGCCCCTGGCCGAGGCCCGCGGCGAGGTGGTCTACGGCGGCGAGTTCCTCCGCTGGTTCTCGGAGGAGGCCGTCCGCATCGGCGGCGACTACCGCACCAACCCCGAGGGCACCGGACGCGCGATCGTCCTGAAGCGTCCGGTCGGCCCGGTGTACGCGATCACCCCGTGGAACTTCCCCCTCGCCATGGCGACCCGCAAGATCGGCCCCGCACTGGCGGCCGGCTGCACGGTCGTCGTGAAGCCGGCGGAGCTCACGCCGCTGACCACGCTGTTCCTGGTCGAGCTGTTCCGCCGTGCCGGGCTGCCGGACGGCGTGCTCAACGTGGT
The DNA here is from genome assembly GCF_004341255.1 of Curtobacterium sp. PhB142. Taxonomy (NCBI): domain Bacteria; kingdom Bacillati; phylum Actinomycetota; class Actinomycetes; order Micrococcales; family Microbacteriaceae; genus Curtobacterium; species Curtobacterium sp. PhB142. The sequence continues at coordinate 165,027 of NZ_SLUT01000003.1, read as the reverse complement.
GCCGTCCCTCGACGCCAAGGGGCTGTCCGAGCCGATCATCGCCGACCGCCGCCTCCGCAAGCTCACCTTTACCGGGTCGACGCCGGTCGGGTCCGCGCTCCTCAAGCAGGCGGCGGACAACGTGCTCAAGACGAGCATGGAGCTCGGCGGCAACGCCCCCTTGCTGGTGTTCGACGACGCCGACCTCGACGCCGCCGTCACCGCTGCGATGCTCGCGAAGTTCCGGAACGTCGGCGAGGCCTGCACGGCCGCCAACCGGTTCTTCGTGCAGGACGGCATCGCCGACGCGTTCGTGGCCGCCCTCACCGCGAAGGTCGACGCGCTCCGCATCGGCCGGGGCACCGAGGACGGCACGACGATGGGCCCGCTCATCGACGACCGTGCAGTGGACAAGGCTGCCGGACTCGTCGACGACGCGGTCACCCGCGGCGCGCGGCTCGTCACCGGCGGACACCGCGTCGAGCGGCCCGGCACCTACTACGCGCCTACGGTGCTGGACGACGTGCAGCCGGGGTCGGAGATCCTGACGACCGAGATCTTCGGACCGGTCGTGTCGATCACGCGCTTCGCGACCGAGGACGAGGGCATCCGGCTCGCCAACGACACCGAGTTCGGGCTCATCGCCTACGCGTTCACGACGGACTTCCCGCGCGGGCAGCGGCTCGCCGAACGCCTGGAGACCGGGATGCTCGGGCTGAACACCGGCGTCGTGTCGAACGCAGCGTTCCCGTTCGGCGGGGTGAAGTCGTCCGGGCTCGGCCGCGAGGGCTCGCACGAGGGCATCGAGGAGTACCTCGAGACCGTGTACGTGCTCACCCCGGACCCGTTCGCCGCCTGAACGGGCGCGGCGGCGGGGCTCAGACCAGCAGCTGGTGCTTCGCCAGGTCTCGGTAGAGCGGCGTCGACTCGACCAGCTCGGAGTGCGTGCCGGCGCCGACGACCCGGCCGTGCTCGAGCACGACGATGACGTCGGAGTCGACCACGGTGGACAGCCGGTGCGCGATGACGAGCAGGGTGCGGTCCTCGGCGACGGCATCGATCGCCAGCCGCATCTTCTGCTCGTTCACGCCGTCGAGCGACGACGTCGACTCGTCGAGCAGCAGGATCGGGGGAGCGGCGAGCAGGGCGCGGGCGATGGCGAGCCGTTGACGCTCTCCGCCCGAGAGCATCACGCCGTCCTCGCCGACCTGGGCGTCGAGCCCACGCGGGTCGCGGTGCAGCACCTCGCCGAGGTTGACCGCCTCGAGCACGCGGACGCAGTCGTCCTCGGTCGCGTCCGGCGAACCGAGCAGCAGGTTCGCGCGGATGGTGCCGGCGAGTACCGGTGCGTCCTGCTCGACGTAGCCGATCTGGGCGCGGAGCTCCTGGCGGTCCATGCCCCGGACGTCGATGCCACCGAGCCGGATGACGCCCTCGGTCGGGTCGTAGAACCGCTCGATCAGGGCGAGGGTCGTCGACTTGCCAGCACCCGACGGGCCCACGAGTGCGACCCGCGAGCCGCGGGGAACGCGGAACGACACGTCGTGGAGCACCACGTCGTCGGCCGGACGCTCGTCGGCGAGGCGATCCGGGCCTCCCGGTCGGTCCACCGCGCCGGACGCGACGGCGCCGTCCGGACCGGAGGCATCCGCTGCAGCCGCGTACCGGAACGTGACGTGCTCGAACGTGATGGCGTCGTCGGAGGCGACCGCGGCGGCGGGGCGCGCAGCGGCGTCGTCCTGCGCCTCGGTCGGCAGGTGCAGGATCTCCTCGATCCGGCCGAGCGCACCGAGCGCCTGGGCGACCGCGACGGCGGCGCCCATCGCCTGGCCGAGCGGCATGATCATCATGAAGAGCAGCAGGATGAACGTGATGAGGGTCGCGATGGTGATGGTGCCCGCGGCGACCTGGGCCCCGCCGACGCCGAGCACGGCGATGAACGCCACCTGCATGACGATGCTCGCGACCGGCACGACGAACGCGGACATCTTCGCGATGTCGAGGCCGCGCTGGTAGGCCTCTGTCGCGTGTCCGTCGACCTCGTGCACCTCGCGCTCGGTGGCACCGGCCGCGCGGATGGTGCGGACGGCGCCGATGCCGCGCTCGACGGCCGCGGTCAGGTCGCCGACCTTCTCCTGCGCACGCTTCGACGCGACCCGGATGCGCCGGCTCAGTCCGCCGACGACCACGATCGCGACCAGGACGATGACGACCACGATCACGAGCAGCAGCGGGTCGATGATCGCCATCGCGATGATCGCGCCGATGAAGGTCAGGGCGCCGCCGATCGACTCGATCAGGCCCTGGGTCAGGACGGCGCGCAGGAGCGTGGTGTCGCTGCCGACGCGGGACACCAGGTCACCGGTGCGACGGGTGTCGAACTCCGAGATCGGCAGGTTGAGGATGCGGGCGATGAGCTTGCGGCGCGTCGAGAGCACGACGCCCTCGCCCGCACGCTGGAGCAGGAAGTGCTGCACACCGTTCAGGACGCCGGCGACCAGGACGAGCCCGACGAGCAGCCAGACGAGCGTGCTGAGCGTGTTGCCCTGCTGCACCGCCGTGACGACCTGGTTGACGAGCAGCGGCTGCGCGAGCGACGCCCCGGCGCCGAGGATGCTCAGCACGATGATGACGACCATCGCCGGCTTGTTCTCGAACAGGTAGGACAACAGGCGGCCGAAGGTGGCGCGGGGGCCGTCGGTCTTCTTGGGGCGCGCGAAGGGGAGGCTCATCGTGTTCCTAGTTTCTGCCGTACTTCTTGTGCACTGCCTGTCGGCTGACACCGAGCAGGGTCGCGATCTCCTGCCACGACGCCCCGGCGTTGCGGGCGGCACGGGCAGCGAGTTCTTCGGTCCGTTCGAGTTCACGGCGGAGCTCGCGCACGTTCGCGAGGGCGGAGAACGGGTCGTCCCCGGAGGCTCCGGCCGCGAGGCTCGTGATGGTCGGTCGATCCATGGCCGTCAACCTACATTGACGCACTGACATCTGTCAACCTGAGTTGACAGACAGGGTCGCGCCGTGCGTGGACGCGACGAGGGACGGACGGGAGGCCCGGTGCCAGCTGGCACCGGGCCTCCCGTCCGTCCCTGGTGACGCCTCAGGCGTCCGCGAACTCCTTGCTCTTCGTCTCACGGACGAAGAGCAGCGCGACGAGCGTCACGACGGCGGCGATCGTCAGGTACAGCCCGACCAGGAAGATGTTGCCGTCGGCCTTCCACAGCGCCAGGGCGATCGTCGGCGCGAGCGAGGCACCGAGGATCGACGCGACGTTGTACGCGATCGCCGAGCCGGTGTACCGGACGTTCGTCGGGAACAGCTCCGGCAGCAGCGCACCCATCGGCCCGAAGGTCAGCCCCATCAGGGACAGCCCGACGATCAGGAACGTCACCACCGTGATCGGGCCCTGCGACGCGGCGAACCAGAACTGGAACGTCAGACCGAACAGCGCGATGCCGATCGTGGTCGGGATGAGGGTCTTCCGGCGGCCGAACTTGTCGGCCAGGATGCCGGCGATCGGGGTGAAGATGCCGAAGAACACGACGCCGATCATGAGCAGCGTCAGGAACTCACCGCGGCTGTAGCCGAGGCCGACCTTCGGGACGAGCGGACCGGCCTCGGCACCGGTGGTGCCGTACGACAGCGTGAACGTGGTCATGAAGTAGAAGAGGACGTACGTCGCGACCATGCCGAACGTGCCGACGATGAGCGCCTTCCACGAGGTGCGGAACACTCGGCCCAGCGGGATCTTCGCGACCGTGCCGGACTCCTGGACGCCGCGGAACACCGGCGACTCGACGAGCTTGAAGCGCACGTAGAGCCCCACGATGACCAGGACCGAGGAGAGCAGGAACGGGATGCGCCAGCCCCACGCCTGGAAGTCGGCGTTCGGGGTGCCGTCGGCACCGGCGGGCATCGCGGCGTTGATCGCGATGAACAGGCCGTTCGCGAGCAGGAAGCCGATCGGTGCGCCGAGCTGCGGCATCGAACCGAAGACGCCGCGCTTGCCCTTGGGGGCGTTCTCGGTTGCGAGCAGTGCCGCACCGGACCACTCGCCGCCGAGGCCGACGCCCTGGGCGAAGCGCATCACGGCGAGCAGGACCGGCGCCCACACGCCGATGGTGCTGAAGGTCGGCAGGCAGCCGATCAGGAACGTCGCGGTGCCCATGACGAGCAGCGACGCGACGAGGGTGGTCTTGCGGCCCACCCGGTCACCGAAGTGCCCGAAGATGATCGACCCGATCGGCCGCGCGAAGAAGGCGAGGGCGAACGTCACGAACGACGACAGCTGCGATGCCGTGGGGTCCTCGTTCGGGAAGAACAGCGTCGGGAAGACGAGGACCGCGGCCGTCGCGTAGACGTAGAAGTCGTAGAACTCGATCGAGGTGCCGACGAGGCTGGCGATGACGACGCGCGAGCGCGGGTTGCCTGCTGGTGCCGGAGCTGAGGTCGGGGTTGCTGGTGCCGGTGCGGCGGTCATGGGTGTCGTGTGGTCTTCCGTGGTGCGCACTCCTGGCAGGGAGCACGGATACCCGAAACGGCGGACACCGATCGGTTCGCGCAGGGTGGCGCGGGCACCGATCGGGTGCGTTCGGTTGGTGGGGGACCGCTTGTGACGGAAGACAACATCGTACGACAGATGTCGCCCACCTGCGAATCAGCCCAGAGTCAGCTGGCGGCTCCTGCGCCGGCGCCCGCCCCGGCGCTGGCACCGGCCTCGAGGTGGGCGGGCAGCTGGTGCCCCATCCGGTCGCGCTTGGTGTCGAGGTAGCCGGCGTTCTGCGCCGAGACGCCGACGACCAGCGGCACGAGCGACTCGACGGTGATGCCGTGCTCCTCGAGCTGGCGACGCTTCTCGGGGTTGTTCGAGAGCAGTCGCACGCGGGTGATCCCGAGTTCGGCGAGGATGCCCGCGGCGCCGCCGTACGCACGGGAGTCGGCCGGCAGCCCGAGCGCCAGGTTGGCGTCGAGCGTGTCGAGGCCGTCTTCCTGCAGGCGGTAGGCCTTGAGCTTGTTGATGAGCCCGATGCCGCGTCCTTCCTGCCCGCGCAGGTAGACCACCACGCCGCCCTCGGCAGCGATGGTGTCGAGCGCGGCGTCGAGCTGGGGCCCGCACTCGCACTTCAGCGAGCCGAACGCCTCGCCGGTCAGGCACTCGGAGTGCACACGGACCAGGGCGCCGTCGGACGGGGCGGACCCGTCGGGCAGCGCGCCGATGATCGCGACGTGCTCCGCGCCGGTCACGAGGTCGCGGTAGGCGCGCATCTGGAACGTGCCGTGGGTGGTGGGGACGTTCGTCGACACCTCGAACTGGACGGGGCTGCCCGGGGTGGAGGAGGTCAGCGCGTCGGTCATGGGGTGCTCCGGTCGTTCGTGGGCCCGTCGTCTCCGAACCCGGGTGCTGCGTCGTGCTGCTGCGGTGTCTGCTGCTGCGCTGTCTGTGGTGGCGCTGGCTGCGCTGTCGCGCTGCGTTGCGGTCGGGCTCGGACCAGCAGGTCAGGGCCCAGGCTGGTGGTCGATAGTACGTCCAACCGCCGACGCCCGGACATGCTTCCCACCCCGAGGTCGTCGAGGGCGACCCGGGGTCCGCCGAGCAGGATCGGGGCGACGTACACGAGGTACTCGTCGACGAGCCCGGCGGCGATGAGCGCGGACGCGACGGTGGGGCCGCCCTCGACGAACACCGAGTGCACGCCGTGCCCACGCAGGGCGGCGACCGACGCGGCGAGGTCGTGCCCCGGCAGCGTCACCAGCCCACGGGGGTGTCGGCGGACCGCGGCGTCATCGGGGACGGCGCGGTCACCGAGCACGACCGCGAGCGGCTGGTCGGCGAGGAGTTCGCCCGCGTCACCGCGAGCGGTCAGGCTCGGGTCGTCGGCGAGGACGGTGCCGGTGCCGACCAGGATCGCGTCGTGCGCGGCACGCTGCTCGTGCACGTGTTGCCGGGCTGCGGCGCCGGTGATCCACTTGCTCGTCCCGTCGGCAGCCGCGGCCCGGCCGTCCAGGCTCGAGGCCCACTTCACGGTGACCCACGGGCGTCCGAGTCGGACCGACAGGAGCCACCGTTCGAGGAACGCCTCGGCCTCGTCGGCGAGCACTCCGGACACGACGTCGACCCCGGCGGCGCGGAGACGGTCGGCGCCACCGTGCACATCCGTACCCGGGTCGTCGATGGCGTACACGACACGGGCGACCCCGGCCTCGATCAGGGCGACGGCGCAGGGGCCGGTGCGGCCGGTGTGGTTGCAGGGCTCGAGGGTGACGACGGCCGTCGCGCCGCGGAGCTGAGTCGGATCGACCTTCGCCATCGCGTCGACCTCGGCGTGCGGGGTTCCGGCGCCCTTGTGCCACCCCTCGGCGAGGACGTCGCCGGCGGGGGAGAGGATCACCGCGCCGACCCGTGCGTGGTCGCCCACGACGGGCCCGAGGGCCGCGAGTTCGAGCCCGCGGCGCATCGCCCGGACCTCGGTGGGTCGTGCCGTGTCGCTCACGGATCGAGCCTACCGGCGGCGGATCGGTGACGCGTCATCGTCGGGAACGCGGCGTCATGCGGGACCGGGTCACGGGGCGCTGTGTCACGGAGCGTCGGGCCACGGGAGGTGCGATGCGGGCGCGCCGTCGGCCCGGCGCAGGGCGGTCCAGGCGGTCGTCGGTCCGCCGTCGCGTCCGGGGATCCGTGCGGGCCCGGCGCCGGTGAACGAGAACCCGGCGCTGCGGGCGACCGCGGCCGACGCCGTGTTGCCCTCGTAGCACTCCCAGTAGACGTCCGGAGCCCCGTCGGCGAAGGCCCATTCGACGACGAGCTCGACCGCATCGTGCATCAGGCCGGCGCCGCGGGCCGAGGGTGCCAGCCAGAACCCCAGGTCGCGGCCGGCCGTGCGGTACCCGATGATCCCCTCGAGCCAGGAGGACCCACTGCGACGGATCGCCCAGGTGTACTCGCGGTCCGACGCCCAGCCGGGGCCGACCAGGGCGTCGACGAAGGTCCGTGCGTCCTGTTCGCGGTACGGCGTGGGGATCGTCGTCCAGCGGACGATGTCCGGGTCCTGACAGGCGTCGGTGATCGCCGCGGTGTCCGCCCGGGTCGGGACGTCGAGGCGGACCCGGGCGGACTCCAGCGTGACCGGCAGCACGGTCAGCCGCGCGAGCGCGGGACGAACCCGATCCGGTCGTACACGCGCGCCAGGGTCTCCTGCGCGATGGACTCGGCACGGTCCGCGCCGACGGCGAGCAGCCGGTCGAGCTCCGCCGGGTCGTCGAGCAGCTCGAGCGTGCGGGTGCGCACCGGCTCCAGCTCGGCGACGACGGCGTCGGCGACCGCGCCCTTGAGGTCCCCGTAGCCCTTGCCCGCGAACGATGCCTCGAGCTCGGCGACGGGGGTCCGGCTGAAGGCGGACAGGATCGCGAGCAGGTTCGTCACGCCCGGCTTCGCCTGCCGGTCGGAGCGGATCTCGCGCTCGTCGTCGGTGACGGCCGACTTGATCTTCTTCGCGGTGCGCTTCGGGTCGTCGAGCAGCCGGATCAGGCCGCTGTCGGACGCCGCCGACTTGCTCATCTTGCTCGTCGGGTCCTGCAGGTCGTAGATGCGCGCCGTCTCAGTGCCGATGCGGGCCTCGGGCACGACGAACGTGTCGCCGAACCGCGAGTTGAAGCGTCCGGCGAGGTCGCGGGTGAGCTCGACGTGCTGGCGCTGGTCGTCGCCGACCGGTACGACCTTGGTGTCGTACAGCAGGATGTCGGCGGCCATCAGGACCGGGTACGTGAAGAGCCCGACCGACGCGGCCTCGGACCCCTGCCGCGCCGACTTGTCCTTGAACTGGGTCATCCGGCTCGCCTCACCGAAACCGGTGAGGGTGTTGAGCACCCAGGCGAGCTCGGCGTGGGCCGGCACGTGCGACTGCACGAACAGCGTCGACTTCGTCGGGTCGATGCCCGACGCGATGTACTGCGCGGCCGTCGCCCGGGTGCTCGCGCGGAGCTCGGCCGGGTCCTGCGGTGAGGTGATCGCGTGCATGTCGACGACGCAGTAGATGGCGTCGAAGTCGTCCTGCAGGTCGCGCCACTGCATGAGCGCCCCGACGTAGTTGCCGAGGTGCAGCGAGCCGGCGGACGGCTGGATGCCCGAGAAGATGCGGGTCTTGGTCATGGTGGTGTTCCTGTGGGTCAGGTGGAGCGCAACGAGTGGGGATCAGAGTTCGTAGTCGACGACCACGGGGGCGTGGTCGGACCATCGCTGGTCGTACGCCGCGGCGCGGTCGACCGTGTACTCCGTGACCTTCGCCGCGAGGTCGGGCGTGGCCATCTGGTAGTCGATGCGCCAGCCGGTGTCGTTGTCGAACGCCTGGCCGCGCCAGGACCACCACGTGTACGGTCCCTCGACGTCGCCGGCCTGCGCACGCCCGACGTCCACCCAGCCGAGGCCCGGACCGGTCGAGCCGTCAGCGCCCTCGACCGGTTCGCCGTCGGCACCGAAGAAGCGCGAGAAGTAGGCGCGCTCGCGCGGCAGGAAGCCCGCTCGCTTGACGTTGCCCTTCCAGTTCTTGATGTCGCGCTGGTCGTGCCCGACGTTCAGGTCACCGACGACGACGGCGAGCGGGTTGTGCGCGCGGAGGGCGGGCAGTCGCTCGGTCATGGCGTCGAGGAACTTCCACTTCTCGTCCTGCTTGGGGGTGTCGACCTCGCCCGAGTGCACGTAGGTGGACACGACCGTGACCGTGGTGCCGCCGATCTCGTAGTCGGCTTCGAGCCAGCGGCCGGCGGAGTCGAACTCGTCCGGTCCGAGGGCGACGCGGTGGATCTGGGCCGAGTGCCTGGACGCGATCGCGACACCCGCTCGGCCCTTGGCGGTCGCGGGGTCGTGCACGATGTCCCACTCGTCGCCGAGCAGACCGGCCAGGTCCTCGCTCGACGCACGCACTTCCTGCAGGGCGAGCACGTCGACGTCGCGGGTGGCGAGCCAGTCGCCCATGCCCTTGCGGAAGGCGGCGCGGACGCCGTTCACGTTGACGGATGCGAGGCGCAGGCGTGTCATGCCGACCACCTTATCGGCGGGCGCCGACAGCCCCGGACCGCATCGATTCGAGGTTCCACGACTCGCCGCGTGTCGTCCGCCGAGGTTCCACGGACCGGCCCGTGGCGCGTCGAGATGCCGAGATTTCGGAACCCCGGGGCCGGACGGGCCGGCCGGCGGGCCGGACGGACGGGGCGGGCCCGGGCATGGCAGTGCGGGGGACCGCACGACGGACGGGAGGCACGGTGCCAGCTGGCACCGTGCCTCCCGTCCGTCGGATCCGCGCGATCAGGCCGCGTCGTGGTCCGTCTGCAGGAACTCGACCAGGCTGTCGGCGGTGGTCTCGGCGTCGTCGCCGGTCACGGTGAGGCTGACCTCATCACCGTTCTCGATGCCCAGGCCGAGCAGGGCGAGGATGCTGCCGGCGTTGCCGGACTTGTCGCCCTTGGCGATCGTGACCTGGTGGCCGGAGGCCGTCACGGTCTGGACGAAGAGGGACGCGGGGCGCGCGTGCAGGCCGGACGCGCTGGCGACGGTCACGGTGCGGGTGGCTTCGGACATCGATGTACTCCTGTCGATGGGTGGTGCGCTCATGCTAGCGAGCGCCGGATGGGCGGGTCGGGCGAGCGGTCAGGGTCGACCGGGCCAGAACACCTCGGTGCCGGCGGCCTCGACCTCGCGGACCAGGTCGAGGTTGACGGCGGGATCGGTGATGATCGTGTCGATGGCGGCGAGGGGTGCGACGCGGCCGAACTCCTCGCGGCCGAACTTGGTGTGGTCGGCGAGCAGGATGCTGCGGCGGGCGGACTTGATCATCGCCGACTTCACCGCGGCCTCGGCCATGTTGTGGGTCGTCAGGCCGCGCTCCGGGGTGATCCCGTTGATGCTCACGAAGGCGACGTCGACGCTCACCATGCCGATGAGCTGGTGCGTCCACGTGCCGACGCCGGCCAGGGAGTCGCTGCGGATGTTGCCGCCGAGCAGGTGCAGGTCGATGCCCGGCCGGTTCGCGACGGCCATCGCGACGGGGAGCGAGTGGGTGACGACGGTGAGTCCGCGGTCGGTCGGCAGCATCTCGGCGAGGCAGATGGTGGAGGTGCCGGCGTCGATCATGATCGAGCCGTTCTCCGGCAGCTCCTCGAGCGCGGCCTCGGCGATGACCATCTTCTCGGCCTGGTTGATGCCGCCGCGGTCGCCGACACCGGGGTGGATCGTGATGCGCTCGACCGGGATGGCCCCGCCGTGGGCACGTCGGACCAGTCCCCGTCGCTCCAGCGAGGTGAGGTCGCGGCGGATGGTCTCGGGCGTGACCTCGAGCAGCTCGGCGAGGTCCTTGACGTCGACCCGCCCCTGCGCGCGCGCCTGCTCGACGATGCGCTGGTGGCGTTCTGGTGCGTACATCGGACCTCGTCGTCTCCTGGTCGGAACGGAACGGACATGACCGGGCACGAACCTGACGGAACCGAGCCGAAGTGGCTGGCCGCCAGACGCAAACGGGCATCTGTTTCTGCATTTTTATCCCCGGATGTGTTTGTTTGTCAACGCGGATCGGGGTAGTGTGCTGCTCAGCCGCACCGGCGAGGTCCCGTCTCAGCCGTGCGCGCACCGAACGAACACCCCACCGCAAGCGCGTGTGAGATGAAGGAGTCTCGAATGTCCGAACTGCTCGGCACCGGCGTCGGCCGCGGCGTCGCCCACGGCCCCGTGCTCCGCATGGCGGACCCGCTCGGCGAACCGTCGAAGGACGCCCTGACCGGTTCGGCAGACGACGCGAAGCAGGCCGTGCACGACGCACTGGCCGCAGTGGCCGAGGACCTCAACAAGCGCGGACAGCTCGCCGGCGGCGACGCCCAGGCCGTGCTCGAGGCGCAGGCGCTCATGGCGCAGGACCCGACCCTCCTCGACGACGTGCACACGCGCATCGACGGCGGCACCAACGCCGAGCGTGCCGTGTACGAGGCGTTCGCGCAGTTCCGTGACCTGCTCGTCGGCATGGGCGGCTACATGGGGGAGCGCGCAGCCGACCTCGACGACGTCGCCCAGCGCATCATCGCGAAGCTCCGCGGCGTGCACGCCCCCGGTGTCCCAGAGTCGGACACCCCGTTCGTCCTCGTCGCCCGTGACCTCGCTCCGGCCGACACCGCACTGCTGGACCTCGACAAAGTCCTCGCGCTGGTCACCCGCGACGGCGGCCCGACCTCGCACACCGCGATCCTCGCCCGCGCCAAGGGCATCACCGCGATCGTCGGCGTCACCGGTGCCGACGACCTGGCCGACGGGCAGCCGATCGTCGTCGACGCCGTCGCCGGCACCGTCGTGACCGAGCCGTCCGAGGCCCTGGTGGCCGACGTCGAGCAGCGCATCGCCGACCGGCTCGCCGCGGCGGCCGCACCGCTCACCGCCGGTGCCCTGGCCGACGACCACGTCGTGCCCCTGCTCGCGAACCTCGGCAGCCCCGCCGACGCCGCGGGCGCCGTTGCTCTCGGTGCGGAGGGCGTGGGGCTCTTCCGCACCGAGTTCCTCTTCCTCGACTCGCCGAAGGCGCCGACCGTCGACGAGCAGACCGAGTCCTACCGTCAGCTCCTCGCCGCGTTCCCGGGCAAGAAGGTCGTCGTCCGTGCGCTCGACGCCGGTGCCGACAAGCCGCTGCCGTTCCTCACCGACAAGGACGAGGAGAACCCGGCGCTCGGCCGTCGCGGGCTCCGTGCGCTGCGCAACCACCCCGAGGTGCTGCGCGACCAGCTCGTCGCACTCGCCCAGGCGGACGCCGCGACCGAGGCCGACCTCTGGGTCATGGCCCCGATGGTCGCCGACGCCGAGGAGACCGAGTACTTCGTCACCCTCGCCCGCGAGCTCGGCATCCGCACCGCCGGCGTGATGGCCGAGGTGCCGTCGCTCGCCCTGATGGCCGAACAGGTGTTCCAGAACGCGGACTTCGTGTCGATCGGCACGAACGACCTGACCCAGTACACGATGGCCGCCGACCGCATGCTCGGCACCGTCGCGTCCTACCAGGACCCGTGGCACCCCGCCGTCCTGCGCCTCGTCGCGCAGCTCGGAGCGGCCGGTGCCGACGCGGGCAAGCCCGTCGGCATCTGCGGTGAGGCCGCAGCCGACCCGCTGCTCGCCGTCGTGCTCGTCGGCCTCGGCGCCACCACCCTCTCCATGACCCCCGCGGCCCTGGCCGACGTGCGCGCCGAACTCGGTCAGCACACGCTCGAGCAGGCCCGCGAGATGGCCCAGGCGGCACTCGCCGCGTCCACGGCGGCGGCCGCGAAGTCCGCCGCAGCGGCCGCGCACGCCGTCTGAGCCGCACCATCCCCAACACCCCGTCCGCACCAGCAGCAGCTCCACCACACAGAAAGTCACCGCACATGACAACGTCGTCCGTTGCAGCGCCCGACGCACCCGCGAAGTCGCGGGGCGGCGCACGCGTCGCCGTTCAGAAGTTCGGCACGTTCCTCTCCGGCATGGTCATGCCCAACATCGCGATCTTCATCGCGTGGGGCCTGATCACCGCCTTCTTCATCGAGACCGGATGGACCCCCGTCGGGATCCTCGGCGGGTTCGGTGAGACGGACGGTGTGGCCAACATCGGTCTCGTCGGCCCGATCCTGACGTACCTGATCCCGCTCGCGATCGCCTTCCAGGGCGGCCGGATGATCTACGAGACCCGCGGCGCCGTCGTCGGCTCGATCATGGCGATGGGTGTCATCCTCGGCGCCAACGGCACGATCATGATCCTCGGCGCGATGATCTGCGGGCCGCTTGGCGCGTACCTCATCAAGCAGATCGACAAGATCTGGGACGGCAAGATCAAGCCGGGCTTCGAGATGCTCGTCAACAACTACGCGGCCGGCATCCTCGGCTTCGGGCTGGCGATGGTCGGGTTCTTCTGGCTCGCCCCGCTGTTCAAGCTCATCGCCGAGGGCCTCGGCGACGCGGTGAACTTCCTCGTCCAGCACTCGCTGCTGCCGCTCGCCAGCGTCATCATCGAGCCGGCCAAGGTGTTCTTCCTGAACAACGCCATCAACCACGGTGTGCTCGACCAGCTCGGCGCCCAGCAGGTGCAGGACTCCGGCAAGTCGATCCTGTTCCTGCTCGAGGCGAACCCCGGCCCCGGTCTGGGCATCCTGCTCGCCTTCACCTTCTTCGGTGTCGGCATCGCCCGCTCGACCGCTCCCGGTGCGATCCTCATCCAGTTCTTCGGTGGCATCCACGAGATCTACTTCCCGTACGTGCTGCAGAAGCCGGTCCTGTTCATCGCCGTCATCCTCGGTGGTGCGACAGGCGTCGGCACGAACGTCCTGTTCGGCTCCGGCCTGGTCGCCCCGGCTTCGCCCGGATCGATCTTCGCCGTGCTGACGGCGACGGCGAAGGACAGCTACGTCGGCGTCATCCTGTCGGTCATCCTGTCCGCAGCGGTCACCTTCGCAGTCGCGTCGTTCTTCCTGCTGGCCAGCCGCAAGCGCGACCTCGCCAACGGCGGCGGCGACATGACCGCAGCGTTCGACAAGATGCAGGCCACCAAGGGCCGCGACGCGAACGCCGCGACCGCAGGGCTCTTCGGCGGCACCGCCCCGGCCAACTCGGAAGAGGCAGCCGCCGCCGGAACCACCGCCACCGCGACGAAGGTCCAGAACCTCGTGTTCGCCTGCGACGCGGGCATGGGGTCGAGCGCCATGGGCGCCAGCGTCCTGCGCAACAAGATCAAGAAGGCGGGCATCGAAGGGGTCACGGTCACCAACAAGGCGATCGCGAACCTGTCCGGTGACGAGGACCTGATCATCACGCAGGAAGAACTGACGGACCGCGCCAAGCAGAAGAACCCGAACGCACAGCACGTGTCGGTCGGCAACTTCATGAACGCGCCGCAGTACGACCAGGTCGTCGACCAGCTCAAGAACCAGTAACGCCACCACCAGTAACGAAGTGCAGTATCGGAGGGGACGGGGACATCCCCGTCCCCTCCGTCACGTCCTCGAACACCAAGGAGAACCACGATGCCCGTCCTGCAGGAGAGCCAGATCCGGATCCACACCGAGGACACCGCGCCGACCAAGTCGGAGGCGATGAAGGAGGCGGCCGAGATCCTCGAAGCTGCGGGCGCGGTCACCGCTGACTACTACCCGGCGATGCTCGAGCGTGAGAAGAGCGTGTCCACGTACATGGGCAACTTCCTCGCCATCCCGCACGGTACGAACGACGCGAAGGACGCCATCAAGTCGTCCGCGCTGTCGTTCATCCGCTACGCCAGCCCGATCGACTGGGACGGCAACCCCGTGCGCTTCGTCGTCGGCATCGCCGGCGTGAACAACGAGCACCTCGACATCCTGTCCAAGATCGCGATCGTGTTCTCGGACGAGGACGAGGTCCAGAAGCTCACCGACGCGGCCGACACCAGCGCGATCCTGTCGATCCTCGGCGAGGTCAACGAGTGAGCACCACCGACCGGGGCACCGCCGTCCACTTCGGTGCCGGCAACATCGGCCGCGGCTTCGTCGGGCTCCTCCTGCACGAAGCGGGCTACGAGGTCGTCTTCGCCGACGTCGCCGCGCCGCTCATCGACGCCCTCGCCGCCGCCGACTCGTACACCGTGCACGAGGTCGGCACCGAAGCGCAGGACCACGAGGTCACGAACTTCCGCGCCCTCAACAGCGCGCAGGACGAGGACGGCGTCGTCGCCGAGATCGCCACTGCCGCGATCGTCACCTGCGCGGTGGGCCCGAACGTCCTGAAGTTCATCGCCCCGGTGATCGCGCGGGCGCTGCAGCAGCGCGACGCGGACGCTGCGCCCATCGCCGTGATGGCGTGCGAGAACGCCCTGAACGCCACGGACCGTCTGCGCGAGTTCATCGTCGACGCGCTCCCGGCCGAGGGCCGTGACGCGGCACTCGCGAAGGCCGTCTTCGCGAACACCGCCGTCGACCGCATCGTGCCGGCCCAGCCCGAGGGCGCCGGCCTCGACGTCACCGTCGAGACCTACTTCGAGTGGGCCATCGACCGCACGCCCTTCGGCGGCAACGAGCCGGAGATCCCCGGCGCGCACTACGTCGACGGCCTCGCCGCCTCGATCGAGCGCAAGCTCTTCACGGTGAACACCGGGCACGCCACCGTCGCGTACCACGGCTTCGTCGCCGGGGCCGACAAGATCTCCGACGCCATCGCGATCCCCGCCGTGCGCTCCGAGCTCGAGTCCGTCCTCGCCGAGACGAGCGACCTGCTCGTCCGCCGCCACGAACTCGACCCCGAGGTGCACCGCGCCTACGTCCAGGCGATCATCGCCCGGTTCGAGAACCCGCACCTGCCCGACACGGTGACACGCGTCGGCCGGCAGCCGCTCCGCAAGCTGTCGCGTGACGAGCGCTTCGTCTCGCCCGCCGCGGCGTTGGCCGAGGACGGCACCGAGCCGACCGCGCTGCTCGACGCGATGGGCGCGGCGCTCCGCTTCGACGTCGCCGACGACGAGCAGAGTGTCGAGCTGCAGGCGCTGCTGGCCTCGGACGCGACCGATGCCGACGTGGTGACGCAGATCACCGGCCTCGCCGCGGAGCACCCGCTGCACGCAGCGTTCGCGGACCGGGTGCGTGTCGCGCGCGGCTGACGCTCTCGACGTGGCCCAGCGATGACGGGAGGCCCGGTGCCAGCTGGCACCGGGCCTCCCGTCTTCACGTGGTCACCGCGACGGCCCCATCCGGATGGTGAGCCCGCCGTGGTCCACCGTCAGCCGCACCGCCACCACGGTGCCGAACGGGTCGCCGTCGAGCTGGACCTGCTCGGGCTGGTCCAGCTCGAGGTCGAGGACCCGTGCGCTCGTGTACCGCAGCGTCCGGGTGGCCGGGATGAGCCACCACAGGAACCGGCCGAACCCGGTCCGGTGGAAGAAGCGGTTCAGCGACAGGCCGTAGCCCACGCCGGCCCAGCCGACCGTCCGACCGGGGCGGAACGCGACCGCGTCGAGCACCCCGTCGTCCGGCTTCGCGGCGGGCAGCAGCAGGACGCCGGCGGTCAGGGTGCCGCAGTTGCCGACGATGACGGTGTGCGCCCGCATCGTCCGGGTGTCACCGTCGTCGAGGCGGTACCGCAGGTCGATCTGCCGGTTGCCGATGACGGACCGCATGATCGGGTCGGAGTACGCGAGCCACCCGAACCGCTTCTTGAGGCGTGCGTTGGTGTTGGCCGCCATGTTCGCGTCGAGGCCGATGCCCGCCATCACCAGGAAGGCGTGGCGTGTCGTGGCGCCCTGCGGGTCGGTGAGCTCGGCGAACGCGAGGTCGACCGGCCGATCGGTTCCGCTGAAGGCGGCTCGGACCGAGCCGGCGACGTCGTTCAGCGGGATGCGCAGGTTCCGGGCGTACAGGTTCCCGGTGCCGACGGGGAGCACGGCGAGGGGCACGCCGGAGCCGTGCAGCACCTCGGCTGCGACGCGCAGCGTGCCGTCGCCGCCGACGACCAGGACGACGTCCGGCGCGCTGGCGAGTGCGTCGGTCGCGGCGGCGCGGCCGTCGTCGGACGCCGCGGTCTCGAACCAGGTCGTGGGAGCCCAGCCGCTCCGGTCCTCCTCAGCCGCGACGGTGTTGCGGAGCACCCGCAGGTCGACCTTGGACGGGTTGACGACGATCGCGGCGCGCGGCATGTGAGGACGATACCGAACAGCCGTCGTGGTCCAGATCGGACGGAGGCGGGAGGGACGCGACCGCCGGCACGCCGTACTCGTTCCCCGTCACGGCGACGGACTACCCGGCACCCACGCACGCCGCCGGCGGATCGGGGCGTAGCGTCGGCCGCATGACGAAGCACTGGGTGGCACCGCGGTTCGGCGGCAGCGAGGTCCTCGAATTCGTGGACACCGAGGTCGCCGCACCGGGACCCGGCGAGGTCACCATCGCGGTCCGCGCCGCCGGCATGAACCCCGCCGACACGAAGCACACGCGGCAGGGCGACCCGGCCGACCTGCCCGTGCCCGTCGGCTACGAGGTCGCCGGCGTGCTCACTGCGGTCGGACCGGACACCACCATCGCGTCCGGCGGGGGAGCGGTCGGCGACGAAGTCCTGGCGTTCCGGGTCGCCGGCGGTTGGACGTCGTCCCTCACCGTCCCGGCTGCGGACGTCTTCGCGAAGCCCGTCGGGCTCGGCTTCCCCGAGGCGGCGAACCTGTTGCTCGCGGGCACCACCGCAGCCGACATGCTGCGCGTCACCCGTGCCGCGGGGCGCGACACCGTGCTGGTGCACGGTGCCTCCGGAGCAGTCGGCGTCAGCCTGCTGCAGCAGCTTCGCCTGCTCGGCGCGCGCGTCATCGGCACCGCCTCCGAGCGGGGTGCGGACGTCGTGCGACGCTTCGGTGGCGAGTGGGTCGCGTACGGCGACGGCCTGGAGGCACGGGTCCGGTCGCTCGCACCCTCCGGCATCGACGTGGCACTGGACTGCGTGGGCACCGACGAGGCCGTCGACGTCTCGCTCGCGGTGGTCGCGGACCGCGACCGGATCGTCACCATCGCCGCGCAGGCGCGCGCCGCCGAGGCGGGGTTCGCCGCCGTCGGTGGGGCGCAGCCAGCGAGCAAGGCGTTCCGCGACTCGGTGCGGCAGCGACTGATCGACCTGGCCGGGGCCGGACAGCTCGAGGTCCCGGTGGCGCGGACGTTCCCGCTCGCCGAGGCGAAGGCGGCCGCGGAGCTGCTGGAGTCCGGGCACCCCGGCGGCAAGCTGGCGCTGGTGCCCTGAGTCGGTCGGAGCGCTGTCGGAGCGCAGTCGCTGCGCTGTCCTCCGCTGGGGGGACGCGTCCTGCCGCCGCCGCTGCCAGACTCGACGGTGATCGCAGTCGGCCTCGGAAGGAACGAACCAGTGAGTGACCAGTACCCGCCGCAGAACCCGTACGGCCAGCAGCCCGGACCGTACGGCCAGCAGCCCGGACCGTACGGCCAGCAGCCCGGACCGTACGGCCAGCAGCCCGGACCGTACGGCCAGCAGCCGACCGGCCCGCGCCAGCCCCCGCTGTGGGCGCCCTGGTACGGGATCCCCTTCGTGCAGGCGTTCCCGCGCTTCTGGAAGAAGTACGTCCGGTTCGACGGCCGCGCGAGCCAGTCGGAGTTCTGGTTCTGGGCCCTCTGGTACGTCATCGGCTCGGCGGCCACCGGGATCGTCGGCGGGTTCTTCAACGTGCTGCCGTTCTTCGACGACGCGTCGAACGGGTTGAGCGGGCTCTGGGCCCTGGCCTGCGCTCTCGGCTTCATCGCCCTGACGGTGCGACGACTGCACGACGTGAACCTGAGCGGGTACTTCGCCTTCCTCTTCATCATCCCGCCGCTCGGCGTCCTGTTCTCGCTGATCGTCGGTCTGATGGGCTCGAACCCGCAGGGGCAGCGGTACGACGAACCCCACCGCGGGTAGCGAGCGACGGCCGCGCGACGGTTCTGGTTGACTCGGACCCGACTACCAGCCAACGATCGAGGGGGACACCGTGAGTGACCAGTACCCGCAGAACCCGTCCGGCCAGCAGCCGGGCGGCCAGCCGAACCCGTACAACGGAACGCCGCAGTACGGCCAGCAGCCGGCGACCGGCCCGAACGGCGAGCCGCCGATCTGGGCCCCCTGGTACGGGATCTCCTTCGGCAAGGCCGTCGGACGCTTCTTCAAGAAGTACGCGACCTTCAGCGGCCGCGCGAGCCGCAGCGAGTTCTGGTGGTGGTACCTGGCGAACGCGATCGTCGGCATCGTCCTCGGCATCCTGTACGGCATCGGCTTCGCCACGTCGGAGCGCTCGACGGTGTCGATGTCGACCGCGACCTCGGCGAGCGTGCAGTCGACGGTGACCAGCCCGTCCGCGCTCTTCGTGATCGCCGGCATCCTGCTCGGACTCTGGGGTCTCGCGATCATCATCCCGACGCTCGCCCTCGGCTGGCGACGCCTGCACGACGCGAACCTGCCCGGTGCCCTGTGGATCATCGCGATCTTCGTCGGCATCGTCGGTATCGTGTTCGGCCTGCTGCCCTCGAACCCGCAGGGCGAGCGCTACGACCGACCGACCGGCGCTCGATGAGCAACGACACACCGCAGTGGGGCCAGCCTGGCGGCGACCAGCCGTCGGGGCAGCCTGACCCTGGGCAGCAGCCGGGGTACGGTCAGCAGCCGGGGTACGGGCAGCAGCCGGGGTACGGGCAGCAGCCTGGTCCGTACGGTCAGCAGCCCCAGTACGGTCAGCAGCCCGGGTACGGTCAGCAGCCCGGGTACGGCCAGCAGCCTGCCCAGTACGGTCAGCAGCCCGGGTACGGCCAGCAGTACGCCGACCCGTACCCGCAGGCCGGTCCGCCGATCCCGGTCGGGCCCGACGGAGCTCCGCCGCTGTGGGCACCGTTCTACGGTGCAGGGTTCCTCGACGCCTTCACGCGCTTCTTCAAGAAGTACGCCCGGTTCGACGGGCGCGCCAGCCGCAGTGAGTACTGGTACTGGATCCTGGCGAACGCGATCGTGACCCTCGTTCTGTACGGCGGGTTCATCGCCGGCATCATCTCGTGGAGCGTCTCGGCCTCGACCACCGACGAGTACGGCTACACCCAGACCGAGGGTGCACCCCCGGCGTGGATCTTCATCCTGCTCGTCCTGTACGGCCTGTGGTGGCTCGCGACCCTCATCCCGAACATCGCACTGGGGTGGCGCCGCGTGCACGACGCGAACCTCGCCGGTCCGCTCTGGCTCATCGGGATGTTCGTCGGCATCGCCGCGATCGTGTTCGGCTGCCTGCCGCCGAACCCGGCTGGTGCGCAGTACGACCGCCCCGACCAGGCGTAACTCCACACAACGGCAATCGGCCCGCACTGCGCGAAAGCGCGGTGCGGGCCGATCTGCGTCGTGCGCGGGGTCAGACCACGCGGAGTCGAGCCAGTGCACCGTCGACGACGAGGTCGCGCACGGTGACCGTGGGATCGGCGATCTGGAAGCGGAGCGCACCGCCCGGCTGCTCGAACCACGGCTGCACGAAGCGGACGTTCACCATGAACGGGCGCTCGACCAGGTAGCGGTGGGTCTCCGGGACGCCGGCGACGTGCGGCGGCAGCGACCGGCTCGGCAGCGGGGTGTCGAGCGGGTGCAGCAGGTAGCCGTCCGGACCACCGATGCGGTCGACGGGGACGCCCGCGGGGATCTGGATGGTCAGCCCCTGTTCGCCGGCCTGCGACACCTGCTGTGCCAGCTGTGGGTACGTCGACGCTGCACGGTCACGGAGTCCGTCGAGCTCGTGCCGGGCGATGTCGCGCGGAGCCGGGAACGGCCGGTTCAGGAACCGACGGAGCATCTCGACCGCGTCCTCCTCACCGCGCGCGGTGGCAAGACGACGGGCCGTGCCGTAGTCGACGACCTCGAGCGCGAACTCGTCGGACGCCTCGGCCGGGACCACGCGGAGCGCGCCCTCGACCGGCGGCTCGTGCAGGGTTTCTCCGGGGAGCTGCACGTAGCGGATCGTGTAGCCGAGCTGGTCGAGGATGGGGCGGGTGGCCGCGAACGTCATGGAGCGGAGCCTATCGGTGGAGTCGATGTCGAGTCTTGGACGACCCCGAGTGTCAGGCGCGGCCCCGCATAACGGCCTGCTTGACCTCGGAGATCGCCTTGGTCACCTGGATGCCACGGGGGCAGGCGTCGGTGCAGTTGAAGGTGGTCCGGCAGCGCCACACACCTTCCTTGTCGTTGAGGATGTCGAGGCGGACCTCGGCGGCGTCGTCACGCGAGTCGAAGATGAAGCGGTGCGCGTTCACGATCGCGGCCGGGCCGAAGTACTGCCCGTCGGTCCAGAACACCGGGCACGACGAGGTGCACGCAGCGCAGAGGATGCACTTCGTGGTGTCGTCGAAGCGTGCGCGGTCGGCCACCGACTGGATGCGCTCCTTGCCCGGGGTGGGCGCCGTCTTCGGCTGCAGGAACGGCTGGACCTCGCGGAAGGACTTGAAGAAGGGCTCCATGTCGACGACGAGGTCCTTCTCGAGCGGCAGGCCCTTGATCGCCTCGACGTAGATCGGCTTCGAGACGTCGAGGTCCTTGATCAGGGTCTTGCACGCCAGCCGGTTCCGGCCGTTGATGCGCATCGCGTCCGAGCCGCAGACCCCGTGGGCGCAGGAGCGTCGGAACGTCAGGGAGCCGTCCTGGTCCCACTTGATCTTGTGCAGGGCGTCGAGGATGCGGTCGGTCGGCAGCATCATGACGTCGAAGTCCTGCCAGCGCGGCTCGTCGTCGACGTCCGGGTCGAAGCGCCGGATGATGAGCGTGACGGAGAAGGACCCGGGAGGCGCGTCGGTGGTGTCGGTCCGGGGTGCGTCGGAGACCAGGGTGTCGGTCATCTCAGTACTTCCTCTCCATCGGCTGGTACCGGGTCACGACGACCGGCTTCCAGTCCAGCGTGATGTGGTCGTCGGCGAGTGACGAGTGCGGGTCGCCCGTCAGGTACGCCATCGTGTGCTGCATGTAGTTCTCGTCGTCGCGCTTCGGGTAGTCGTCGCGCATGTGGCCGCCGCGGCTCTCCTTGCGGTTGCGGGCCGAGTAGACGACCACCTCGGCCAGGTCGAGCAGGAACCCGAGCTCGACGGCCTCGAGCAGGTCGGTGTTGAACCGCTTGCCCTTGTCCTGCACCGAGACCTGCATGAAGCGGTTCCGGAGCGTGTGGATGGTCTCGGTGACGCGGGCGAGGGACTCGTCGGTGCGGAACACCTGGGCGTTCTTGTCCATCTCGTCCTGCAGCTCCTTGCGCAGGACGGCGATGCGCTCGGTGCCGGTCGAGGCGCGCAGCTGGTCGAGCATCGCCCGGACGCCGGCAGCGGGGTCTTCGGGCAGCGGGAGGAACTCGGCGGTCTTGACCCACTCGGCGGCGTTGTTGCCCGAGCGCTTGCCGAAGACGTTGATGTCGAGGAGCGAGTTCGTGCCGAGTCGGTTCGAGCCGTGCACCGAGACGCACGCGCACTCGCCGGCGGCGTAGAGGCCGGGGACGACGGTGGTGTTGTCGTAGAGCACCTGCGCGTCGGTGTTCGTCGGGATGCCACCCATCGCGTAGTGCGCGGTCGGCATCACCGGCACCGGCTCGACGACGGGGTCGACGCCGAGGTAGGTGCGGGCGAACTCCGTGATGTCCGGGAGCTTGGTCTCGAGGACCTCGGCACCGAGGTGCGTGCAGTCGAGCAGGACGTAGTCCTTGTTCGGGCCGGCACCGCGGCCCTCTGCCACCTCTTGCACCATGCACCGCGCGACGATGTCACGTGGGGCGAGGTCCTTGATGGTGGGGGCGTAGCGCTCCATGAAGCGTTCACCGGAGGCGTTGCGCAGGATCGCACCTTCGCCACGAGCACCCTCGGTCAACAGGATGCCGAGGCCCGCGAGGCCGGTCGGGTGGAACTGGAAGAACTCCATGTCCTCGAGCGGCAGGCCCGTGCGCCACACGATGCCGACGCCGTCGCCGGTCAGGGTGTGTGCGTTCGAGGTGGTCTTGTACATCTTGCCGAAGCCGCCGGTCGCGAAGATCATCGCCTTGGCGTGGAAGACGTGCAGCTCACCCGTGGCGAGCTCGAACGCGACGACGCCGGCCGGCTGCTTGCGCGTGACGCCGTCCTCGCCCACGACGTCTACCATGATGAGGTCGAGCGCGTAGAACTCGTTGTAGAACTCGACGCCGAGCTTGACGCAGTTCTGGAACAGCGTCTGCAGGATCATGTGGCCCGTGCGGTCGGCCGCGTAGCAGGCCCGGCGGACCGGCGACTTGCCGTGGTCGCGGGTGTGGCCGCCGAAGCGACGCTGGTCGATCTTGCCCTCGGGCGTGCGGTTGAACGGCAGGCCCATGTTCTCGAGGTCGATGACGGCGTCGATGGCTTCCTTCGCCAGAATCTCGGCGGCGTCCTGGTCGACCAGGTAGTCGCCGCCCTTGATCGTGTCGAAGGTGTGCCACTCCCACGAGTCTTCTTCGACGTTCGCGAGGGCCGCGGCCATCCCGCCCTGCGCCGCACCGGTGTGCGAGCGGGTCGGGTAGAGCTTCGAGATGACGGCCGTCTTCGCCTTCGGGCCGGCCTCGATCGCGGCACGCATGCCCGCGCCTCCTGCGCCGATGATGACGATGTCGAACTGGTGGTGGTGCACGGTGGTCTCGGTCACAGGGGTCTTTCCGTAGACGGGGGGAAGGCGGTCGGCAGCGGCGATGGTGCTACTGCGCCGGGCAGAAGGAGGGCAGGTCCGCGGCGGCTGCGCCGGCGGGGCACGGGTCGAACGTCCAGCAGACGAGCAGGCCGAGGACGATCAGCACGACGCACGCGATGAGGATCGCGGCGAGGAGCGTCTTCCGGATGCCCGGCTTCGACACGTAGTCGTTGACGATCGTGCGCATGCCGTTCGAGCCGTGGATGAGCGCCAGGACGAGCATGAGGGAGTCCCACACCTGCCAGAACGGGTTGGCCCACTTGCCGGCGACGAAGGCGAAGTCGATCTGCTTGACGCCCTCGCCCGCCACCATGTTGACGAAGAGGTGGCCGAAGATCAGCACGACGAGCAGGACGCCCGAGCCGCGCATGTAGATCCAGCCCCACTTCTCCCAGTTGGTGGAGCGGCGAGCGGCCGAGGCGGAACGGGGAGGTTCGACGATCTGCGTGGTCATCAGGTGCCCCTCTAGTTGAAGTCCGCGAAGAGGTTCATGAGCTGGCGGGGCAGGAAGCCCGCGATCGCGATCGCCCACAGGGCGATGACGACCCAGAACATGGCCCGCTGGTACTTCGGCCCCTTGGACCAGAAGTCGACGAGGATGATCCGGAGCCCGTTGAACGCGTGGAACACGATGGCCATCACCAGGGCGATCTCGCCGAGGTTCATGATCGGGGTCTTGTACGTGCCGATGACCGCGTTGTACGCCTCGGGCGAGAGGCGCACGAGTGCCGTGTCGAGGATGTGCACGAGCAGGAAGAAGTAGATCGCGACACCGGTGATCCGGTGCAGGACCCACGACCACATGCCGGTCGACCCGCGGTACAGCGTGCCCTCGAGTTTCCGAGAGGCGCGGGGCGCCTCGATCGTGACTTCGGGGACGGCGGTCGCCGTACCGCCGCCGGTGGGCTCAGCCATGAGCTCGTCCTTCCATAGGACGGGCTCGCCCGATCGGCGAGCCCTTGCCGTTCGTGTTCGTGTGGAACACGTCCCATCCTATGCGCGGGTGCTGACCTTCTCGTCCCGACCGGCCCGCAGGCCCCGACCCACGGGCGGCGCGCCGATGTTCCTGGCCGTGTCGTGGTGCCCCAGGAGCTGGTCGCCGACGGCCTCCCACGTGGTGCCCTCGACCCGGAGACGGCCCGCCGATCCCATCCGTTCCGCGAGTGCGCGGTCGTGGTGGAGCCGCAGGACCGCCTGTCGCAGGGCCTGTGGTGCGTCGGTGTCGTAGAGCTCGCCGTCGAGTCCGGGGGCGACGAGGTCGAGCGGACCACCCGACGCCGGCGCGATCACCGGCAGCCCCGAGGCGTGCGCTTCCTGGAGGGTCTGCCCGAAGGTCTCGGCCGGACCGGTGTGCACGAAGAGGTCGAGCGAGGCGTACGCGTCGGCGAGGGCGTCGCCGCGCAACGGTCCGGTGAAGGTGACGTCGAGGTGCCGCAGTCGCCGTTCGAGCAGCGCGCGGGACGGTCCACCGCCGGCCACGACGACGCGGATGCCGGGGATCCCGCCGAGCTCGGCGAGCCGTTCGACCTCCTTCTCCGGGGCCAGCCGTCCGACGTAGCCGACGATCGTCTCGCCGTGCGGCGCGATCCGGCGTCGGAGCGCTCGGACGTGGGCGGACTCCCGTCGGGCCGGGTGGAAGAGCTCGGTGTCGACCCCGCGCCCCCACCGTGCGACGCGGGGGACGCCGTCCTCGGCGAGCATCGCGGCGGTCGCGCTCGACGGCGCGAGCGTCAGCGAGGCGCCGGCGTGGATGCGGCCGAGGATCCTGCGGACCAACGGGACGGTCGCCGTCAACCCGTTGCGGCGGGCGAAACCGGCCACGTCGGTCTGGAAGACGGCGACGGAGGGGATGCCGAGCCTCCCGGCTGCCGTGATCGCGCGCCCACCCAACAGGAACGGACTCGCGGCGTGGAGCACGTCGGCGCCGGAGGCGGCGAGGATCGTGTCGAGGACGGGGTGGGGGAGTGCGACGGGGAACTGCCGGTACGCGACGGCGGGGATCCGGTGCACGTCGAAGGAGCGGTAGCGCTCGACACTGCTGCGCGAACGGAACTGCGCGAGCCCCGGGGTGTCCGGCGCGATCACGACCGCGCGGTGGCCTCGGCGTTCCAGGTGGTCGAGGACCGCCAGGACGCTGGTGGTGACGCCGTTGAGGGTGGGCAGGAAGCTCTCGGTCACGACGGCGACGGTCCGGGGGGACGTGCCGCGCTCCACGCTGCGTGCGCTCATGGTGTTTCCCATGCTCCGGGCGTGACGTGACCCCGCGGGGCCGACGACGTGAACGGGGCGGAGGCGACGGGTGAACAACGCAACGTCGTCGCCGCGCGCACGCGCGTCACTGCCCTGCGGGAGCCCGCATGCGGGAATCGTGCGGAGACCACCCAGGATCCGCGCGGCAGGACCGGTACGGTGAGCGCGTGGCTGACGCTCTCGAAGACTTCTACGCGATCATCCCCGCAGGGGGCATCGGATCGCGCCTGTGGCCGCTGTCGCGCGCGGACGCACCCAAGTTCCTGCACGACCTGACCGGCTCCGGCACCTCGCTGCTCCGGCAGACCTGGGACCGGCTCGCCCCGCTCGCGGGCGAACAGCGGATCATGGTCGTGACCGGACGGGCGCACCGCGTCGCCGTCGAGTCGCAACTGCCGGGAGTCGAGGACCACAACGTGGTGCTCGAGAGCGAGCCGAAGGACTCCACGGCGGCCATCGGGCTCGCCGCGGCGATCCTCGTGCGCCGCGAACCCGACGTCGTCATCGGCTCCTTCGCCGCCGACCACGTCATCGGCGACGCCCGCGGCTTCCGCCGTTCCGTGCGCGAGGCCGTCGCCGTCGCCCGTGCCGGG
Source organism: Curtobacterium sp. PhB142 (assembly GCF_004341255.1). Lineage (NCBI taxonomy): Bacteria > Bacillati > Actinomycetota > Actinomycetes > Micrococcales > Microbacteriaceae > Curtobacterium > Curtobacterium sp. PhB142. The sequence continues at coordinate 139,038 of NZ_SLUT01000003.1, read as the reverse complement.
TACATCACCACCATCGGCATCACGCCGACCGAGCCCGCGATCGGCTTCGGGTACATCCACGCGCACGGCGACACCCTGGACATCGAGGGCGCACCGACCGCGCACGCCGTCCGGTCGTTCGTCGAGAAGCCCGACCTGGACACCGCACGCTCCTACGTCGAACAGGGCACGTACCTGTGGAACGCGGGCATGTTCATCGCCCGCGCCGACGTGCTGCTCGAGGAGATCGGCCGGAACAACCCGACGCTGCTGGCCGGCATCAACGAGCTGGCGGACGCTTGGGACACCTCGGCCCGCGGCGCGGTCGTCGACGCGGTGTGGCCCACGCTCGAGAAGATCGCGATCGACTACACGGTCGCCGAGCCGGCCGCCGCGGCGGGCCGCATGGCGGTCGTCCCCGGTGACTTCGACTGGGACGACGTCGGCGACTTCGCCTCGCTCGCCAAGCTGCAGTCCGGCGGTCGCCCGAACAACCTTGCCGTCCTCGGCGACGGCGCCCGGATCCTCGCCGACTCGTCGAGCGGCATCGTGATCTCGCACAGCCAGCGGCTCATCTCGCTCATCGGGGTCGAGGACATCGTCGTCGTGGACACCCCCGACGCGCTGCTCGTGACGACCAGCGCGAACGCGCAGCGGGTCAAGGGCGTCGTGGATGCGCTCAAGATCAGCGGCCGCGGCGACGTCCTGTAGCGCTCCACCGACAAACCCCTCGAACTGGGGGTCCGGGCGTGACCCCGCGTTACGGGCGCGTTTCGGCGCGGTCGCGATCCCGTAACTGATCCGTCCGGTGCTCAGAACGGGTCCTGTACCGGCCGGGCGGTCGTGTACTGTCGCCACGATCGCCCGGAACGCACGTGGTCCGGGCACGCTCCCCGGAGGAACCCACCCGTGACATCTCGTACCCGACGCGTCGTCCTCAGCGGCTTCGCGCTCCTCGGCACCGCCGCCGTCCTCGCAGGCTGCGCCTCGGCGCCGTCCGACACGACGACCGCCAAGAAGACCGACTTCCGCCCCTGCATGGTCTCCGACGCCGGTGGCTTCGACGACAAGTCGTTCAACCAGCTCGGCTACGAGGGCATGAAGGACGCCGCCAAGGACCTCGGTGCCACCTACAAGGAAGCCGAGTCGAAGGACGCCACCGTCTACGACTCGAACATCCAGCAGCTCATCGGCCAGAACTGCAACCTCGTCGTGACCGTCGGCTTCAACCTCGCCGACGCCACGAAGAAGCAGGCCGCGGCGAACCCCGACACCGACTTCGCGATCATCGACGACAGCTCGATCGACGCGAAGAACGTCAAGCCGATCACGTTCGACACCTCGCAGGCCGCGTTCCTCGCCGGCTACGCAGCGGCGTCCTACTCGAAGACCGGCGTCGTCGGCACCTTCGGCGGCATGCAGATCCCGACCGTCACCATCTTCATGGACGGCTTCGCGGACGGCGTGAAGTACTACAACGAGCAGAAGGACAAGGACGTCCAGGTCAAGGGCTGGAACGTCGACACCGGCAAGGGCTCCTTCACCGGTGGCTTCGAGGCCGGCACGCAGGCCAAGTCGGTCGCGCAGACGCTCCTCGACCAGGACGCCGACGTGATCCTGCCCGTCGGCGGTCCGATCTACCAGTCGGCTGCCGAGGCCATCAAGGACGCCGACAACGGCTCCGTCCTGATCGGTGCGGACAGCGACCTCTACGAGGCCGACCCGCGCTACAAGGACATCGCCTTCACCTCGGTCGAGAAGGGCATGCGCCCGGCCGTGAAGGACGTCGTCGAGCAGGCGGCCGACAAGAAGTTCTCGAAGACCCCGTACGTGGGCACGCTCGAGAACGAGGGCGTCGGCATCGCGCCGTTCCACGACTACGAGTCCAAGGTCGACAAGGGCCTGCAGGGCGAACTGGACGACATCAAGGCCGGCATCATCGACGGCTCGATCAAGGTCAAGACCCAGTCCTGACCCGACGAACGCGGGCGAGGGGCTTCCCTCGCCCGCGTTCTCGTGCGCCCGAGCGGTGCACGCGATACCGTGCGCCCGAGCGGTGCACGCGACCGTGCGCCCGCGTGGCGCACTCGAGACAGAAATAGACTCCCGAACATGAAGCTCGAACTCCGCGGCATCACCAAGCGGTTCGGCGCCCTGGTCGCCAACGACCACATCTCGCTCACCGTCGAGCCGGGTGAGGTTCACTGCCTCCTGGGTGAGAACGGCGCCGGCAAGTCCACCCTGATGAACGTCCTCTACGGCTTGTACGACGCCGACGAGGGCGAGATCCTGCTCGACGACGTGGTCCAGGACTTCGACGGCCCCGGTGACGCCATGCGCGCCGGCATCGGCATGGTGCACCAGCACTTCATGCTCGTCCCCGTCTTCACCGTCGCCGAGAACGTCATGCTCGGTCAGGAGCAGACCACCTTCGGTGGGCGGCTCGACCTGGCCGGCGCCCGCAAGCGGGTCAAGGAGATCTCCGACCGCTTCGGGTTCGACGTCGACCCCGACGCCAAGATCGAGGACCTGCCCGTCGGCGTCCAGCAGCGTGTGGAGATCATCAAGGCGCTCTCCCGCGACGCCTCCGTGCTGGTGTTCGACGAGCCGACGGCCGTCCTCACCCCGCAGGAGACCGACGAGCTGATGGGCATCATGCGGCAGCTCCGCGAGGCCGGCACCGCGATCGTTTTCATCACCCACAAGCTCCGCGAGGTCCGCGAGGTCGCCGACCGCATCACGGTGATCCGGCTCGGCAAGGTCGTCGGCGAGGCCTCGCCCGCGGCGACCAACAACGAGCTGGCCGCGATGATGGTCGGCCGCGCGGTCTCCCTCGTCGTCGACAAGACGCCGTCGACCGGTGGCGAGGACGCCCTGGTCGTCGAGGGCCTCACCGTGACCGACCCGTCCGGCATCGTGCTCGTCGACGACGTGTCGTTCTCGGTCCGTCGTGGCGAGGTCCTGGCGATCGCCGGGGTGCAGGGCAACGGGCAGACCGAGCTCACCGAGGCGATCCTCGGTCTCGAGCCCGTCCACGCCGGCCGCATCACGCTGGACGGCAAGGAGCTCACCGGCCGCAGCGTCAAGCAGGTGCTCGACGCCGGCGTCGGCTTCGTCCCCGAGGACCGCAAGGAGGACGGCCTGGTCGGCGAGTTCACGATCGCGGAGAACCTCATGCTCGACCGGTCCGACCACGACGCGTTCGTCCGCGCTGGCACCATCCGTGCCGCCGAGCGCGACGCCTTCGCCGACGAGAAGATCGCCGAGTTCGACATCCGCACGCCGGGCCGCGCGACCGCTGCCGGTCGGCTGTCCGGCGGCAACCAGCAGAAGATCGTCCTCGCCCGGGAGCTCAGCCGCGAGCTCCGGCTGTTCGTCGCCGCGCAGCCCACGCGCGGCATCGACGTCGGGTCGATCGAGTTCGTGCACAAGCGCATCGTCGCCACCCGCGACACCGGTGTGCCCGTCATCGTCGTCTCCACCGAGCTCGACGAGGTCGTGGCACTGGCCGACCGCATCGCCGTCATGTACCGCGGCGGCATCGTCGGGATCGTGCCGGCGACCACCCCGCGAGACGTCCTCGGCCTCATGATGGCCGGCGAGATCCCAGAAGGAACGGAGCTGGCAGCGTGACCGCGCAGGACCCAGACAACACGCAGCAGCCGCTCACCGACGACCGTCTGCAGGAGGCCCCGGAGACCCCGCACCTGATGACGGACTCGGCGGACGACACTGAGCGCCGCAACGGCGCCCCCGGCACCGACCGCTGGCACGCCGCGACGCAGAGCATCCTGAACGGCTCCGTGCTCGTCACGGTCCTCGCGGTCGTCCTTGCCCTCGTCGCCTGCGGCATCCTCATCGCCCTGACCGACGAGAACGTCCGCGCCACGGCCGGCTACTTCTTCGCCCGTCCCGCCGACATGCTCCAGGCCATCGGCACCGCGGTCGGCGGCGCCTACGCCTCGCTGTTCCAGGGCTCGGTGGTCAACTTCGGCGCCACCAGCTTCCAGCAGGCGATCGCCCCGCTCACCCGGTCGATCGACTACGCGGTGCCGCTCGTCGTCGCCGGCCTCGGGATCGCGCTGTCCTTCCGCGCCGGGCTGTTCAACATCGGCGGCCAGGGCCAGATCCTGATGGGGGCCGCGGCCGCCGGCTGGGTCGGGTTCTCGTTCGACGGACCCGCCGCGATCCACATCCCGCTCACGATCGTCGCCGGCATCGTCGGCGGTGCGGTCTGGGGAGGAATCGTCGGTGTCCTCAAGGCGCGCACGGGTGCGAACGAGGTGGTCGTCACGATCATGCTCAACTACGTCGCGCTCTACCTGGTCAGCTACCTGCTCCGGACTCCCGGTCTGCTCCAGGCTCCGGGCAGCAGCAACCCGATCTCCCCGGCAACGAAGGACAGCGCCCTGCTGCCGCAGCTGTTCGGCGTGCGGTACGGCGTGGACCTCGGCTTCATCGTCGCGATCATCGCCGTCGTCGTGGTCTGGTGGCTCGTCAACAAGTCGTCGCTCGGCTTCCGGTTCCGCACCATCGGTGAGAACCCCCGCGCCGCCCGCGTCGCCGGCATGAGCGTGCCGGCACTGACGATCTGGGTGATGGTCATCTCCGGTGCCCTCGTCGGCATCGCCGGTGCCTACCAGGTGCAGGGTGCGGTCACGACGGGCTTCACCTCGGGCATCGACGCCGGCATCGGCTTCGACGCGATCACCGTCGCGCTGCTCGGCCGCTCGAAGCCGTGGGGCGTGTTCTGGGCCGCGATCCTGTTCGGTGTGCTGAAGAACGGCGGCTACGCCATGCAGGCCGCCAACGGCATCCCGATCGACATCGTCGGTGTCATCCAGGCCCTCATCGTCCTGTTCATCGCGGCGCCGCCGCTCGTCCGCGCGATCTTCCGGATCCCGCAGCCGGGAGCCCGCCAGCGCACGAAGACGAGCAAGAACAGCAAGAAGGCGGTCGCCGCGTGAGCACCCTCAGCCCCACCGCGGCGCCCGCGTCGCCCCTGTCCGACCGTCCGGTCGAGACGACCCGCAGCTGGAAGCTCCCGATCGGGTACGCGGTGTTCACGCTGCTCGCGGTCGTGTTCTTCGTCCTGCTCAGCCGCGCCGGCACGACCACCTTCCGGCTCGCGAACGCCGGCGACTTCGTCGCGCTGCCGAACGTCCCGCTGTCGGCGGCGCCGACCGGCTACGTCGTGGTCGTGCTCCTGGCGATCGCCACGGTCTACGCCTTCGTCGAGGTCCGCGCCTACCGGCACGTCCCGCTCTGGGTCACGTCGGTCTTCGCGATCGTCTTCGTCGTCGGCTTCCTGACGTGGGCAGCGGCCGGCGCGACGATCCCGCTGCCCGGCCTGCTGGTCGGCGCACTCGGGCTGAGCGTCCCGCTCGTGTTCGGTGCCCTCGGCGGCGTCATCTCCGAGCGGGTCGGCGTGGTCAACATCGCCATCGAGGGCCAGTTCCTCGCGGGCGCGTTCACCTCGGCGCTCATCGCGTCGCTCACCGGCTCCGCGTGGGTCGGACTCGTCGGTGCGCTCGTCGCCGGTGTGCTCGTCTCGTTCATCCTGGCCGCGTTCAGCATCAAGTACCTCGTCGACCAGGTCATCGTCGGTGTCGTCATCAACGCCCTCATCTCGGGGCTGACCGGCTTCCTGTACTCGCAGGTGCTGTCCCCGAACGAGACCACGCTCAACGTCGGCGTCCGGTTCCCGAAGTTCGAGATCCCGCTGCTCCACCAGATCCCGGTCATCGGTCCGGTGTTCTTCGAGCAGAGCGTCATCGTCTACCTGGCGTACGTGGCCGTCGCGGTCGTCACCTTCGGCCTGTTCAAGACCCGCTGGGGCCTGCGCCTCCGCGCGGTCGGCGAGCACCCGCAGGCGGCCGACACGGTGGGCATCAACGTCACGAGCACCCGGTTCTGGAACGTGTCGCTCGCCGGCGCGATCGCCGGCCTCGGTGGCGCGTACTTCACGCTCGACGCGGTCGGGCCGTTCACGAAGGACATGACCGCGGGCGCCGGCTACATCGCCCTGGCCGCCGTCATCTTCGGCCGCTGGGACCCGATCAAGGCCACGTTGGCGGCGCTGCTGTTCGGCTTCGCGTCGAACCTGCAGAACACGCTCGGGGCGATCGACTCGCCCGTGCCGAGCGAGTTCCTGCTGATGCTGCCGTACGTGGTGACGATCTTCGCGGTGGCCGGCCTGGTCGGGCAGTCGCGCGGTCCCGCCGCGTCCGGCAAGCCCTACATCAAAAGCTGACGGCCAGGAGGCACGGCACATGACCGACACGCACGCTGCGGACGACGGCACGGCCGCGTCCACCGACGCGATCGCCTGGACGGACCCGGCCACGGCCCTCCGCGCGGGAGGCGGCGACACCGCCGCGGACGGGGCGGACGCAGCCACGGGCCTCCCGGTCGACGACGTGGACTGGGGCGCCCTCCGAGATGCGGCCACGGCCGCGATGCGGCGCGCCTACGCGCCGTACTCGTCGTTCCCGGTGGGAGCCGCGGCGCTCACCGACGACGGCCGGATCGTCTCCGGCTGCAACGTCGAGAACGCGAGCTACGGGGTGACGCTCTGCGCGGAGTGCTCGCTCGTGTCGCAGCTGCACATGACCGGCGGCGGCAAGCTCGTCGCGTTCACGTGCGTCGACGGCGACGGGGCGACCCTCATGCCCTGCGGCCGCTGCCGCCAGCTGCTGTTCGAGCACTCGATCGAGGGCATGCTCCTCGAGACGGTCTCGGGCATCCGCACCATCGACGAGGTCCTGCCCGACGCGTTCGGGCCGCGCACCCTCGCCACCTACCAGCAGGAGCACTGATCCCCATGGCCGTCGAGCCGTTCGACACCGTCGACCTCATCCGCACGAAGCGATCCGGCGGCGCCCTGAGCACCGCCGAGGTCGACTGGCTCGTCGACGCGTACACCCGCGGCTACGTCGAGGACCCGCAGATGGCCGCGATGGCGATGGCGATCTTCCTGAACGGGATGGAGCGGCGCGAGGTCAAGGACCTCACGCTCGCGATGATCGCGTCGGGGGAGCGGATGTCGTTCGGGTCGCTCGGCAAGACGACCGTCGACAAGCACTCCACGGGCGGGGTCGGCGACAAGATCACGCTGCCGCTCGCACCGCTGGTGGCGTCGTTCGGCGTCGCGGTGCCGCAGCTGTCCGGCCGTGGCCTCGGCCACACCGGCGGGACGCTCGACAAGCTCGAGTCGATCCCCGGGTGGCAGGCTGCGCTGTCGAACGACCGGATGATGGAGATCCTGTCCGACGTCGGTGCGGTCATCTGCGCCGCCGGCTCGGGTCTCGCACCGGCCGACAAGAAGCTGTACGCCCTGCGCGACATCACCGGCACCGTCGAGTGCATCCCGCTCATCGCGTCGAGCATCATGTCGAAGAAGATCGCCGAGGGCACCGGTGCGCTCGTGCTCGACGTGAAGTTCGGCTCCGGTGCGTTCATGCCGACGTACGAGGCGTCGCGCGAGCTCGCGCAGACGATGGTCGACCTCGGGAACGACGCCGGGGTGAAGACGTCGGCGCTGCTGACCGACATGGAGGTCCCGCTCGGCCTGACGATCGGCAACGCGCTCGAGGTGCGGGAGTCGGTCGAGGTGCTGGAGGGCGGCGGTCCGGCCGACGTCGTGGAGCTGACCGTGGCACTGGCCTCGGAGATGCTGACGCTCGCCGGGATGCCGGACGCCGATCCTGCGGCTGCACTGGCCGACGGCCGGGCGATGGACACCTGGCGCCGGATGATCTCCGCGCAGCGTGGGGACCCCTCCGCCGCGTTGCCGGTCGCTCGCGAGCAGCACGTCGTCACGGCGCCGTCGTCCGGTGTGCTGGCGCAGCAGGACGCCCTGCCGTTCGGCGTCTCGGCCTGGCGCCTCGGTGCCGGTCGTGCCCGCGCGCAGGACCCGGTGCAGGCCGGGGCGGGCCTCGAGCTGCACGTCAAGCCCGGTGACACCGTGACCGAGGGGCAGCCGCTCTGGACGCTGCACACCGATGACGTCTCGCGGATCCCGCGCGCGCTCGAGGCGCTCGAGGGTGCGTGGTCGATCGGCTCGTCCGACGCTGCCGTGGCGGCCCGCGGGCCGATCGTGCGGGAGCGCATCGCGGGCTGAACGCGACCGTCCGACCGACTGGAGGCTCTTCGCACACGTGTGGAGAGCCTCCAGTCTGTGCACGGGTCTGTTGTGCACAGGTGCCTGCGCGCGGTCGCTGACCACCGATAGCCTGGTCGCATGAGCGCCGACGCCCCGACCTACCGCCTGCCCGACGCCGGAGCGGTCATCAACGACCTGCCGAAGGTCTCGCTGCACGACCACCTCGACGGCGGCCTGCGCCCCGCGACGATCGTCGCGCTTGCCGATGCCGCGGGCGTCACGCTGCCGACCACCGACCCGTCCGAGCTCGGGCAGTGGTTCGCCGACCAGTCGAACTCGGGCTCGCTCGTCGAGTACCTGAAGACGTTCGACGTCACCATCTCGGTCATGCAGACGGCTCCGCAGCTGCACCGCGTCGCGAAGGAGTTCGTCGAGGACCTGGTCGCCGACGGCGTCGTGTACGGCGAGGTCCGCTGGGCGCCGGAGCAGCACCTGCAGGGCGGCCTGACGCTCGACGAGACGGTCGAGGCCGTCCAGGCCGGCATCGAGGAAGCGGTCGACGCCGCGGGCGGGCGCATCCGCGTCGGCCAGCTCGTCACCGCGATGCGCCACGCCGACCGCTCGCTCGAGATCGCCGAGCTCGCCGTCCGGCACCGTGACAACGGGGTCGTCGGCTTCGACATCGCCGGTGCCGAAGCCGGGTTCCCCGCCTCGAACCACCGTGCCGCGTTCGACCACCTCGCATCCGAGCTGTTCCCCGTCACCGTCCACGCGGGCGAAGCGGATGGTCTCGCCTCGATCCGGTCCGCGCTCGTCGACGGCCGCGCGCTGCGCCTCGGGCACGGCGTCCGGATCTTCGAGGACGTCACCCTCTCCGACGCCGGTGACGGCTCGACGCTGGCCTCCCTCGGCGAGGTCGCGTCGTGGGTCCGCGACCGCGAGATCCCGCTCGAGGTCTCGCCGTCCTCCAACCTGCAGACCGGTGCGATCGCGGCCTGGGGCGACGACCTCGCCGACCACCCCTTCGACGTGCTCTACCAGCTCGGCTTCCGGGTCACGGTGAACACCGACAACCGCCTGATGAGCGGGACGTCGCTGTCGAAGGAGCTCGCACTGCTCGCCGGCACGTTCGGCTACGACCTCGACGACCTGGCGGCGTTCCAGATCAACGCGGCGCTCGGCTCCTTCCTGCCGCTCGAGGACCGCGAGGAGATCATCGCGACCATCACCTCCGGGTACTCGGAGGCCTGACGCATGGGACTGCCGCCGCTGCCGGACGCCGCCGTGCTCCTCGGGGCCACCGCGCCCACCTGGCGTGACGCGATGCGCCTGGCCGGCGGCGCGCTCGTCGCGTCCGGAGCCGCGACCGACGAGTACACGGACGCCATGATCGGCATGGTCGAGGAACACGGGCCGTACATCGTGATCTCGCCGGGCCTGGCGTTCGCCCACGCCCGACCGGGTGGCGCGGTCCTCGGCGACGGGCTCGCCGTCGTGACCCTCGAAGCGCCGGTCGCGTTCGGCCACCCGCACAACGACCCGGTCCGCGTGGTCCTGGGGCTCGCGGTCGCCGGGGTCGGCACGCACCTCGAGTCCATCGGCGAGATCGCGAACCTGTTCAACGACCAGGCCGTCACGGGGCGGATCGCCGACGCGACGACGGCGGACGAGGTCCGCACGATCATGGGGGTGTCCGCGTGAAGATCGTGACCATCTGCGGCGCGGGCATCGGCTCGAGCGGGATCCTCAAGGTGAACGCCGAGAAGGCGTTGTCCGCCCTCGGACTGCAGGCATCGGTCGTCGCGGCCGACGTGGCCTCGGTGCGCGACGTGTCCGACGACGCCAACGTGATCCTCACCAGCCAGGAGTTCGTCGAGGCGATCGGCGACACCTACGCCGAGGTCATCGTGATCCGGAACCACTTCGACCAGGGTGAGATCACGGCGGCGGTGGACCGGGCGCTCGGCGAGCACTGAGGCGGGTGCGCCGGCGGCCGCTGTGCCGGGCGTCGGCCCTTTAGAGTTGGGGCATGAGCACCGAGAACCCGCTGAACGACCCCGCTGCCGACCCGTTCGAGGTCGCGCGCGACGCCGCCACCGTCATCGCCGCGAAGTCCGGCATCGAGCGGCACGACATCGCCCTGACCCTCGGCTCGGGCTGGGGCAAGGCCGCCGACATCATCGGTGAGACCGTGGCCGAGATCCCGGCGGACCAGGTCCCCGGGTTCAGCGCCTCGGCGGTGCCCGGACACTCCGGCACCATCCGGTCGATCCGCCTCGCCGACGGCCGCCACGCGCTCGTCATCGGCGCACGCACGCACTACTACGAGGGCCATGGCGTCCGCCGGGTCGTGCACAGCGTCCGCACCGCCGCGGCCACGGGTGCCACGGTCATGGTGCTGACGAACGGCGCCGGTGGCATCAAGGAGCACTGGACGCCCGGTACGCCCGTGCTCATCAGCGACCACATCAACCTGACCGCCGACAGCCCGCTCGAGGGTGCGACGTTCATCGACCTCACCGACCTGTACTCGGCCCGGCTGCGTGACGTGGCGCGGTCGGTCGACCCGTCCCTGGACGAGGGCGTCTACACGCAGTTCCGCGGCCCGCACTACGAGACCCCGGCAGAGGTCCAGATGGCCAAGGCCATCGGCGGACACATCGTCGGCATGTCCACCGCGCTCGAGGCCATCGCCGCCCGACAGGCCGGCATGGAGGTCCTCGGGTTCTCCCTCATCACGAACCTCGCCGCCGGCATCCAGAAGACGCCGCTCTCGCACACCGAGGTGCTCGAGGCCGGCAAGCAGGCCGAGCCCGTGATCGCGGACCTGCTCGCCCGCGTGGTGACCGCCCTCGGGCAGCCGGCGTCGTGAAGATCGACCTCGACCACGTGCTCGGGACCGCTCGGTCCTGGCTCGCGCAGGACCCGGATCCGCAGTCCCGCGACGAGCTGACCGCCGCGATCGACGCCGCGTCCGACGGCTCCGGTCCGGCCGTGCAGGCCCTGGCCGCGCGGTTCGGCGGCCGGCTGCAGTTCGGTACTGCCGGACTCCGCGCCGAGCTCGGCTACGGCCCGCTCCGCATGAACCGGGTCGTCGTGTCGCAGGCCGCTGCCGGTCTCGCACGCTTCCTGATCGACACGGGCCGGTCGCGCAGCGTCGTGATCGGCTACGACGGCCGGGTGAACTCCGACGTCTTCGCGCGCGACTCAGCCGAGGTCATGCGCGGCCTCGGGCTCGAGGTCACGCTGCTGCCGGTCGCCCTGCCCACGCCGGTGCTCGCGTTCGCCGTGCGGCACCTCGACGTCGGCGCCGGGGTGATGGTCACCGCGAGCCACAACCCGCCCCGCGACAACGGGTACAAGGTCTACCTCGGACAGGACGACGACGGGTCGCAGATTGTGCCGCCGGTCGACGGCTCGATCGCTGCTGCCATCGAAGCCGTCGCTGCCGGGTCGATCACGGACCTGCCCCGGGGCACCGACTACACCGTCCCGTCCTCGGCGCTGCTCGATGCCTACGTGGCCGCGACGGCCGCCATCGTGCCGGCCCCGACCCTGGCGCCGCAGGAGCAGCCGAAGGTCGTCTACACGGCGATGCACGGCGTCGGGTGGGAGACCGCACGCGCGGTGTTCGCCGCCGCCGGGTTCGCGTCGCCCGCGGTCGTGCCGGAGCAGATCGAGCCGGACGGTGCGTTCCCGACCGTGTCGTTCCCGAACCCCGAGGAACCCGGCGCGATGGACCTGGCGATCGCCCGCGGGCTCGCCGTCGGCGCTGACCTCGTCATCGCGAACGACCCCGACGCCGACCGGCTGGCGCTCGCGATCCCGGCGGTCTCCGACTCCGGGGACCCGACCTACCGCCGCCTGTCCGGCAACGAGGTCGGGTGGCTGCTCGGGTGGCAGGCTGCCGTCCGTGCGTCGGAGACCGGCGCCACGGGCACCCTCGCGGCGTCGATCGTCTCGTCGCCGGCGCTGGCCCGCGTCGCCGCCCGCCACGGTCTGGAGTACCGCGACACCCTGACCGGCTTCAAGTGGGTCTCGCGGGTCCCCGGGCTGCTCTTCGGGTACGAAGAAGCTCTCGGCTACCTGGTGGACCCGTCGGTCGTGCGCGACAAGGACGGCATCTCGGCGGCACTGTCGCTGCTGTCGTTGGCGTCGGACCTCGCCGCTGCCGGATCGTCGATCGCCGGGCAGCTCGACGCCTTCGCCGCCGAGTTCGGGGCGTTCGCGTCGGGGCAGGTCGCGACCCGCGTGGACGACCTGTCCCGCATCGGCGAGATCATGGCCTCGCTGCGGTCCGCGCCGCCGTCGTCGCTCGGCGGCCTGGAAGTCCGCACCGTGACGGACTACGTCGACGGGGTGGAGGGCTTCCCGCCGTCGGACATCCTGCGGTACGACCTGACCGGTGACGCGCGGGTGATCGTCCGACCGAGCGGCACCGAGCCCAAGGTCAAGGTCTACATCGACACCGTCGCCGAGACCCCCGCCGAGGCCCAGCGCCTCGTCGACGCCCTCGCGGAGTCCGTCCGCCCCTTGGTCTCGTAGCGCCGCCGTCCGCCGCCCCGCTCGTTCGCGTCACGCCCCGGTAGCGCTCCGCTCGTTCGTGTTGCGCCCCGCTGCGGGCATCGCGCCCCGACTCTTCGGGGCGCGATGCCTGCAAGCGGGTGCGCTGCCCCGTGGCCTGTCCACAGATCGCGCCGACCCTGCTCGCGACGGACCGTGCGTCGCGATCATCGGAGCATGGAACACGAACCCATCTCGACCGTCGGCCTCGCGCAGGACCCCGGTCGGGCGTCGGCGATCCGTCGCGCAGGGGATGCCGGCGCCCTCGTCCGGGTGCACCGTGGCACGTACATCGGGTCGGGCGAGTGGGCCTCGATGACGGAACGCGAACGACATCGCATGCTCGTGCGGAGTGTGCTCGTGCGGAGTGTGCTCGCCGGCGGGACGGGCTCCGTCGTGGTGTCGCACCGGTCAGCGGTCGCCGTGCTCGGACTGCCGTGGATCGGGGCGTTCGGCGAGCGTGTCACGGTGACCGACCCGTCCCGGGACCGGGGCCAGGTCAAGCGGAGCATCCAGCGCATCGGCAGCGCCGGCCGGCGACCGTCCTCCGTCGAGGTCGACGGTGTACCCGTCACGACGTTGACCGAAACCGCGGTCGACGTCGCCCTTCGCGAACACCCGTGGCGTGCAATCGTCGTGCTCGACGCCGTCCTGCGGCGCGGCGTCGAGCGGGCGACGATCCTCGAAGCGCTCGGGAGTCGCCGTGCTCGCGGGCATCGACGCGCGCGGGAACTGGTCGAGTACGCGGATCCGCTCGCCGAGTCACCGGGGGAGAGCATCACACGGTGGGGCGCGCACGTGCTCGGCGCACCGGACCCGGTACTGCAGCAGGAGTTCCGGCACGACGGCCTGCTCAGTGACCGGGTGGACCTGTGGTTCGCGGAAGCCGGGGTGATCGTCGAGTTCGACGGCCGGGTGAAGTACGACGACCCGCGGCGAGGACGCACAGCGGCAGACGCCCTGGTCGACGAGAAGCGCCGTGAGGACCGTCTCCGCCGCCGCCGTGGGGTCAACGGCTTCGCACGGGTGATGTGGTCGGACGCGATGCCCGCGGGGCAGCTCCCACGGATCCTGCACGACGCCGGGGTGCCGCTCGGTCCGAACTGGGGTACTGCCTGGCGTCATGCTGCGAGCCGCGCCCTCTGGCGGTCATCGCGCCCCGAAGAGTCGGGGCGCGATGACCGCAGCGGGGCGCAACCCGAGCCGACGGCCCGCGTAGGCCCGCGACTCCGCGCGCGCCTACGCCAGCTCGAGCAGCACGTGACCGGACGAGACCGTCTGGCCGACCGGGGCGTTCAGGCCGGTGACGACGCCGTCCTTGTGGGCCTGCACGGGCTGCTCCATCTTCATGGCCTCGAGCACGACGAGCAGATCGCCCTTCACCACGGTGTCGCCCTCGGCGACCGCGAGCTTCACGACGGTCGCCTGCATCGGCGACGCGACGGACCCGCCGGACTTCGCGATGCCGCCCTTGACCGCCGACGAGCGGCGCTTCGGGGGAGCGGAGGGACCGGCCGGACGACGACCGGCGACACCGGCGGCGGCACCGCCACCGACGATCGACGGCATGGTGACCTCGATGCGCTTGCCCTGCACCTCGACGACGACCGAGTCGCGCGAAGCCGGAGCGGGCAGTTCTTCCGGAGAGCCGCTCCACGCCGGGATCTCGTTGACGAAGTCGGTCTCGATCCACTGCGTGTACACGGAGAACGGCGAGGAGTCATCCGTGGCGAACGCCGGGTCCGACACGACCGCACGGTGGAAGGGCAGCACGGTCGGCAGGCCGGTGACCTCGAACTCGGCCAGTGCACGACGCGAGCGCTCCAACGCCTCGGCGCGGGTGGCACCGGTGACGATGAGCTTCGCGAGCATGGAGTCGAACGAACCGGACACGACGTCGCCGCTCACGACTCCGGAGTCGACGCGGACACCGGGGCCGGACGGCGCGTTGAACGCGTGCACGGGGCCGGGCGCGGGGAAGAAGTTGCGGCCCGGGTCCTCGCCGTTGATGCGGAACTCGAACGAGTGCCCGCGGGGCGTCGGGTCGGAGTAGTCGAGCACGCCGCCCTCGGCGATGCGGAACTGCTCGCGCACCAGGTCGATGCCGGTGACCTCTTCGGACACGCAGTGCTCGACCTGCAGTCGGGTGTTGACCTCGAGGAACGACACCGTGCCGTCGGCGCCGATCAGGAACTCGCAGGTGCCGGCACCGACGTAGCCGACCTCGCGCAGGATCGCCTTCGACGACTCGTACAGGCGCTCCTGCTGCGCGTCCGTCAGGTAGGGCGCGGGTGCTTCCTCGACGAGCTTCTGGTGCCGGCGCTGCAGCGAGCAGTCACGCGTCGACACGACGACGACGTTGCCGTGCTCGTCCGCCAGGCACTGGGTCTCGACGTGGCGCGGCTTGTCGAGGTACTTCTCGACGAAGCACTCGCCCCGACCGAACGCCGCGATGGCTTCACGCGTCGCCGACTCGAACTGCGAGGCGACCTCGTCGCGCGTCCGTGCGACCTTCAGGCCGCGGCCACCACCGCCGAAGGCCGCCTTGATGGCGACCGGCAGGCCGACCTCGTCGGCGAACGCGATGACCTCGGAGGCGTCCTTGACGGGCTCGATGGTGCCGGGGGCGAGCGGCGCGCCGACCTTCTCGGCCACGTGGCGCGCGGAGACCTTGTCACCGAGGCGCTCGATCGAGTCGGGCGACGGGCCGATCCAGGTCAGTCCGGCGTCGATGACGGCACGGGCGAAGTCGGCGTTCTCGGCAAGGAACCCGTAGCCCGGGTGCACGGCGTCTGCGCCGGACCGTCGGGCGACCGAGATGATCTTGTCGATGACGAGGTAGGTGTCGGCGCTCGTGGTGCCGTTCAGCGCGTAGGCCTCGTCGGCGAGGCGGGCGTGCAGGGCGTCACGGTCTTGGTCGGCGTAGACGGCGACCGATGCCTTGCCTGCGTCGCGGGCCGCGCGGATGATGCGGACGGCGATCTCGCCGCGGTTCGCGATGAGGACCTTGCTGATACGGGGCATGAGACATCAGCGTATTCGTGCAACGGGAGCACGAATTGACTGGCACCCACAAAGAACCGTGCCGAACAAGTGCGGATGTCTACAGTGACCAGAACTCGTGCCAGCGGACGCCGAAGCCGCGGAGCAGCATCGACCGCAGCACCGGCAGGGACAGCCCGACCACGGCCGACGGTGCCCCGTCGATGCGCGAGATGTACGCCGCCGCCCGCCCGTCGATGGTGAACGCCCCCGCGACCTCGAGCGGCTCGCCCGTCGCCACGTACGCGTCGATCTCCTCGGCGGACAGGTCGTCGGCGAACGTCAGCGCGGCGCTGTCCACGGCGACCACGCGGTCGCCACCGGCGGCCAGGGCCGACCCGCCGGGCGCGACGTCCCCCAGCACCGGCACGCCGGCAGGAGACGTCACCAGGCTGCGGACGGGAGGCGCGGGGCGGCCCGCATCCGGGCCTCCCGTCCGCCCCGTGGCCGGGTCCAGGTCGCGGCGCCGGTCGTCGCGTCGTCGATCGATCACGCAGTGTCCACTCCACAGCGTCCCGCCGCCGGCGGCGAGCATCTGCCGCCAGCGCTCCCGGGCCACCGACGGGTCGTGCGGCTTGCCGTACAGGCGCCCGTCGACCTCGAAGGCGGAGTCGCCGCCGAACACGAAGCCGTCGACCGGCGACCCGGCGACGTCGGCGTCCGCGACGGCTGATGCCTTGGCGACGGCCAGCAGCGACACGAGCTCCGGGCCGGTCAGGTCACGGCCGAGTGCGGCGGCGGCCGCGGACGCCGCGGCGTCCTCGTCGACCCCGGGCGACACGAGCACGGGCTCGATCCCGGACTGGGCGAGGAGTGCTCGGCGGGCGGGGGATGTACTCGCGAGGTACAGACGCATGGGACCATCGAACCATGGGTGAATCCGTCGGAACGCTGCTCGAACTCGACGTCACCGGGATCGCCCACGGCGGCATCTCGGTGGCACGGCACGAAGGCCGGGTGGTCTTCGTCACGGACGCGATCCCCGGGGAGCGCGTCGTCGCCCGGGTGACCGAGGACCGGAAGAAGTCGTTCTGGCGCGCCGACACCGTCAGTGTCGTCACGCCGAGCGAGCACCGCGTCGACCACGTCTGGGCCGAGGCCGCGCTCGACCGCGACCCCGAGACGCGCCCGGGCGGTGCCGAGTTCGGCCACATCGCCCTCGCACACCAGCGCACGCTGAAGCACGACGTGCTCGTCGACTCGTTCTCGCGGTTCGCGCACACGGACCTGGCATCGGTGCTCGGCTCGGACGTCGTCGTCGAGGCCGCACCCGGTGACGACGCCGCGAACGGCCTCGGCTGGCGCACCCGGGTCCGGCTGCACGTCGACGAGCACGGCACCGCCGGCCCGTTCGCCGCACGCTCGCACTCGGTCATCCCCGTCACCAGCCTGCCGCTCGCGAACGACGCCGTGCAGGAGAGCGCGCCGCTCGGCCGTGGCGTGATGCCCGGCTCGTCGGTCATCGACGTGCTGGCACCGAGCGGCTCCGAGGGGGCGCGCCTCGTCATCGACGAGCAGAAGCCCACCGTGGTGACCGAGGTCGTGGGGGAGCGCACCTTCGCGGTGGACGACAACGGCTTCTGGCAGGTGCACCGTGCCGCGGCGTCGGTGCTCACCGAGGCCGTGCAGGACCTGGTCGACCGCGACCGACTCGACCCCGAGGGCACCCACCTGGACCTGTACGGCGGCGTCGGCCTGCTCGCCGCCGCACTCGGCGACCTCGTCGGCCCGAAGGCGCGCCTCACGAGCGTCGAGAGCGCCGCACGCGCGACCGAGCACGCGCAGGAGAACCTCGCCGAGTGGCTCGGCGCGCGCGCCGAGACCGGCCGGGTCGACCGCTGGCTCGCGAACACGGTGGCGAACGCCTCGCGCGCCGAGAAGGACCGGTTCCGCGCCGGCACGATCGTCCTCGACCCGCCGCGCGCCGGTGCCGGTCGTCAGGTCGTCGAGCAGATCGCGGCCCTGCACCCGTCGCAGGTCGTCTACGTCGCCTGTGACCCGGTCGCGCTCGCCCGCGACGTCGCGACGTTCGCCGACCTGGGGTACAAGCTCGAGGCGCTGCGGGCGTTCGACCTGTTCCCGCACACCCACCACATGGAGGCCGTGGCGCGCCTGACGCCCGCGCGCTGACGGGCAACCGGGCGGTTTCGTCCGCGTGGCGCGTCCGGTTTCCCCGGACCTGAGTCCAGCCTGGGTATCCTGGGCGCTGATGGCGATCCGGTTTCAGGGGCCGGGGACGCACATCGGAACGAGAGGCCACAGTGGGAGCAGGAACGACAACCGCAGCCGAGACGTCGGGCACGGCCACCAGGCCGGTCCGGGTCGCGATCGTGGACGACCACGAGTCCGTGCGACTCGGGATCCAGGCGGCATGCCAGAACGAGGGCTTCGAGGTGGTGCTCACCGCCGCGAGCGTGCCCGAGTACGTCCAGAACCTCGACGGGCGCGAGGTCGACGTCGTCGTCCTCGACCTGTCCCTCGGTGACGGCTCGACCGTGACCGAGAACGTCAAGGGCGTGCAGGGGACCGGCTCCGCCGTGCTCGTGCACTCCATCGCGGACCGCGTCGCCAACGTCCGTGAGGCACTCGCAGCAGGGGCTGCCGGTGTCATCCCGAAGTCGTCCGCCACGAAGACGGTGATGGCAGCGGTCGCCACCGTCGCCCGTGGTGACGTGCTGAACAACCTCGAGTGGGCGAGCGCCATCGACGCCGACCGCGACTTCGCGAAGGCCCAGCTCGGCCGGCGCGAGCGCGAGATCCTGCACCTGTACGCCTCGGGCCTGCCGCTCAAGCTGGCGGCGCAGCAACTCGGCATCGGGTACTCCACGGCTCGTGAGTACCTCGACCGCATCCGCGTGAAGTACGTCGAGGTCGGTCGCCCGGCCCCGACGAAGGTCGACCTCCTGCGGCGGGCGGTCGAGGACGGCATCCTCCCCGGTCTCGACTCGGGCATCGACCCCGACGGTGACGGTCGCTGAACACGATGGCGAGCGCGGCTGAGCCGGCGTCGCGCCGGGGGAGCGGCCCGGGGTCCGGTCGGGGGACCGGTCGGTGGTTCGGCCGCGGGTCGGGCGGCGCTGGTGCGGCGTCTGGCCATGCCGGCCGCGTCCCAGCAGGCTCGGGTCGTGCTCCCGGTGGCGACCCGGTCGGCTTCGGGGACGGCGCGCCGTTCGGTGCCGACCCGTCGCGCAGCGTCCGCGCGTCGATCACGCAGGCGTCGGTGGAGCGTGCCTTCGCGATCCTGCTGGCGATGACCGCGGTCGGCCTCGGCATCGTCGACACCCCGGCGGTCCTCGCCCAGTTGCCGTACCTCGACCCGTTCTGGGGCCCGGTCGTCGCGATCGCGCTCGGGGCGTCGTTCGTCCTGGTCGGGGTCTCGGCGTTCGTGCCGCGGGTGGCGCAGTTCGCGCAGATCCTCTGCGCCCTGCTCTTCCTGGTCGCGTTGACCACGTGGCCGCTCACGGTGCAGGACTCGATCCCGTCCACGCAGCAGCCGTGGCCGTGGTGGTTCTGCACCGTCGGCTCGACCGCGGCGGCCATGGGCTTCGCCACCTGGCGGGCCACGATCTACACCGCACTCGTGCCGGCGATCTACGTCGTCCTCCGGCTCACCCCGGTCGGCGGCGACGCCGGGCTCGTCCGTGCGCTGCTCGACGGCGTCTACACGGCGCTGCTCAGCGGTGCGGTGCTCGTCATCGCCGTGGTCCTGCGCCGTGCCGCTTCGTCGGTCGACACGGCGCAGTCGACCGCGGTCCGCCGGTACTCGCACGCCATCCGTGAGCACGCGGTCGAGGTGGAGCGCGTGCAGGTCGACGCGATCGTGCACGACAGCGTGCTGACGACGCTGCTCTCCGCCGCACGGGCCGACACGCTCGAGGCGAAGACCCTCGCCGCCCGCATGGCACGGAACGCCATCGACCACCTCGAGGCCGCAGCGGCCGACGGCCCGGACGACGACACCCCCGTCACGCTCGCCGACCTCCGCACCCGCATCGGCGAGGCGATCGGTGCCCTCGCGGCGCCCGTCCGGCTCGTCCCGGCCCCGTCCGGGTCGGTCCGGCTGCCGGCGTCGGTCGCCGACGCCCTCGCGTCAGCAGCACTGCAGGCGGCCGTCAACAGCGTCCAGCACGCCGGTGGGCCCGACGTCGCCCGGTGGGTCCGCGTCGAGCAGCACGACGACGGCGTGCACATCGAGGTCGGTGACGACGGTCGCGGGTTCGACGTCGCGACGATCCCGTCCGAACGACTCGGGGTGCGGCGGTCGATCATCGAGCGCGTCGCCGCCGTCGACGGCCGTGCCGAGGTGCACACCGCCCCGGGCGAGGGCACGCGCATCGAACTGACCTGGTCGCCCGTGACGCCCACGATGACGGGAGCCGCAGCGTGAAGGTCTCCCTGCCCGCGAGCATCGCGCTCGGCCTGGCGTCGCTGTTCTCCGTCTACCACCTGGTCCTCGCCGTCGCGTCGCTGCAGCGCGTGCAGGACGTCGGCCCCGTCATCGCCTGCATGGTCCTCTACGCCGCGGCCACCGGCACCGCACTGTTCGTGCCCGGCAAGGTCCTGCCGGTCTGGACGGCGTGCTTCTCGCTCGCAACCGCGATCATGATGCCGCTCGTCGCGGCGCCGGTCGTCGACCTGGCGAAGGGCCCGGGGTCCGCCACGTGGTGGATCGCCGCCGTCGGCACCCTGATGGTCGTGCTCGTCGTGCGGGGACGCGGCCCGTTCGCCTGGGCAGGGGTCCTGTTCCTCGCCGTGTACACGGTCGCCTGGGCCGGTCTCGATGCGCTCGGCACACTCGGGGTGCTCGGCAGCGTGGCCTGGGTCGCGATCGCCACGGTGTTCGCCATCGCCATGAACCGCGCCATCCGGAACACCCGCGAGCTCATGCGCGCTGAACAGGAGACCGCCGACTGGCAGGCGGCGCAGGACGCCCACGTCTTCGAGCGGCAGTTCCGCCTGAGCCAGACCACGCGGATGGCGCTGCCGATGCTGCAGCGGATCATCGACTCGTGCGGTGACCTCGACGACGCGGACCGGGCCGAGTGCCTGCACCTCGAGCAGGCCATCCGCGACGAGATCCGCGGCCGCTCCCTGCTGTCCGAGGACGTCCGCGACGAGGTCATGCGCCTGCGCCGCCGGGGTGCGACGGTGCAGCTGCACGACGACGGCGGTCTCGACGAGCTCGAGGTCGACGACGTCCGCCGCATCCACGCCCGCATCGCCGAGGCGCTCCGCCAGGCCCGCGAGGCCGACAACGTCATCGTCCGCACCGTCAGCGAGGGGTCCGACTCCGCGGTGACGGTCGTCGGGCTCAAGCTCGACACGGCCGCGAGCGAGTCCGCCGCCCTCGGAGCGGGCATGGAGGACGACGACGGCGACGAGGACGACTCCGTGGCCCTCTGGCTCGAGATCCCGCGGCACGAGCCCGCCTGAGGCGCGCTGCGCCCGCTCGCGCGTGGTCGTGTGCGGCGTCGCGCGCGGCGAGACGGAAGCGACAAGGTCGATGTCGTACGACATCGAGGGTGTCGCTCGTGCGCGCGCGCAACTGTTGTGTCCGCGTGCGGACGACTACGTCGACGTCGTACGACGTCGAGGACGTCGTTCCGGGTCCGTGGGACGCGCGCGCGGCGGTGGACGCGGGACGCAGCGGTCGGGAGGCGCGTGGCGGCGCCGCCACGGGCCTCCTGGCCGCACCGTGGTCGCGCCGGGCTGGCGCCGACGGCTGACGCGACAACACGGACGTCGTACGACGTCGGGGGTGTCGCTCGTGCGCGCGTGCAACTGTTGCAGGCGCCGGGGGACGACACTGTGGACGCCGCACGACGTCGAGGATGTCGTTCCGCATCGACGACGGCCGACGCGAACGCCCCCGGAAACGGGGAACGGGCCGGTCGTATCCGACCGGCCCGTTCACGACCCGAGGCTGAGCGACAACCCGAATGTCGCCCTGCCTCGCAGCGGGCGGTGGCGTCGTACCCTAGTCGGCCACCGACCTGCGATGTTCTTCGTTGAAGGACACCGAACACCAGTAACTATGCCAACCCACAACCCCTGTGTCAGTCGTCATTATGGGGGACAAATTCGGCATTTCCGGTCCTCTTCGGCGTTTCGTGTCCCCCGTGCGAGGGGATACCGACCGGGAAGTGCAGCCTGCAACGTCCGCCGGGTCGGGGACACCAGGGGTACAGGGAGGCCAAGGTCCGTCAGCGGAGCGAACGGCCCCAGGCGCCGGGGCCGTGGTCGAGCGGGCGACGCAGGCCGCGGGCCGAGGCCTGCCACCCGGTGCGCGGCTCGTCGACGACCTCGGCGCGACCGGCTGCCGCAGCCTCGTCGGCTTGGCGCTGCAGCACGGCGACGACCGCTGCGAGCTCCTCGGGGGTGGGCTCACCGGAGACCACCCGGACGTCGGCCACCGATGCGGGCTCGTCCGAGGGGACCGGAGCTGCGTGACGACCCATCAGTGCGCACCCATCAGAGGGGGATGTTCCCGTGCTTCTTGGGCGGCAGCGTCGCACGCTTGCCGCGCAGGGCACGCAGGGCCTTGATGACCGAGACGCGGGTGGCGTGCGGCTGGATGATGCCGTCGAGCTCACCGCGCTCGGCCGCCAGGTACGGCGACGCGACGTTGTAGGTGTACTCGTTCGCGAGTTTCGTGCGGACCGCAGCGACGTCCTCGCCGGACTCCTCGGCGCGCTTGATCTCGGCGCGGTAGAGGATGTTGACGGCGCCCTGACCGCCCATGACCGCGATCTCGGCGGTCGGCCATGCCAGGTTGATGTCCGCGCCGAGCTGCTTCGACCCCATCACGATGTACGCGCCGCCGTAGGCCTTGCGCGTGATGACGGTGACGAGCGGGACGGTGGCCTCGGCGTAGGCGTACAGCAGCTTCGCGCCGCGGCGGATGACCCCGGTCCACTCCTGGTCGGTGCCGGGCAGGTAGCCGGGCACGTCGACCAGGGTCAGGATCGGGATGCCGAACGCGTCGCAGAACCGCACGAAGCGGGCTGCCTTCTCACCGGCGTCGATGTTCAGCGTGCCGGCCATGGCCTGCGGCTGGTTCGCGATGATGCCGACGGTGCGGCCCTCGACCCGGCCGAAGCCGATCAGGATGTTCGGCGCGAAGAGCGGCTGGACCTCGAGGAACTCGCCGTCGTCGACGACGTGCTCGATGATCGTCGTGACGTCGTACGGCTGGTTCGTCGAGTCCGGGATCACGAGGTCGAGCTCGTGGTCGGCGTCGGTGGTCTCGAGCTCCGGGGCGACGTCGTAGGCGGGGGCGTCGGACAGGTTGTTGTCCGGCAGGAACCCGATGAGCGAGCGGGCGTAGTCGAGCGCGTCGGTCTCGTCCTCGGCCAGGTAGTGGGCCACGCCGGAGACCGCGTTGTGGGTCTGCGCGCCGCCGAGCTCCTCGAAGCCGACGTCCTCGCCGGTGACGGTCTTGATGACGTCGGGGCCGGTGACGAACATGTGGCTGGTCTTGTCGACCATGATCACGAAGTCGGTGAGGGCGGGGGAGTACACCGCACCGCCGGCCGCCGGGCCCATGATGATCGACAGCTGCGGGATGACGCCGGACGCCTGGGTGTTGAGGCGGAAGATCTCGCCGTACTTGCCGAGCGCGACCACGCCTTCTTGGATCCGGGCCCCGCCGGAGTCGAGGATGCCGATGATCGGTACGCCCGTCTTCAGCGCGTGCTGCATCACCTTGATGATCTTCTCGCCGGCGACCTCGCCGAGCGAGCCGCCGAAGACGGTGAAGTCCTGCGCGTACACGGCGACGTTGCGGCCGTGGATCGTGCCGACGCCGGTGACGACCGCGTCGCCGTAGGGGCGCTTGGCGTCCATGCCGAACGAGGTGGTGCGGTGGCGGACGAACTCGTCGAACTCCACGAAGGAGTTCTCGTCGAGCAGCTGCTCGATGCGTTCGCGCGCGGTGCCCTTGCCCTTGGCGTGCTGCTTGGCGATCGCGGACTCGCCCGCAGCGGTCACGGCCTCGTGGTACCGCTCGCGGAGGTCGGCCAGCCGGCCTGCCGTCGTCGAGAGATCGGGGGTGTCTCCTGAAGTCACCCGCTCACCCTACCGGCGGCGACGTCGGGGCCGGTTGGAGGACCCCCACGGTTCCTGCCCGTACATTTGCGTGCATGTCCACATCCCCGTCGTCGTCGTTCCCCGCCACCAGCGAAGCGGTCCGGTCGACGGGCGCGACCCTCACCGTCCCCGACGAGACCGGCTCGACCAACGCCGACCTGCTCGCCGTGGCACCCGAGCAGCAGCACGGCAGCATGGTCGCGACGCTCCACCAGACCGCGGGCCGGGGACGCCTCGACCGCACGTGGAGCGCACCGGCGGGTGAGGCGCTGGCCGCGAGCCTGCTCGTGCGCGCCGACCTCGCCGACCACGACCGTGGCTGGCTGCCCCTCGTCGCCGGCGCCGCCATGCGTGGCGCGATCGCACGGGTGCTGCCCGCCGGCGCCGACGTCGCCGTCAAGTGGCCGAACGACGTCCAGGTCGCGGGCGACAAGGTGTGCGGCATCCTCTGCCAGGTCGCCTCCGACGGCAGCATCGTGGTCGGCGCCGGCGTGAACCTCACGATCCCCGCCGACCGCCTGCCGACCCCGACGTCGACGTCGCTGCTCGTGGCGGGCGCGGTCGACGACGCCCCCGCGTTGGCCGACGCGGTCCTGTCCGCCTTCCGGGCAGCCGTCCTGGAGGCTGTGGCCGGCCTGGTCGCCGGCGGTCCAGCCGCCGAGTCGGTCCGGTCCCACGTCCGCGCCGCGTGCGGCACGATCGGTCGCCGCATCCGCCTCGAGCTGCCCGACGGCACCGTGGAGGAGGCCGACGCCACCGGCATCGACGACGAGGGCCGCATCACGATCCGGGATCGAGCGGGTGACTCCAGGGGCGTCGCCGTGGGGGACGTCACCCACCTGCGGTATGCATGACGGCATGACCGCCGAGCCGCCGCCCGAACGCGTCGTCGCTCGCCTGCGACCGCACGCTCGTCGGCTCGTGCGCCCGGCGGTGTTCGTCGTGCTGGTCGTGGTCGCCGGCGGGTTCGGGTTCGGGGTGTTCCAGGCGCAGCTGGCGTGGCTGAACGTCGTCGTCGCTGGACTCGTCGTGGTGCTCGTGGTGTTCGGCGGCGCCGTGCCGCTGTTCCGCTGGATGTCCGAGCGGTACGTCGTCACGACCCGGCGGCTCGTCGTCGTGCACGGGCTCGGCACCCGGACCCGGCAGGAGCTCCTGCACTCCCGCGGGTACGACGTGACGGTGCGCCGGCGTGGGCTCCAGGGCGTGTTCCGCTCCGGCGACGTCCTGGTGTTCCCGGGCGACGACCCCGCCGTGGTGCTCGCGGACGTCCCGCACGCCGACCTCGTGGTGGCCGTCCTGCACGACCTGGTCGAGGCGTACGAGGCCCGGCGGCGGCACCGCGAGCCGGACTGGGACGAGATCGTCGGCGGCCCGGACCGACCGCCGTGGGGCGACGTCCGCGCCTGACGCCGCCGCGACACCCTGGGTGCCGGGGTGCTGGAACTCCCACGAGAAACCGGTACCTTCTTCGTCGTGCGTATCTCTGTCATCGGCTGCGGGTACCTCGGTGCCGTGCACGCCGCCTCCATGGCCAAGCTCGGACACGAGGTCGTCGCCGTCGACGTCGACCCGGCGAAGATCGAGCGGCTCGCTGCCGGCGAAGCCCCCTTCTTCGAACCCGGGCTCCCGGAGATCCTGACCGAGGCGCTCGCCTCCGGCCGGATCCGCTTCGCCACCGACATGGCCGAGGTCGCCGGTGCCCGCGTGCACTTCCTCGCCGTCGGAACCCCGCAGAGCCCGACCGGCGCCGCGGACATGACCTACGTGAACGCCGCGGTCGCCGCGCTCACCCCGTACCTGTCCGCCGGCGAGTTCGTCGTCGGCAAGTCGACCGTCCCGGTCGGCACTGCCGCACGCCTCGCCGCCGAGGTTTCCGAGGCCGTGCCCGGGGCGACCCTCGTCTGGAACCCCGAGTTCCTGCGTGAGGGCTTCGCCGTGCAGGACACCATCAGCCCGGACCGCTTCGTCTACGGTGTGCCGGACGGTGACGCCGGGCAGGCCGCCGTCGACGCGCTCGACGAGGTCTACGCCGAGGCGCTCGCGTCCGGCACCCCCCGGCTCGTCGTCAACCTGCCCACCGCCGAGCTCGTCAAGATCAGCGCGAACGCGTTCCTCGCCACGAAGATCTCGTTCATCAACTCGATGGCCGAGATCGCCGAGGTCGCCGGCGCCGACGTCACCGCGCTCGCCGACGCCATCGGCCACGACGCCCGCATCGGCCGCAAGTTCCTCAACGCCGGCCTCGGCTTCGGCGGCGGGTGCCTGCCCAAGGACATCCGGGCGTTCCAGGCCCGGGCGAACGAGCTCGGCGTCGGGGAGTCCCTGGCGTTCCTGGCCGACGTCGACGCCACGAACCTCCGTCGTCGTGCGCACGTCGTCGAGCTGGCGCAGGAGCTGCTCGGCGGGGTCGTCAGCGGCAAGCGCGTCGCGGTCCTCGGTCTAGCCTTCAAGCCGAACTCGGACGACGTCCGTGACTCGCCCGCCCTCGACATCGCTGCGCGCCTGCACGAGCTCGGTGCCACGGTGTCCGCCTACGACCCCGAGGCCGTCGTCACCGCACGTCGCGTGCACCCGGAGCTCGACTTCGTCGAGACGGCGGCGGACGCGCTGTCGGGTGCCGACCTGGTCCTGGTGCTGACCGAGTGGACCGAGTTCCGCGAGCTCGACGCGACCACGGTGGCGTCCCTGGTGTCGAGCCCGGTCGTCATCGACGGCCGCAACTGCCTCGACCGCGACACCTGGACCGCCGCCGGCTTCACGTACCGCGGCATGGGGCGCTGACGCCGATCGTCGCGGATCGGCTCCGGCGGCTGTCCTCCGGCGTGCTGCGTCCCGCCGGGAGACTCCGCGGGCGCGACTGGGCGACCCCGGTCGTGCTCGCCGCCACCCTGCTCGTCCTGACGGCGTCGGTGGCGCGGACGTTCTCGTCGATGCCGCTCGCGAGCGTCGACGAGTCGGCCCACGTCGACTACGTCCTGCGCGTCTGGCACGGCCAGCTGCCGGTCCTGTCCGACGGCATCCGGTTCCGTCCGGGCTTCGGTGGGACACCGCCCGTCCAGTGGGTCGCACAGCACCCGCCGCTCTACTACCTGCTGCTCGCCCCGGTGATGGGCCCGCTCGTCGACGCCGGGCACCCGGTGCAGGCCGTGGTGCTCGGCCGTCTGGCGAACGCCGTGTTCGTCGCCGCGATCGTGCCGGTCGCCGCGTGGGCTGCGGCCAGGTGCTTCCCCGGGGTCGTGCGGCTCCCGGGCACCGTGGCCGTCGTGACCGCGTCGACGAGCGTCCTCGTGGTGCAGGGCGGTGTCGTGTACAACGACTCGCTCGCAGCGCTGACCTGCGCGCTGGCGTGCGGCGTCGCCGGTGCGGCGCTCCGGTCCGGCGTCGGACCGGGGCTCGCCGTGGGCGGAGCGCTCGTGGCGGCGGCCGGCACGACCACCCGCCTGTCGTTCGCCCTGTGGCTCGTGGCGATCGTCGTCGCGTTCGCACTGGCCCGCACGGTCCGGTTCGGCAGGCTCCGCGGTGTCTGGGCCCGCGTCGTCGTCGTGGCGGTCCCGGTGCTCGCCGCCGCAGTCGCCTCCGGGTGGTTCTGGCTGCGGAACCAGGCCCTGACCGGCTCGTTCAGCGGCCGGCCGACCGCCTGGCCCGGGTACACCCCGCGGCCGCACTACTCCGAGGCCGAGGTCGTCTCGATGCTCGGCTTCTGGCGGCAGCTCTTCGCCCTGTACCGCGGCTCGTTGCCGATCGCGAGCCCGCTGCCGTGGGTGCTCCTGCTCGTCCCGGTGCTGCTGTTCGTCGCGGCCCTCGTGCTGCGGCGCCTGCGCCCCTGGGCACCTGCCGACGACGACCGGTGGCCGCGCCGCCTCGTCGTCGCGATGCTCGTCGTGGTCACGCTGCTGTTCGTCGTCGTCGAGATCCGCTACACCGCCGGGGGCGGCGCACCGCTCAACCGGTACACGCTCACGGTGCTGCTGCCGATCGCGTTCGCGATGGCGGCGGGCTTCCTCGCCTGGCGTCGTGCGGCGACGTGGCTCGTGCTGGTGTGGGGTGCCGCGGCCGTCGTGCCGACCTGGTCGCTCGTCCGGTTCGAGGGCTCCGAGCTCGTCGGGCACTCCGGCGCCGTCGTCGTGGTCGCGTTCGCGGCGGCGGTCGTCTGCGCCGCCGGGATGCTGGTGGCCTACGCGATGGCCGCGCGCAGCACCGCCCGGTAGCGCTCGCCGATCCGTTCGGTGGAGAACTCCGCCGCCGACACCACGGCCTGCTCCTGGTAGCGCGCCCGTGCGGCGTCGTCGGTGAGCACGCGCTGCAGTGCTGTCCGCAGCGCGGGGACGTCACCGGGGGGCACGAGGACCCCGGACACGTCGTCCTGCACGACGTCGCGGATGCCGGGCAGGTCGCTCGCGACGATCGCGGCACCGACGGCAGCGGCCTCGAGCAGGGTGACGGGCAGCCCCTCTCGATCGCCGTTCGCCGCGGGGATCGACGGCACCGCCACGACGGTGGCCGCAGCCAGGGTCTCGAGCACCTCGGTGCGCCCGCGCTGGCCCAGGAACGTCACGGGCAATCCGGCGGCCTGCTGCTCGAGCTGTGCCCGGTAGGGGCCGTCGCCGACGACGGTGAGTCGCCACGGCACGTCCTCGCCGAGTCCTCGCAGCGCCTCGATCAGGTTGCCGAAGCCCTTCTTCTCGACGAGCCGGCCGACCGCCACGACGTGGTGCTCCTGGGCGGGGACGCGGGCGCGGGTGTCACGGGCAGGGCCCAGGTCGACGCCCATCGGGATCACGGTCGACCGGGCCTCGGGCACGCCCCACTCGGTCAGCCGCTCGCGCATCTCGGAGTTCACGGTGGTGACGTGCGCCGAGCGGCCGAACACCCAGCGCTTCAGGCGGACCAGGGGAGCGGCGCGGAGGGCGTAGATGTCCCCGCCGTGCGTCGTGACGACGATGGGGACCCCCGGGGCCGCGAGCGTCGCGACGAGCGCCTGCGGGATCGCCCAGTGCGCGTGGATGACGTCGGGCTTCGCGGAGCGGACCACGCGGCGGATCGCGAACCACTGCGCGAGCACCAGGGCCGGCACCTGCACGATGCGCGACCGGCGTTCCTTGAGGTTGTCGAGGATCGCGCCGTCGGCCAGGTCCTCGAACGCCTTCGGGAAGTACGGGAACCGCCGGACGCCGACGTCGCCGATGCGTTCGGTGGTGGCACCGCCCGGGACCCGCGGCGTGAGCACCATCGTGTCGAACTCGAGGGCCTCTTGGTGCGCGAGGTCGAGCACGAACGCCGGCACGCCGTCGTCCGGACGGGCCGGGAACGTCGAGCCGAGGACGAGCAGGCGGGGACGGGCGGAGGGGGTGGGGCGGGACATCGTGCCTTTCCGGGGGTCGCGGGGGACGGTCCGGTAGGCTCTCCACCCGTGCGCGTTCTGATCCACAATAGCGATTCGCCCCACAACCGCGGGGACCGGGCGATCCTCGCCGGCAACGTCGAGCTGGTCCGCAGGCGGTGGCCGGACGCCGAGATCGTCTCCCTGTCGCAGTACCCCGAGCGGGACGCCGCCTGGTTCGGGATCCGGTTCCTGCCGGTCTCGCCGTACAGCACCGGCATCGGCGACCTGTTCGCCCTGCTGCGTGCCGCGCGCAGCGCCGACGTCGTCCTGTGGGGCGGCGGCGAGATCCTCAAGGACTACACGAACAAGCTCGGCCTCGTGTACTGGTTCGGCAAGATGCTGCTCGTCCGCGCGGTGAACAAGAACCTGATCGGAGCCTTCCAGGGCATCGGTCCGACCACCGCCGGCGTCAGCAAGCGCCTGATCCGCGCCACCGTCGACCTGTGCCGCTCGTTCGCCGTCCGCGACGACGAGTCCCGCGAGAAGCTCCTGGCGTGGGGCGTCCGCACGCCGATCGTGTCCTCGTTCGACCCGGCCGTCGTCGGGACCGTCACCACGCCCGACGCCGACGTGCTCGAACGGCTCGAGCGCACCACCGGACTGACCGCCGAGCGTCTCGAGGGCTCGATCGGCTTCGGCGTCCGCCGCTGGTTCCACTACAAGCGCAGCGGCTGGATCCCGTTCCGCTTCCTGCCGAAGCGCTTCCGGCAGACCGGCGTCGACAGCGACAAGCTCGTCACCTACCGCCAGGCCGTCGCCGACCTGGCCGACCGCGTCATCGACCGCTGGGACGCCGACGTCGTGTTCTACCCGATGCACATGGAGGCGTCGGAGGGCGACGCCGCCTTCGCCCGCGAGGTCATCGCCCTCATGCGGCACGCTGACCGCACCCACGTGGTCGAGGCCGACGAGTTCTCGCCGTCCGAGTACGCGGGCCTGATGTCCCGCAGCCGCCTGTTCCTGGCGAGCCGCCTGCACTCCGCGATCGTCGCGACCATCGCCGGCGTCCCCGCCGCGGTGCTCTACTACGTCGACAAGGGCCGGTTGTTCTTCGAGCAGATGGGCCAGCAGGAGTTCTCGAAGCCGATCGAAGCAGCACTCGAGCCGACGTTCGTCGACGACGTGACGGCGCAGCTGGAGCGGCTCGACGCCGACCGCGACGCGGTCCGCGCGCAGCTCGCCGAGGGCGTGGCCCGGATGGCGACCGCGCTCGACGCCGACTTCGCCGAGGCGACCCGCGACGTCCGCTGACATGCGCGGCTCGCGATCGTGAGCCGATGACGGACGGGAGGCCCGTGGCGACACCGCCACGGGCCTCCCGGTCCGTCCGGGCGAAGCTCGCCGGCGCGTGGTGCGTGGGCTGCGCATCGTGCGTGCCTCGTCGTCCGGTGCTGGCTTGCCCGCTTGGTGCGCGGTTGTGTGTCGGCACCGGGCGTGCAACGGCGCACCGGGTGTCGGAGTCCGCACCGTGCGGCGGACGGGAGACACGTGGCGACTCCGCCACGGGCCTCCCGTCCGTCATCCGAACCCGCTCAGGGCGTGACGCGCGTCACTCGGTCTTGGCCGCGAAGCGCTTCAGGTAGGTGATGTTGTTCCGGTAGACGTCCTGGTCACCGGGGAGCACCCCGCTGGACGCCCACTGCCAGAACGTCCACTTCGACCAGCTCCGCCCGAGCGTTCCCGGCGTGGTGAAGTCCTTGACCGGGTAGATCGCGACGAACAGCGGGTTCTGCGAGAACTGGTTGCTGTTGTTCGTGCAGCGCTTCCACCAGTCGGTGGTCGTGTAGATCGCGGGGTAGCGGTGGATCTTCTTGTAGACGGTGTTCGAGAAGTCCTTGATCCAGCTGCGCATCTGGCCCCAGGTCTTGCCGTAGCAGGTGCCCTGGGCCGCGCTGCCGTACTCGATGTCGAGCAGGGGCGGCAGGGTCTTGCCGTCCTTGCTCCACTGCCCGCCGTGCGCGAAGAAGTAGTTCGCCGTCGCGGCGCCGGTCGCCTGGCTCGGCTGCGCGTACACGTAGCCGCCGCGGTACAGGTTCCGCTGCTTGGCGGTGGCGTACTGCTGCTTGTAGGTCGAGCTGACGTACGAAGTGCCCTCGGTCGCCTTGACGTAGGCGAAGCGGGCGCCGTTGCGGTACGCCTGCAGGAAGTTGACGCTCGGCTGCCAGGCGCTGATGTCGAAGCCCTGGACGCGTCCCGGTGGTGGGCCGGAGGCGGTGGCGGCGGAGGAGGTGCTCAGCGACTGGGCGCTCACGCCACCGGCGGCGCTGTCCGGCGCGGTGACCGTGACGTGTGACTCTCCGGCGTGGGCGGCGATGCCGGCCCCCATGGTGTGGTTCCCGGTGCGGTCCATCTCGGCGATGGAGAGCTGGTCGGCCGCGGGTGCGGCGGGTGCAGCAGGTGCAGCGGTCGCGGTGGGGGCGGGTGTCGCCGCCGCTGTCGTCGTCGCAGTCGGTGCCGGCGTGGCCGGGGCGGTCTCGGCGACCGCCGTCCCGCTGCCGAAGGTGATGGCCCCGGCGACGGCGGCAGCGGTGCCGAGTCCGAGGATCGTGGTGATCGGTGCGCGCATGTGGTCTCGTCTTCCCTGTCGAGATGCCGTGGGCCCCTGTATCACCCACGCCGCGGTCCGAGCGATGCTACCTGGCGAGCGACCGTGCTGTCCGCCACGCGCAGGACGTCAGCGCGCGACGCCGCTGCTCGCGTCGGTGGTGGCGCCGTCGCTCTCGACCTCGGGCAGGCGGCCGCGGTGCGAGACCTCGGCCGTGGCGTGCTTCTGCCGGCGGTTCATGAAGTTGCGCTCGACGAGCCACCAGAAGCCGATGCAGATGCCGATCACGACCGGGATCACGACGAACACCATCATCAGGAACTGGTACTTCGGGTACAGGCCGAGGGGCAGGAGCAGCAGGTTGCCGAGGCCCAGCAGCGGGCTGTGGAACAGGTAGATCGAGTACGACACCAGACCGGCGAGCACGAACGGCTTCCAGGCGAAGAAGCGGGCGAGCCAGGTGTGGTTGCCGGTGACCGCCTGGCGTCCCATCCAGGTGAGCAGGATGCCGGCGAGGATGCCGGTGACGACCTCGGACGGCCAGGTCTGGTGCTGCCAGTAGTCGCGGTTGCGGAAGAACACGAGCAGGGTCCCGAGGACCATGGCGCCGACGAACGCTCCGCTCGCCCACCGCGGGCCGCCGAGCTTCGAGCGCTCGCGGACCACGCCGGACAGGTGCTCGTCGCGGGCCTTCACGGTCAGTTCGGCGGCGAGCATCCCCACCGCGAACAGGCCGACGAACCACGGGTGCATGAACGAGTAACGGCTCTCGGCGCCCATCCACATGCCGATCAGGACCAGGCTCGACGCCGTCGCCCACCCGCCGAAGACCCGCCACAGCGGCAGGATCAGCAGCGGCATCAGGAAGTAGATCTGCCACTCGACCGCGACCGTCCACATCGGGCCGTTGATCTTGCCGATGTACTGCGGGAAGAAGTCGTGCACCAGGAAGAAGTGGGTCAGGAACGTGCCCCAGCCCATCGGCAGCTTCGTGTCCCACTGCGTGCCACCCGGCTGACCGAGCACGGGGACGAACAGGATCAGCAGGGCGAACAGCACGAGCGACGCCCAGTACGGCGGGATGATGCGTCGGGCGCGACGCCAGACGAACTTCCAGAACCCGCCGGGCAGACGGTAGCGGTCGAACCGGGTCAGCACCGGCAGCATGAGCACGTAGCCGGACAGCACGATGAAGAGCGGGACGCCGAGGTAGCCCCAGCCGATGATCGGGCGCAGCCAGGGCAGCTCGGTCGGGCCGGTGCCGGTCGTCCCGGTGAAGAGGTACGCGTGGTAGAAGACCACCGCGAGTGCGGCCAGCCCCCGGAGTCCGTCCAGGTAGGGGAACTCGAGTCTGCCGCCGGCGCGGGGCGCGGGGGCAGCGGAGTCGGCTGCGGGTACTGCGGCGCGGGTTTCGGTGGCCAACGATCGTCCTCGTGGTGGTCGGAGCGGGGTCGCAGGCAGTCTCCCACACGCCGACCCGGCGCCGCGATCAGGCACCCTGTGCCTGGTGTTTCGGTTCGGATGTCATGATGAAGCACGTGACCTCGACGACCGCAGCCGCAACGCAGATCACCCACGAGCCCGTCCACCGGCGTTCGGGGTCGGTTCCGAGCCGGTTCAAGCACGTCGTCGCGCCGGTCATCCTGGCGGTGCTCGTCGTCGTGGGCGTCGCGCTCAGCGCCGCTGTGGCGTACCACAACCGCCTCGGCGTGACGAACGTCGACGGCATCTCCTACATGGGCATCGCCCGCGAGTACGCGAACGGTTGGCTGCCCGACGCGATCAACGCCTACTGGTCGCCGATGGTGTCCTGGATGATGGCGCCGTTCATCGCGGCCGGCCTCGGCATGCAGACGGCCTTCGCGGTCGTGAACTGCTTCGCGGTCGCCGTCGTGCTCGGCATCGGTGGCTGGCTGGTGTGGTCGCAGAACCACCGCATCGTGCCGGCCGTCCTCTTCATGGTCACCGCGATCCCGGCGCTGATGAGCGCGGTGTCGGTGCAGACCCCCGACCTGCTCGTCGTCGCGTGGGTCGTCGGCTACCTGTGGGCACTCCGGTGGGCCGACCAGGCGCTGCACGGTTCGACGCGGTCGCGGCTGGTCTCCGGCGGGGTGCTCGGCGCGGTCGCGGCCATCGGGTACTTCGTGAAGCTCTTCCTGCTGCCGGTGGCGGTCGGCGCGGTGATCCTGTGGCTGCTGCTCCGGGTCTGGTCCGCACGACGCCGTCGTGAGCCGGTGCTGCACTGGTGGACGTCGCCCGTGGCCACGATCGTGGTCTTCGCCGTCGTCATCGCGCCGTGGGTGGGCGCCCTGACCATGAAGTACGGGTCGCCGACCCTGGGCTCGTCGCTCTCGGTGAACATCGGGTCGAAGTTCGACGACGGCGGGCGCGCGACCGACTGGCCGTTCCTGCCCGTGCCGCCGAACTCGCACGCGTTCTCGCCGAACGAGGACTTCACCCCGTCGGTCTACAAGCAGGGCCCGATGGACAACCCGGATCCGTCCGTGGTGCCGCCGACGACCGAGTCGACCACCGAGGACACCGCGCCGAAGGTCACCAAGGACTCCGGCATCGCGGCCCGCGCCGGCTACTACCTGCACGAGCGCATGCTCGCGCTGCCCTACTACCTGCAGAAGATCAGCACGTTCGCGCCCTTCGCGGCACCGATCGCCCTGCTCTTCGCCGCTGCCCTGGTGATCGGCGTGGTCCGGTTCCGCCGGTACGCGTTCACGTGCATCGTCGCGGCGACGACCCTGGTCTACTTCGTCGGCTACGGCATGATCACGTCGTCGTCGAGCGGTGGCGGGAACGCGCGGTACTACTGGCCGCTGTTCTACCTGACGGCGATGATCGGCGCGCTCATGCTGCCGGCCGTCTGGCGGTTGGTCCGACGACGCGGCGTGGTCCGGACGATCGTGGCGTGCGTCGCGATCGCCGTCGTCCCCGTGGCGTCGTTCACGCAGAACTGGATCGGGTCGCCGGCACCCTTCTACCCGTCGGTGAACCGCACCGAGGCGCTTCGTGTCACCGGACCGACCGACGTCCCCGAGATCGTGCGGCTCGCCGACCAGATCCGGGCGAGCGGGGCCCTGCCCGAGGACGCCACCGTCATCGGCTCGAACTACCGGTCGCTGTCCTCGTTGGCGTTCCTGACCGACACGCGTGTGTACGGTCGCTCAGGTCAGGGCTACACGTACCACTCGGACGCGATGCGCAAGCTGTTCATCGACGAGGGCGTGCAGTACTTCGTGCAGTTCGACCCCGCCAACGCGCCGGCACGCGACTACTCGATGGCCGGGAAGCTCGTCGGCACGTACAACGCGACGATCTCGTGCAGCGCCGACCGGTCCACCGATCCCGAGATCCCCTGCCGCGTCCAGATCGTGAAGTTCGCGAAGTAGCCGCTGCTCCAGGGAGCGCGCCACGCCAGCGTCTACGATGACCTGGTCCCGAAGCCCGGCAGGAGACCACGTTTGTCAGGAACCACCAGCGACACCCCCGCGCCCGAGGGGAAGCGTCCGCCGACCTGGCGACGGTTCCTCGGCAAGGCGATCCCCATCGTCTTCTACGTGCTGCTCGCGGTCTTCCTCGTGCTGTACGTGCGGAGCGTCGACTGGGGGCAGCTCGCCGGGCTGGACTGGCAGTGGGGCTGGGTGATCCTGGCGACCGTGATCAGCCTGGGCTTCCGCTACTGGGGCGTCGGCATCTGGTTCTACCTGCTGCGGCGGCTCGGGGCGACCGGCCTCAAGGGCAGCGGCGTCACGCTGACCTACGTGTACGCGAAGTCCTGGATGGGCCGCTACATCCCCGGCGCCGCGACCTGGATCATCGGCAAGGTCTACTTCGCCTCGAAGCACGGCGTCTCGAAGGCCCGGCTCGGCGTGAGCGGCCTGCTCGAGGGCGCGCTGCAGATCGCCGCCACCCTCGCCCTGGCGCTCGTCCTGCTGCTCATCGACCCCCGCACGCACGCGCTCAGCCCGTGGCTCATCGCGCTGATGATCGCGGCGTTCGTCGCCTGCGTCGTCTGCCTGATCCCGCGGGTCTTCGTGTTCCTGATCGGCATCGCGCTGAAGATCCTGCGCCGCAAGCCGCTCGAGGCCGACGTCCGCCCGAACCTCGGCACCGTCCTCGGTGGCGCCGGCCTCTACGTCGCCGGTGCGATCCTGTCGGGCACCGCGTACTACTTCATCACCCTCGGGGTGTACCCGTCGCTGAAGCTCAGCGACGCGGCGTTCGTCATCGGTGCCGCGAGCATGGCCTCGGCGATCAGCATGCTGGCCGTGTTCGCCCCCGGTGGCCTCGGCGTCCGCGAGGGCGTGCAGGCCCTGCTCCTCACCCTCGTCATGCCGCCGGGGATCGCCCTGGTCGTGGTCGTCGTCACCCGCGTGTGGAGCCTGGCGGTCGACGGCCTGTTCCTGCTCTGCGCCGCAGCACCGACCTGGTTCCGCCGTGGTCGTCCGACCGACGACCCGTCGGCCGTCGAGGGCAGCGCTCCCGCCGCCTGACGCGCACTTCGTGAGCAGGAACGGTCGGGTCCGCGGTGCGCGACCCGACCATTCCTGCTCACCATCCGGGGGCACGCGACGCGCGTGACGACCGAGCCGGGAGGTGGGCCCCACCAGCCGGTACCGGCGCACCGCGCCAGCGGGGTGACGGCCGAGCCTGGAGGGACGTGCCAGCTGGCACCGGGCCTCCCGTCCGTCTGGTGGGGCGTCCACCCCGTCAGCCGCGCGCCCGACGTGTGGTCACGACGCGGGGGCGGCCACCCGACGGTCGGCACGGGCGACCTGGACGACCTGGACGACCGACGCGACCAGGCCGACGGCCACCAGCGCGACCACGGCAACGAGCACTGCGGGCGGCACCGGCCCGATCTCCGTGTAGCGGAGCAGTCCGCGACCCGTCACCGGGAACAGGGCGGCGTTCCAGAACCACGCCGACGCCACCGCGAACCCGTACACGCCCACCGCGGGCAGCAGGACGGCCAGCGCCACCGCGACCCACGAGCGTGCGCGTCCGGCGGGCACCAGGCGTCGCCAGGCCAGGGCGCTCAGGACGATCAGGCAGACGATCGCGGGGAAGTAGTAGCGCCCCTGGGTCGCAGCGACCTCGGTGGTGGTGAGGTACGAGTGCGCGCTCGTCCGGTTCTGGATGCCGATGAGCAGCGCCGGGAACACCGCCAGACACAGGGCCACCCGTAGGTCGGGTCCGCGCCGGAACGCCCAGCCGACGAGCACGACGAGCGCGATGACCGTCAGGACGGCCGTGAGCAGGTCGCCCATGCTGACCTGTGCGCGACCGCCGAAGCTGCCCCAGAACGTGCGCGCGAGCGTGCCCCAGCTGACGTCGAGGAAGTGCCCGAGCGTCGGGTGCTCGCCGGGCGGGAAGTCCTTGGGCGGACGCATCGCCGTGTAGCCGTTCGGCTGGATCCGGCCGTAGGCGAACCAGTTGTGCACCCACCACCACGCCCCGATGCCACCGGACACGGCCATCGTCACCACGGTGCGGACCACCCGTTGCCGCAGCGACAGCACCCCGGCGCCGGCGAAGAGCACGACCACCGCCACGAACGGCACGGCGGGCAGTCCGGTGCCCTTGATCCAGACCAGGGCGCCGAGCACCACCGCGAGCGCGATGGTGGTGCGCCACCGGGTGTCACCGGTGAGCAGCCGGGTGGCGAGCCACACGACGATCCCGGCGACGAGCAGGACGGGGGCGTCGTTCGAGAACGAGGAACCGATGGACGCGAGCTCGGGCGTCGCGAACACGGCGAGCCCACCGACGAGCGCGGCCCGCGGCGACCGGGTCACCCGGCGGACGGACGCCCACGCCAGCAGCGGCAGTGCGGTGACGGCGAGGACGTCGGCGAGCCGCAGCGCGGTGAACGCCCGGTCCCACCGCAGGTCACCGAAGTCCACGGCACGGAGCACGGCGGCACCGGCGAGGTAGGCGGTCGGCGGGTGCTGGGTCATCTGGTTGACGGTCGACGACGGCCCGGGGGCGTTCTGCAGCAGCTCGCTGACGGTCGACCACTCGCTGGACGGCTTCGTCGCCTGCTCGACCTTCGCGGCCTGCACCGCGTTGGTGACGTACAGGTCGCCCGGGGCGGCCCAGGCGTCACCGAGCGCGACGTGCACGGCGGCGTCGATGTGCGCCGTCTCGTCCGGGGCCTCGAAGACCGGGACGATCAGCGCCCAGGCGACGAGCCACAGGCCGAAGGTCGCCGTGACGACGGCGATCGCCACACGCTCCCAGCGGGCGGTGCGGGGTGGTGCGGTGGTGCTGGTGGTGGTCTCGTGGGCCGTCACCCGGTCGAGTCTAGGGCGCGCCCCTCGGGTGAGACGTCCGCGGCCGCGGGCTCGGAGCCGGTCCGCTCGGGGTGGTACACCCACACCTTGTAGAGCCAGAAGCGGAACACCGTGCCGAGCACCAGGCCGACGATGTTCGCGACGTTGTCGGCGAATACCGACGTCAGTCCCATCACGTAGTGGGACACCCCGAGGCACGCGAGCGCGATGACCATGCCGCCGAGCGAGACGACGACGAACTCGATGCCCTCGCGGGTGGCGACGGCACGGCGCTGCTCGCGGAACGTCCAGTACCGGTTGCCCATCCAGTTGACGAAGATGGCGACGACGGTGGAGACGACCTTCGCCCAGAACGGCCCGGAGTGCACCTCGTCGGGGTTCAGGACGGTGATGCGCAGCACGTTGAACACCGTGGTGTCCACGACGAAGCCGACGGCACCGACCACGCCGAAGCGTGCCAGTTGGGCAATGAGGCGCCGCACGTGCCCTCCAGGATCCGTAGAGTTGTCACGGGCCGTGCACAGCGCGACCCGAACAGCGATTGTAGACAACGCGTTCACCCCGGACGGTGTGAACGCCGGAAGGATCACACAGCATGGCGTTGCGCGTCGGGGTCATCGGTGGGGGACAGCTGGCACGGATGATGGTGCCGGCGGCCGTCGAGCTGGGGATCGACATCCGGGTCCTCGCCGAGGGTCCGGGCATGTCGGCCGCCATCGCCGCCACGGCCG
Organism: Curtobacterium sp. PhB142; assembly: GCF_004341255.1. Taxonomy (NCBI): domain Bacteria; kingdom Bacillati; phylum Actinomycetota; class Actinomycetes; order Micrococcales; family Microbacteriaceae; genus Curtobacterium; species Curtobacterium sp. PhB142. The sequence goes on along the minus strand of NZ_SLUT01000003.1, from coordinate 100,295 downwards.
AGGGCGACTACCACGACGCCGCGAGGGTGCTGGCGTTCGCCCGCGACGTCGACGTGGTGACGTTCGACCACGAGCACGTGCCCCAGGACGTCCTGCGCGCCCTGGTCGACGCCGGCGTGGCCGTCCGCCCCGGACCCGGTCCGCTGGCCGTCGCCCAGGACAAGATCACGATGCGCACGAAGCTCTCCGAGCTCGGCCTGCCGGTGCCGGACTGGGCCGCGGTGCACGACCCCGACGAGCTCCGGGCCTTCCTCGACGAGCACGGCGGCCGCGCGGTCGTGAAGACGCCCCGCGGTGGCTACGACGGCAAGGGCGTGCGGGTCGTGTCCGACTCCTCGGACGTCGACGACTGGTTCATCGCCGTCGCCGAGGCCGGCGGCGGGCAGGCGCTGCTCGCCGAGGAGCTCGTCCCGTTCACCCGCGAACTCGCGCAGTCCGTCGCCCGCCGCCCCTCCGGCCAGGTGGTCGCGTGGCCGCTGGTCGAGACCGTGCAGCGCGACGGTGTCTGCGCCGAGGTCATCGCCCCCGCGCCCGACAGCGCCGGACGCATCGCCGACGTGACGGAGTCGATCGCGGTCCGGATCGCCGAGGAGCTCGGGGTCACCGGGGTCCTGGCCGTCGAGCTGTTCCAGACCGCCGACGAGCGCATCCTCATCAACGAACTCGCGATGCGACCGCACAACACCGGTCACTGGACGATCGACGGTGCGACGACGAGCCAGTTCGAGCAGCACCTGCGTGCCGTCCTCGACCTGCCGCTCGGTGCCACCGGGTCGTTCGCCCCGGCTGCCGTGATGATCAACGTGCTCGGCGGACCGGCCGACGGCGACCTCGCCGCCCGGTACCCGGCCGCGCTCGAGGCGTTCCCCGAGGCGAAGTACCACTTCTACGGCAAGGCCCCCCGACCCGGTCGGAAGATCGGGCACGTCACGGTGATCGGCGACGACGTCGACGACGTCGTCTACCGGGCACGCGCGGCCGCGGCGCACTTCGACGACTGACGAGCGGGTGTCGGCACTGCTGCCGACACCCGCTCGGGTGCCACCCGCACTGGCGGCTGGCCGCCAGTGCGGGCGCATGGTGCCATGGACGGGTCAGGGGTCCGATCGTCCAGGGGAGTGTCCATGCGCCGCCGTCCGCGCCGTGTCGTCGTCTGCAGCGCCGCCGTCGCACTCACCGCCCTCGTCGGCGGGCTGCTGCCCGTCGCGTTCGGGTCGAGCGCCACCGCCGCGACGTCCGCGACGACCATCCGCTCCGCATCGGCTGCGTCGCTGTACGGTGCCGGTCCGTACCGGTCGCCCACGAGCGAGGCAGCGAAGGCGGCCACCGCGCTCGCCGCCTCGGACCCCGCTGGTGCCGCCGCGGCGTCGACCATCGCCCGGTACCCCGTCGCGACGTGGCTCGGCGAATGGACGCAGGGGACCCAGCTGACCAAGACGATCAGCACGGCGGTCTCGGGCGCCGAGCAGTCCGGCACCACCCCGGTGTTCGTGCTGTACGCGATCCCGGACCGGGACTGCGGCGGGTACTCCGCCGGCGGGTTCTCCGAGGCCTCCTACGACGCCTGGGTCGACCAGGTCACCGCGGCACTCGCCGGACACCGCGCCGCCGTGATCGTCGAGCCGGACTCCCTCGCGATGCTCAGCAACGCGAAGTGCAGCACCACGCTCGACGACCAGCGCTACCGGATCCTGTCCCGTACCGTCGCCGGGCTCACCGCCGCCGGGGTGCCCGCCTACCTCGACGCCGGCAACTCGAACTGGGTGCCGCCCGCGACGATGGCTGCACGCCTGAACAGTGCCGGCGTGCAGCGGGCCCGCGGGTTCTTCACGAACGTCGCGAACTACTACCCGACCGCCCAGGAACAGGCCTACGCGCAGAAGGTATCCACTGCGACCGGGGGATCGCACTACGTGATCGACACCTCGCGGAACGGACAGGGCTGGCGTGGGACCTGGTGCAACGGCCCCGGCGCCGGACTCGGCACCTCGCCCCGGGTCGCCACCGACGGCACCGCACTCGACGCCCTGCTGTGGGTGAAGACCCCCGGCGCGAGCGACGGCACCTGCAACGGCGCCCCCGCCGCGGGCAAGTGGTGGTCCTCCTACGCCCAGGCACTCGTCGCGAACGCCCGGCTCGGGGTGCCCGCGGCCGACCTCGCGCCGCAGGGATCGCTCGAGGTCGTCGCCGGCACCGGCGGCGGCGTCCGGGTCCGGGGATGGGCCTTCGACGAGGACGACCCCACGCAGCCCGTCCGGGTCCGTGCCACCGTCGACGGCGTCGCCGCGGGAGCCGTGACCGCCGGACTCCGCCGCACCGACGTCGACGCCGCCGCGGGCGTCGGGGCGACCCACGGCTTCGAGGCCGTCGTCCCCGCTGCCGCCGGCGCTCGCCGGGTCTGCGTGACCGCGGAGAACATCGGCGCCGGGTCGGACACCACGCTCGGGTGCGCCACCGTCCGCGCCTTCCGGCACGACCCCTACGTCGCGCTCGAGTCGGTGACGGGGAAACGGGGCGGCATCAGCGTCCGTGGCTGGGCCTTCGACGGTGACACCGTGTCCTTCGCCAGCACCGTCGCGATCACGGTCGACGGCAGACGGGTGACGTCGTTGTCGGCGGGACGCGTGCGCGCCGACGTCGACCGGACGTGGGGCTCTGGCACGAAGCACGGCTTCGCCGGCACCGTCGCGCTCAAGGCCGGCAAGCGGACCGTCTGCGCGGTCGCGCGGAACACCGGCACCGGGAAGGACCGGAAAGCGAGCCCCTGCCGGACGGTGACGGTGGCGCGGCGCTGAGCGCTCGGGCCCGTTCCGCTGGCAACCCCGCACCGTGCGAGGTGCGAGGTGCCCGTGCTGCCGTCGCACGGTGCGGCACTGCTCAGTCGGTACGAGGTTGATCGCTGGGTGCGGTCATGCAGGCTCGCACGGAGCGGTCAGCGACGACAGGAGTGGGGAACGGGGCACGGTGCTCGCCTGTTCTCCTCCCTGCGCACGGTGCGGCACTGCTCAGTCGGTGCGAGGTTGATCGCTGGGTGTGGTCATGCAGGCTCGCACGGAGCGGTCAGCGGGCTCCCCGGCGACGAACTCCGCACGGTGCGCGTCCGATCACTGCGTGTGAGCCAGGTCGCCCGGTGCGAGAGGATGGGCACATGCCGCGTGATCTCGTCCGCCGGGCCGCTCGTCGACTCCGCCGGGTCGTCGCCGGGACGCCCCCCGTGCCCGTTCCGCTGCCGGTCCTCGGCTACGTCGTCGCGGGCGGTGACGGCGCCCACCCCGCATCCGCCCACGTGCGCGTCGTCCGGCGCACCGAGCACCTGGCGGCCAGCGGCACGGCCGAGGTCCGCCAAGTCGACCCCGTCGCGTTCGTCGACGGGGTCGACACGACGTCGTACGCCGCCGTCCTGGTGCAGCGCGACATCCTGCCGCGCGACGCCGTGCAGCCCTTCCTCGCGGCGGCTGCGGCCCGCGGCGTCCGCGTCGTCGGCGAGGTCGACGACGACTTCTTCACCGAGTCCGGCCGCCAGCGCCTCGCCCGCGCCGAGTACGACCCGGACCGCCTCGCCTCGATCGACGCACTGGTCCGCGGTGCCGACACGGTCGTCGTGAGCACACCGGAGCTGGCCGAGGTCGTGCACCCGGTGGCCCGCGACGTCACGGTCGTGCCGAACGCCCTCGACCCGGGGCTGTGGACCGCCGGCGCGACCGAGGACGACGACGATCGTCCCGGAGCAGAGCACCGGGTGCTCTACATGGGCACGCTCACCCACGCCGCCGACCTCGAACTCCTGCGCGACGTCTTCACCGACCTGACGACCACCGACGGCACGCCGATCCGGCTCGAGGTCATCGGTGTGACCGACGAGGGCGGCGCCGACTGGTTCCGCCGCGTCGAGGTGCCGGACGGCCACTACCCGGCGTTCTCCCGCTGGCTCGTGGCGCACCGGGAGCGCTGGCGTGCCGGTGTCGCGCCCCTGCGTGACGAGGAGTTCAACCGCGCGAAGAGCGACCTGAAGTTCCTCGAGTACACCGCACTCGGACTGCCAGCAGTGGTCTCGGACCGGCCCTCCTACGCCGTGGCGCGGGCCCACGGGGCCGTCGCGGTGCCGGACGACGTCGGCGCCTGGCGTGGTGCGGTGCGCGCCGCTGTCGAGCGCGGGACGGCCGACGAACGGGCGGTCCGGTGGGTCACGGGGGAGCGCACGATCGGCCGTGACGACGACGCCTGGCGCCGCGTGCTGCTCGGCTAGGCTCGTCGCGTGACCGACACCGACGCACCCGTCCAGCCGCTCGTCTCGATCATCATGGGGTCGGACTCCGACTGGCCGACGATGCGCGCTGCGGCCGACATCCTGGCCGAGCTCGGCATCCCGTTCGAGGCGGACGTCGTGTCGGCGCACCGCACGCCCGACAAGATGACCCGGTTCGCCCGCGGCGCCGCCGAGCGTGGCATCCGCGTCGTGATCGCCGGTGCCGGTGGCGCCGCGCACCTGCCGGGCATGGTGGCCTCGATGACGACGCTGCCCGTCATCGGTGTCCCGGTGCAGCTCGCACGCCTCGACGGCCTCGACTCGCTGCTGTCGATCGTGCAGATGCCGGCCGGCATCCCGGTGGCGACGATGGCGATCAACGGCGCCGCGAACGCCGGACTCCTCGCCGCGCGGATCATCGGCACCTCGGAGCCCGCGGTCGCGGCTCGCCTGACCGATTACGCCGACGGCCTCGAGCGACTGGTCGAGGAGAAGGCCGCGCGCCTGCGCGACTCCCTCTAGCGTTCCGCGCGCCTGCGCGACTCCCTCGAGCGTTCCGCGCGGGTGGCCCCGGGACCGTCGAACGGGTTCCCGCCGTTCAGGACGCCGTACGCGATCGCGTTCGTCCGGTCGGCGCAGGCACGGTCGAGCGTCCGCGTCGCTGTCCGGACGGCCTCGCCGGTGATCGGTCGGCCGCATTCCTCGCATCGGGTCATGCGCGCTACGGTACCGCCATGCCCGCTCGTCTCCGTCGCCACACCGCCACCCTCGTCCTGGTCGGTGTCGCGGTCGTCGCCGCCGTGGTGTGCGCCGTCGCCGCACGGGGTGCCGGCCCGGTGTCCTGGCGGATCCGAGGCACGGACGAGCACGTCGTCGCGACGAAGTCGCAGTTCGACTCGTGGCTCCTGGCGTCGCACGTGGCCGAGGTCGCAGCGGTGGTCGCGGTCGTCGCTGTCCTCGCCGCGGTCGTCACCGCCGTCGTGTCGTCACGCCGCCGTCGCACGCGGGTCTGAACACCACCGCCTGCCGGAGCCCACGAGCCGCCGGCAGCCCCAGAACGGGGGACGCAACAGGGCGCTGATCAGCACTTCTTCGACGTAGACGGAACGTTCTGCAACCCCCGCGTACTGGGGATAAAGCGGTTCTGTCAACCCCGCGCGCGGGCTGCATTTCGCAACTACGGTGAACGGCGGGTGGTCGAGATCCGGCCGCCCGGCACCCACGGGAACGGGTGCGAACCGTCACGTCAGGGAGTGACAGCTCATGCAGAAACGTGCAACCAAGCGGGCCGCACTCACCGTCGTGCTCCTCAGTGCCGCACTCGTCGCTGGACCGCTCGGCACGGGAACCGCAGCGTCCGCCAGCTCGGCACCGATCGGGAGCGTCGGGAACTTCAAGCAGACCTTCCGCGAGAACTTCAGCACGGCGGCGGCGGCCAAGGGGAAGTTCGCCACGACCTACGCGAAGTCGTGGCAGCCCTACCCGGACGGCACCGGGGGCATGTACTACTCGGGCGCCCAGATCAGCTCGCACAACGGGTACATGGACGTCAAGCTGGACGGCAAGCACGGCGCTGCCGGCACCTTCGGCACCCCGTCGGGTGCATGGGGGCACACGGGCGGCAAGTTCATCGTCCGTGCCAAGGCGACCGGCGGCAACGGGAACGGCGCCGCGTTCATGCTCTGGCCGTCGTCCGACAAGTGGTCGGACGGCGAGATCGACTACCCCGAGTCGAACTTCGAGCAGCAGCCGATGCTGCACCACCACTCGATGACCCCCGGCCAGGAGGTCAACGCGACGAGCCTGAGCACCGGCGTCTCGTGGCGGTCGTGGCACACGTACTCGATCGAGTGGATCCCGGGGAAGTCGGTGCGCTACCGCCTCGACGGCGAGGTGATCAAGACGATCACGAAGCACGTGCCGAAGACCGCGCACCGGTACATGTTCCAAGTGGGCAACTGGGGCGCCACCGGTCACCTGTACATCGACTGGGTCAGCACGTACACGTACAAGAAGTGACGTGCACCTCCGAGAAGTGACGGGACGCCCGCGTCGGCTCAGAGGTCGGCGTGCAGCTGCCAGGTCTCGGCGGCGGAGTCGCTCCAGTCGTACATCCGGGCACGGTCCGGCCCGGCGACGGCGAGCTGCCCCGCGAGCAACGGGTCGTTGACGACCTGGTAGACCGCCTGCGCGATCCGCTCCGGGTAGGAGTCCCGCGGGTTCCGGGCGACGGTCACCCCGGCGTCGGACGCGACCTCGGCCACCGCGGGGTCGTCGGAGTGGATGACCGGGGTGCCGAAGCTCATCGCCTCGATCACGGGCAGGCCGAAGCCCTCGGCGAAGCTCGGGAACACGAACACCGTCGCCCGGTCGTAGACCACGGCGAGGTCGGCGTCGTCGATCCGCCCGAGCACCTTCACCCGGTCGCGGGCGAGCCCGGCGCGCTCGGCGGTGCCGTACACGTCGACGTCGCCCCAGCCGTCCGGGCCGGAGATCACGAGCGGGATGTCGGCGGGGGCGTCGGGGTGCGCGAGCGCCTCGATCAGGGACCCGAGCGCCTTGCGTGGTTCGAGCGTGCCGACGGCCAGCACGTAGCGGTCCGGCAGTCCGAGACGCTCGGCGCGCAGGTCGGCGTCGACGGGCAGCCGCAGCCGGCCGCTCGGAGCTCCGCCGATGACGCGCAGTCGGTCGTCGAACCGGTGGATCTCGTTCAGTGCGCTCGCGACCGCGTGGGTGGGCACGACGACGGCGTCGGCGTGCTTCCACGCGCGCTTCACCATCGCCTTGTGGAAGTGGACGCCGCGGGGCGTCAGGGTCTCGGGGTTCGTCCACGGCACGGTGTCGTGCACGGTGACGACGGTCTGCCGGCCCGGGTCCTGGAACCGGTCGTGCTTGACCAGGGGAGCGAGGACGCTCGGCGCGTGCACCATGCCCTTCGCGATGCCACCGACGAAGCCGCCCTGCCACGCGAGCGAGAGTTCACGACGGGCCAGCGGCAGACGCTGCAGGTCGGACAGCCCGGGCAGCAGTGTGCGCAGGTGGGCCATCTCGTCGGAGCTGACCGCGGACACGACCCCGGCGACGTCGCAGCCGCTCGGCGCGTTCGCCACGAGGTGCCGGGCGAGCTCTTCGGCATACCGCCCGATGCCACCCGGAACGGGTGCGACGACCTGGTCGACGAGGACGTGGAGGGTGGTCATGGTGCTGCTCTCCTCGTCGTGGTGATGGGGCCGAGGACCGGCCCGGCGCCCGGCTGCCCGACCCTACCAGGGCAGGTGGGCCGCCCCCTGGAAGCCGCGGCAGGAGACCTGGACGGGAGGCCCGGATCACGTTCCCGACGCGGCGGACGTGATCCGGGCCTCCCGGTCGACTGCCGTGCTTACTCCGTCAACGCTCCTGCGGCCACCGCGGCGCGCAGCGCCTCGCGCCAGTCGCGCATCGGCGCGAGGCCGGCGCGCGACCAGCCGTCGTGGCCGAGCACGCTGTACGCCGGGCGCGGCGCCGGCCGGACGAACGCGGCGCTGTCGGTCGGCAGGACGCGCTCGGGGTCGAGTCCGAGCTCGGTGTAGATGGCGCGGGTGAAGTCGAACCACGACCCCTGCCCGGCGTTGGTGCCGTGGTAGACGCCCGCGGGGGCGTCGCCGTCGACGAGCTCGACGATCCGCGCGGCGAGGTCGCCGGTCCATGTCGGCTGACCGACCTGGTCGGTGACGACGCTCACGGTGTCGTGCGAGCCGGCCAGCCGGAGCATCGTCGCGGCGAAGTTCGGTCCGTGCGCGCCGTAGATCCAGGCGGTCCGGACGACGTACGACGTGTCCGGGGCGATCTCGCGCACGAACGCCTCGCCCGCGGCCTTGGTGCGGCCGTAGGCGTTGATCGGGTCGGTCGAGGCGTCCTCGGCGTACGGGGCGGTGCCGTTGCCGTCGAAGACGTAGTCCGTCGACACCGTGACGAGCTTCGCACCGTGGCGGACCGCGGCCTCGGCCAGGAGCTTCGGGCCGGTCGCGTTGACGGCGAAGGCGTCGTCCTCGTGGTCTTCTGCGTCGTCGACCTTCGTGTACGCGGCGGAGTTGATCACGACGTCGTGTCCGGCGACGGCGGCGTCCACCGCGGCCGGGTCGGTGATGTCGAGCTCGGCGCGTGAGAGTGCCGTGACGTCGCGGCCGGCGAGCGCGGCCTGGAGGTCACGGCCGAGCATGCCGGCGGCGCCGGTGATGAGGTACCGGGTCATGCGATCGCTGCGCGCTCCTTGAGCGGCTCCCACCACGAACGGTTGTCGCGGTACCACTGCACGACGTCGGCCAGGCCCTGCTCGAAGGGGACCTGCGGCTCGTAGCCGAGCTCGGCCTGGATCTTCGAGATGTCGACCGAGTAGCGCAGGTCGTGGCCGAGACGGTCAGCGACGCGGTCGACGTACGACCAGTCCTTGCCGGTGGCGTCGAGGAGCAGCTGCGTGAGCTCCTTGTTGGTGAGCTCGGTGCCGCCACCGATGTTGTAGATCTCGCCGGCGCGGCCACGGGTCAGGACCATCGCGATGCCGCGGGTGTGGTCGTCGACGTGCAGCCAGTCGCGGATGTTGTTGCCCTCGCCGTACAGCGGGACGTGCACGTCGTCGATGAGGTTCGTGACGAAGAGCGGGATGACCTTCTCGGGGAAGTGGTACGGCCCGTAGTTGTTCGAGCAGCGCGTGATCGAGAGGTTCAGCCCGTGGGTGCGGTGGTAGCTGCGGGCGAGCAGGTCGCTGCCGGCCTTCGACGCCGAGTACGGGGAGTTCGGCTCGAGCGGGCGTTCCTCGTCCCACGAGCCCTCGCTGATGGAGCCGTAGACCTCGTCGGTGGAGACGTGCACGAAGCGCTCGGTGCCGTGGCGGAGCGCAGCGTCGAGCAGGCGCTGGGTGCCGACGACGTTCGTCTCGACGAAGATGCCGGAGTCGCGGACCGACCGGTCGACGTGGGACTCGGCGGCGAAGTGCACGATCGCGTCGACCGTCGGGACGACCTCGTCGAGCTTCGCGGCGTCGCGGATGTCGCCGTGCACGAAGGTGTAGCGGGGGGAGTCGGCGACCGGAGCGAGGTTCGCTTCGTTGCCGGAGTAGGTCAGCGCGTCGTAGACGACAACCTCGGCGCCCTCGAGGCCGGGGTACGCGTCCTCCAGGGTGCGGCGGACGAAGTTCGAGCCGATGAAGCCGGCTCCTCCGGTGACGAGGATCTTCACGAGTTCTCTTTCCTGACGGTCGGTTCGTGGGTCGGCGGCGATTCTAGCGGGAGCCCGGTGACGGGGGTGGTCGTGGTGCTCGGCACGGCGGCCGCGGTGCTCGGCACGGCGGCCGCGCGCCAGACGAACACGGCGGCTGCGACGGCGGCGGCGAGGAACAGCGCGCCGGCCACTGCGATCGGGAGCGGCCCGGCGAGTGAGCCACCGGCCATCGCCGACAGGCCGCCGGGGGTGACCCGGAACTGGACGTTCTCCCACGCGCCGCGGTACGCGATGCCGATGCCGTAAAGGGCGATGGCGAACGAGCCGACGGCGGCGATCCGGGCGAGCCGGCGGCGCAGTTCCGGGCGCACGACCAGGGCACGCCACGCCACGGCCTGCGACAGCACGAGGGCGACGACGGCCACGAACAGGAACCGGCCCTGCAGCCCGATGCCCTGGTGCGTGCCGAGGTAGTTCCGCCAGTTGTAGGCAAGGGTCGCGACGACGACGAGCACCGGCCAGACCAGGGCGATGGTCATCACCCGGCGTCCGGCGCCGCGACGCGCGTACGACCAGCCGAGGGCGACGAGACCGACGATCGCCAGGGCGTCGACGACCATGGGCGGCAGCGGCCACTGGTTCGCGCCGAAGTCCCCGAAGAACGAGGCGGTCAGGCCGTCCCACTGCCGACCGGCGAACGCGCCGGGGTTCGCGCCGCCCGACGGGTACGGCTGCACCGTGGTCACGCCGCGCAGCGCGTCCGGCAGCAGGGTCCCGCTGACGAGCAGCGTGCGGACCCACCACCAGCCGGACACGGCGGCGGCAGCGACGACGACCACGCCGGCGTGCAGGGCCGCACGGCGCCACGGACGAGCGGTGCGCTGGTCGCGATCGCGGTCGCGGTGGTCGCGCTCGTCGCGGGCCAGCGCGAACACGAGCACGACGAACGGCACCGCCAGCAGGCCGAGTGCGCTGATCGCCGCCAGGCCGGTCACCGCCACGGCCAACCCCGCCGTGGTCCACCACGACCGGTCACCGGTGAGCACGCGCACGCTCAGCCACACGAGCACGGCGCCGAGCAGGATCATCGGCGCCCACGACGTCACGCCGGCGGCGACCTGCGCGAGCTGCGGCACCGCGAAGAGCAGCAGCGGTGCGACCAGGGCGGTCCGTGGCGACCGCGTCACCCGGCGGACGGTCGCCCACACGAGCGCGGGCAGCGCGGTCACGAGCACGACGTCGAACAGGCGCAGGACGAGCACCGAGGTGGCCCAGTCGTGCGCCCCGAAGCGGATCAGGCGCAGGATGCCCGCGGCGACGAGCCAGTACGTCGGCGGGTTCTGCGACATCGGGTCGATGGCGGGGGCGTCGCCAGGGACCGCTGCCAGGAGCGCGTCGACCGTGGGGCGGTCGACGGCGGGCACCGGGTGCTCCACGATCTGCCGGATCGCAGCGAGGTAGTGCATCTCGCCGCCGTGCGGCCACCCGAGGCCGAGCGCCAGCCGGAACGCGGCGTCGACGTGCGCGGGCTCGTCGGGGGCGCCGAACGCGGGGGTGAGCAGGGCGAAGCCGAGCAGCAGGCCCAGCCACGCGACCGTGATCGTGCCGAGCACGACCCACTCGCGGCGGGCGGTCACGCCGTCACCGCCGTCCGGCGCACGAAACGCACCAGCAGGACCGCCGTGGCGATCAGCGCGACCGCTGCCACGGTGGCCAGCGTGAAGTTCCCGCCGGCGGCGAGCATGCCGTACTGGTCGAACTTGACGATCGAGAACTCGTCGATCCAGAACGCGGCGTCGCGGCCGAACGCCCGGAGCGCGTAGACGACGCCGTAGAGGGCGATGGCCGTCGCTGCGACGGACATGCCGACGGCCAGTCGAGTGGCGCCGGCCGCGGTGACGGTCACGCGCCGCCAGGCCAGGGCGCTCAGGGCGATCAGGGCGATGAGGGTGGGGTAGTAGTAGCGGCCCTGGGTGCCGGCGACGATCGTGTTCCGCACGTAGCCGCCCCACCCGCTCTGCATGTGCAGGGCGATCAGGATGACGGGGTACGACGCCAGGACGATCGCGGGTCGCAGCGACGGGCCGCGGCGGAACGCCCAGATGACGATGCCGGCGATCGACACGATGGTCAGGCCGTCGATCAGGAACTGGGCGAACTGGAACTGCGTCAGGCCGCCGACGCTGCCCCAGAACGTGCGGGTCACGCCGTTCCAGTAGTCGCGCAGGAAGACCTCCGGGCTGGCGGCGGTGTCGTCCGGGAACGGCATCGACGGACGGGCGTAGGCCATGCCGTCGGGCTGGATCGCGTGGTACACGAGGATGTTCCGAAGCCACCACCACCCACCGACGACGCCGGCGATCCCCAGCGTCCAGGTGGTGCGCAGGACGTTCCGCCAGACGGTCGCGCGGGTGCAGCCCGCCGCCATCACCGCGATCCCGACGAAGGGGACGGCGGGCAGGGCAGTTCCCTTGGTCAGCAGCATCGCGCCGAGCAGCAGGCCGATCCACACCGTGGTCCGCACCCGCTGGTCGCCCGTCAGCAGCCGGACGACGAAGTACACCAGCGCACCCGCGAGGGGCAGCATCAGTGCGTCGTTCGTCACCGAGGTACCGATCGACGCGACCTCGGGGACGGCCAGGATCGCCGCCCCGCCGACCACGGCAGCCCGGGGCGAGCCGGTCAGCCGACGCACGGTGGCCCACGCCAGGAACGGCAGGGGCAGCACGAGCAGGGCGTCGAACAGCCGCAGGGCCATCACGGCGTGGTCCCACCGCAGGTCCTCGAAGTGCACCAGGTGGAGCACCCCGGCGGCCAGCGCGTAGTACGTGGGCGGGTGCTGCGACATCTGGTCGATGCTCGTCGGGTGCACCCCGGGGAACTCCCGCAGCAGCTCGCCCCACGTCGCGTTGTCGGACGCCGGCTGCCGCAGGTTGCTGATCTGCGTGTCGTGCGTGGCGTTGAGGTAGTGCATCGCGCCCGGCTCCGGCCAGGCGTCACCGATCGTCAGGTGCAGGACGGCGTCGACGTGCGTCGGCTCGTCCGGCGCCTTGTACGTGGTCGTCACGATCGCCCAGACCGCCAGGACGGCGGCGAGCGCGACCGTCAGGGCGATGACGACGACGCGCTCGGCACGTTCGACCCGTGGGCGGGCGACGGTGCCCGACACGGCCGGGGCCGTGTCAGTCGCCATACCGCTGCAGTTTCTGCAGGTCGAGCTGCTCCTCGGCCAGCGTGCGGTTGAGGCGGGTGAGGTCGGCGACGACGCCGATCACGATGGAGAGCAGCGCCGTGATGAGCAGCACCACACCGAGGATGATCGACTGCAGGTGGTTGCCGGGGGTCTGCATCGCGAGCAGCACCAGGTAGCGGACGAGTGGCCAGAGCCCGAGCCCGCCCAGGATCACGCTGACCCAGGCGAAGAGCGCCATCGGCCGGTACATCAGGTAGACCCGGGCGATCGCCGAGCCGGACTCGAACATGTGCTGGAAGATGTTGCTGAACAGCCGGGACTCGCGGGTCTTCGGGTTCGTCGTGATCGGCACGGACGCGATCGCCAGGCGCTTGTAGCCGGCCTGCACGATGGTCTCCATGCAGTAGCTGAAGCGCGTGACGATGTTCAGGCGGATCAGCGAGTACTTCGAGTACGCGCGGAACCCGCTCGCGGCGTCGGGCAGGTCGAGCCCGGCGGCGCGGCTGGCGACCCACGACCCGAAGCGCTGCATGAGCTTCTTGAAGCCGGAGAAGTGCTCGATCGTGCGGGTCTGCCGGTCGCCGATGACGATCTCGGCTTCCTTGCGCAGGATCGGCTGGACGAGCTCGGCGATCTGCGCCTGCGGGTACTGGTTGTCGCCGTCGGTGTTGACGACGATGTCGGCACCGTGCAGCAGGGCGTAGTCGACGCCGTCGCGGAACGACCGGGCGAGCCCCATGTTGGTCGTGTGGTGCACGAAGTGCTTGACACCGTGTTCCTTGGCGACCTCGACGGTGCGGTCGGTGCTGCCGTCGTTGATGACCAGGATCTCGATCTCGTCGATGCCGTCGATCTCACGCGGGATCGAGTCGATGACGCTGGCGAGGGTGTTCTCCTCGTTGAGGCAGGGGATCTGGACGAATAGCTTCACGGGCTCGCTTGGTCTCGTTTCGGGAGTCGCAGCGCGCGGGGCGCGGGGCACAGAACCAGGACAGCCTATGCGATGCGCCACCTTGCTAGGCTTCCCCGGTGCAGATCCGCGAACTGAAGATCCCCGGCGCGTGGGAGTTCACGCCCGTCCAGCACGGCGACGCACGAGGAGCATTCCTCGAGGCGTACCGGGCCGACGTCCTCGAAGAGACGGTCGGTCACCCGCTGGACCTCCGCCAGGTGAACATGTCGATCTCGTCGGCCGGCGTCGCGCGGGGCATCCACTACGCCCTCGTCGCCCCGAGCCAGGCGAAGTACGTCACCGCCGTCCGAGGCGCCTTCATCGACTACATCGTCGACATCCGCGTCGGTTCGCCGACGTTCGGGCAGTGGGACTCGGTCCGCATCGACGACGTCGACCGCAAGGCCGTGTACCTGTCCGAGGGCCTCGGCCACGCGATCGTCGCGCTCGAGGACCAGTCCACCGTGAACTACCTGGTCAGCGCGCACTACGACCCCCAACGCGAGAAGGGGATCACGATCCTCGACCCGACCGTCGGGCTCGAACTGCCGGACGGCATCGGTGAGCCGGTGCTCTCCGAGAAGGACACGAGCGCCCCGACGCTCGAAGCGGCCGCCGCCGCCGGTCTGCTGCCGACGTACGAGGAGTGCGTGGCCTACACCGAGTCCCTCCGCACGACGAAGTAACGAAGTAAGGAAGCGATCCCGATGAAGGGCATCATCCTCGCCGGTGGATCCGGCACGCGCCTCTGGCCGATCACCAAGGGCATCAGCAAGCAGCTCATGCCGATCTACGACAAGCCGATGGTCTACTACCCCCTGTCGACCCTGATGATGGCCGGCATCCGCGAAGTGCTCGTCATCACGACGCCGGAGTACAACGAGCAGTTCAAGGCCCTGCTCGGCGACGGCTCCGCCTTCGGCATGGAGATCCAGTACGCCGTGCAGCCGTCCCCGGACGGGCTCGCGCAGGCCTTCGTCATCGGCGAGGACTTCATCGGCGACGACAGCGTCGCCCTCGTCCTCGGCGACAACATCTTCCACGGCACCGGCCTCGGCACGAACCTGCGGAAGAACACCGAGGTCGACGGCGCGACGATCTTCGCGTACCACGTGGCCGACCCGAAGGCCTACGGCGTCGTGGAGTTCGACGACGACTTCACCGCCGTCTCCATCGAGGAGAAGCCGGCCGAGCCGAAGTCGAACTACGCCGTCCCCGGCCTGTACTTCTACGACAACAAGGTCATCGAGATCGCGAAGACGATCGAGCCGAGCGCCCGCGGCGAGCTCGAGATCTCGACCGTCAACGAGCGCTACCTCGAGGCCGGCGAGCTCGGCGTCCAGGTCCTCGACCGTGGCACGGCCTGGCTCGACACCGGCACGTTCGAGTCGATGATGCAGGCGTCCGAGTACGTGAAGGTCATCGAGGACCGCCAGGGCTTCAAGATCGGCTGCATCGAGGAGATCGCCTGGCGCAACGGGTGGATCGACGACGCGCAGCTCGCCGAGCTCGCCGCACCGCTCGTCAAGGGCGGCTACGGCGTCTACCTCCAGCGGCTCCTCGGCGCCTAGCACCGCCCGTGGCGTCCGGTTCTGGGTGGTTCGGCCGCCGTCGTCGCGACACGACGGCGACCGGCCACCCCGACCGGGAGGCCCGTCCCGCGTCCGCGACGACGACTGACGTCGTCCGCGTGGCCGGCTTCGACCGTTCCCTGCCGCACCTGGACCAGGACGTCACGGTCCTCGTCACGACCCGCTCGGACCGGCACGCCGAGGTCGCGCGCCTGGGCGCCGTCGCCCGCGAGGCCTTCGGCCGTGGCGCTGACGTCCGCGCCGTGAGCTACGTCGCCGACGCCTCGCCGCGCGACCCGTTCGGTCGTCGCCTGCCGTGGGTGCGGACCGTGCCCGTCGACGGCCTGGGGTCCGCGATCAACGCCGGCATCGCCGCCGGGGTCGGACGGGTCCTCGTGCTCGTCGACACCTCGGTGACGATCGACGCCGCCGGCCTCCGGGCGCTCGCCGAGACCGGAGTCCACCGCCTGGTGCAGGCCTCGGTGCGCACGGCGGACGGTTCGGCGCGAAACGGTGCACTGCTCATCCGTCCCGGCGCACTCCCGTGGTCGGACGACCGTCCGTTCGGCACGGGGGACTCGGTGTTCGGTGCCGATCAACCCGTGCTCGCTGTGCCCCGGGCCGCGATCGTCCCTGCGCCCGTGCTCACGGACGAGCCGACGACGCTCGTCGGGTGGACGCACGCGTGCGCCGTGCGCCAGCGACCGCAGTCGGGTCCCACGATCCTGGTGGAGGACGTCGGTGAGACCGTCCGACTCGCTGAACCCGGGCGGACGATCGACGCCGCCACCGTGGACGTGTTCTCGTCGTGGCGGGACGCGAGACGGGACTCGGTCGACGGCCGGGGCGCTGCAGTCTCCGCCGGGCCGCCGCTGCCGCCGTGGGGAGCGCGACCGGTGACACCGGTCCGCCGGACGACCAGCAGCGCCACCGACCCGCTCACCTGGTCGCTGAAGATCGCCGCTCCCGCCGGGCCCGAGGGTGACGGCTGGGGCGACGTGCACTTCGCCGCCGAGCTGGCCGGGGCCCTCGAGCGGCTCGGGCAGCGTGTCCGGATCGACCGCCGTGACGCCCACGTGCGGGACGACGATGCCTCGGACGACGTGACGCTCGTGATCCGCGGACTCGACCGGGTGCCGCCGAACCCTGCGTCGGTGAACCTGCTCTGGGTGATCAGCCACCCCGACGACGTCTCCGACACCGAGCTCCGGTCGTTCGACGCGGCGTTCGCCGCCGGGCCGGTCTGGGCTGCTGCGGCCGCAGCGCGATCGGGGGTCCCGGTCCGCACGCTGCTGCAGGCGACCGACCCCGCGGTGTTCCACCCGGGCGCGCGGGCGACGACGAGCCCCGATGCCGACCGGGTGGTGTTCGTCGGCTCGACCCGCGGCGCCGCGCGCCCGGTGGTTGCCGATGCCGTGGCGCTCGGAGCCGACCTGCGCGTGCACGGCCCGGGGTGGCAGGGCGTGGTCCCCGACGCAGCGCTCGGCGAACCGTCGCTGAGCCGGGCTGAGGTCGCCACGGCCTACGCCTCGGCGCGCGTGGTGCTCAACGACCACTGGGCGGACATGGCGGCCGGTGGCTTCGTGTCGAACCGGGTGTTCGACGTGTTGGCGTCCGGGGGAGTCGTCGTCACCGACGAGGTCGCCGGGCTGACCGAGGTGCTCGACGTCCCGACGCTCGCGGTCGCGCGTTCCCGTGACGAGCTCGCTGCGCTCCTCGACCCGTCGTACGCCTGGCCGACTGCTGCCGAGCGGGCGGCGGTCGCGTCGCGCATCGCCGCGGAGCACTCCTTCGACGCCCGAGCCGCCGTGCTGCTGGCCGCCGCCCGCGCCGAGCGCGCCCGCCTCCGCGCCTGAACCCGTCGCTCCGCGTCGACGAGTCCCGTCCCGAGCTGCGCCCCGCCGCGGTCATCGCGCCCCGACTCTTCCGGGCGCGATGACCGTGCCGGGGCGCGCCCGGCGTCGATCCGGATCGGGCGGGCGGCTACGCGGCGCGGTGGGCGACGGGGAGTTCGGCGCCGGACGGCTCCGGGTCCGGGTCCGACGGGAGCGTCGGGCGCCAACTGCGGCGCAGGGCACCGAGCAGCAGGAACAGGTCCAGGATCGGGAAGCCGCCGAACAGCGCGATCCACGCCGGCGAACCGATGTCGCGGAGTCGTCGCGCGCCGAGTGCCAGGTTCGGGATGACGGTCAGCACGCACCACACGAACAGCACCCACTGCGACGGCGGCCCCTGGGCGACGACGTGCCAGCCGTCGGGGCTGCCGTTCAGGCTCAGGACGGACTGCCCGATCCCGAGGAACCCGGGGGTGTTCTGGAAGGTCGACATCGAGTCGTCGGCGTCCGGGATCCCGGTGGCCATCGGCACGAACGTCACGACGAGCCAGACCACGAGCACGTCGACGGCGCGTGCCCACCAGAACTCGGCCCGGCTCGCACGGGCACGGCGGAACGTGAACGCCCCCGTCCAGTAGCGGCGGGCGGCGTCGATCGGGCCGCAGCCGAGCCAGGGTTCCGGGTCGCGGTGCACGGCGCCGAGCCTAGCGGGGTCGCGCACGGCCCCGCAGGCCCCCGACCGGGCTACTTGCGTGTGACCCAGCGGGCGCGGGCAGAGAGGCCCGCGTGCAGGGCGACGCGCAGCGGCCAGAGCCACCACGCCCGGTACTTCCGCGACAGGAACCGGTACGCGCTGCGGTGGTGCTCGATCTCCATCCGGCGCCGGTTGGACGACGTCGAGTGCGCCCCGGTGTGGGTGACCACGGCCGTCGGCACGTACACGTTCGCGCGACCGGAGCGACCGACGCGCTGGCCCAGGTCGACGTCCTCGAAGTACATGAAGTACGACTCGTCGAACCCGCCGAGCTCGCGGAACACCAACGTCCGGATGAGGAAGCACGCGCCGGACAGCCAGCCGGCCTCGCGCTCGACGACCTGCGTGGTGGACCAGTACCGCTGGCTCCACGGGTTGGCGGGCCAGAACCGCGAGAACGCCGCGTGGCCGAGCCCGGTCCGGAGCGACGGCAGCTGGCGTGCGGACGGGTACGTCTCACCCTGCTCGTCGAGGATCCGCGGCCCGAACGACCCGCCGGACGGCAGCCGGTCGGCGGCGCGCACGAGTTCGTCGATCGAGGCGGGTGCGAGCACGACGTCGGGGTTCGTGACGAGCAGGAACTCGGGGCGGACGTCGGGAAGGACGTCGTCGAGGGCGCTCAGTGCGGCGTCGATGCCCCCGCCGTAGCCACGGTTGCGCCCCGATGACACCACGACGGCGCCGTAGGACTCACCGATCGCCCGCAGCGCGTCGATGTCGGCGGACCCGTTCTCGGCGATCACGACGGCGACCGGCTCCGAGGACGCCGCCGCGACGCTGGCCAGGAACGGCCGGATGGTCTCGCCGGTGTTGTAGGTGACCGTCAGCACGGCGACGCGGATCACCGGGTACCCCCGGACCGGGCGTCCCGGGCCACGGCCGAGTAGGCCTCGACGTGCACGGCTGCCGTCGCCTCCCACGTGAACGAGGCGGCGCGGGCCAGCGCGGCCGCCCGGTGCGACGCGACGAGCGACGGGTCGTCGAGCAGCCGCGTCATCGCGGACGCCAGTGCGGAGGCGGACGGCTCGGTGTACACCGCTGCGTCACCGCCGACCTCGGGCAGTGACAGCCGCCGGGTGGTCAGGACGCAGGCGCCGGAGGCCATCGCCTCGACCACCGGCAGGCCGAAGCCCTCGCCGAGTGACGGGTAGACGACGAACTCCGCTCCGCCGAGGTAGCCGGCCAGGTCCTCGAGGGGCAGGTAGCCGGCCTCGATCACGTGCTCGTCTGGCTGCAGGGCGTCGAGGCGAGCGATCGCGGACTCGTCCCACCCGCGGGCCCCGGAGAGCACCAGCCACGGGACGTCGGAGCCACCAGCCGAGCCACCAGCCGAGCCGGCGTCCGAGCCGGCGGCCGTCCGCGCGGAACGCACCGCGGCGTAGGCGTCGAGCAGCGCGGTGACGTTCTTCCGCGGTTCGATCGTGCCGAGGAACGCGATCCAGGGCGCACCTTCGGGCAGCGTCGCGGCGATCCGGGCGTCCTCGACCTCGGCGGTGGACGGCTCGTGGAACACGGCGCGGTCGACGCCGAGCGGTGCGACCCGGACGTCGGCGCGGATGCCGGTCACGACCCGTGATGCCTCGGTCGCGGTGGCCGCGCTCGGCACGATGACGACCGGGCGGGAGCGCAGGGACCGGCGGCTCCACCAGGTGAAGAACGTGCGCTTCAGGCGGGAGTGCCACTCGGGGTTGGAGAAGAACGTGGCGTCGTGCAGGGTGACGACGGATCCGCCGCGCCAAGCGAACGGGAACGTGTAGTGCGGGGAGTGCAGCACCTGAGCGCCGAGTCGTCGGCCGAGTGCCGGCAGCCCGGTCTGCTCCCACAGGAACCGGAGCGGCACCGAGTCGGTCCAGCCCGGCGCGGTGTGCACGGTCGCGTGCGGCGCCACGGCGGCGAAGTGCGGAGCGTGCACGGGTCGGACCACCAGGTGGACGTCGAGCGCCGGGTCGGTCAGGTGCGACACGACCCCCTCGACGTAGCGGCCCACACCGCCGAGTGCACGCGGTACCGCGGTCCCGTCGACGAGGACGGTGAGCTGCGGCACGCGAGGGTCCTTCCGAACGGGGGCGCCACGGTCGGGTCCGTCGGCGGGGGAGTGACCAGGATAGCCCTCCGCGCTCATGCGCCCGGGTCCATGCTGCGGCGCGGGACGGACGCGCGCCGCGACTCGCGGAGCCGCCGCGCGAGGTGCGACGGGAGCGCCCCGACGACGTCCGCGAACGCTGCCAGGACGAGCCGGGCCTCCCGTCGGGTGGGAGCAGTGAGCAGTCCGCGCAGGCCGCGGAAGAGGGTCCGGGCGCTCGCCCGCAGGACGGTGCCCCACGGCGCGTGCCAGAGCGCGACGACCATCCGGTTGCGCGCGTTGCGGAAGAGGAACAGGTCGCTCTGCACCCCGGACGACGCCGAGTGGTCGTGCTCGACGACGGCGTCGGACGCGTGTTCCACGCGCCAGCCGCGTCGGCGGAGTCGCCACGCGAGCTCGGTGTCCTCGTAGTACATGAAGAGCGACTCGTCGAGCAGGCCGACGTCGTCGAGCGCGCTCCGCCGCAGGGCGGAGGCCCCACCGGAGAACCCGAAGACGTCGACGTCCGCGACCCGGTCGACGGGCGCGAACCAGTCGCGGTCCATGCCGTTGCCGTCGCGGTCGACGCGCACGCCGGTCGAGTTGAGGCGCACGTCGCCGTCGGGCGACGGCGTCCACAGACGGCCGTCGTGGCCCTGCAGCACGCGCTGGCCGGGTGCGGGCGTCGCGCCGACCGGGAGGCCCGTCCAGCGTCCGGCGAGCACGATGCGGCCCGTCACGGCCGCGACCTCGGGCCGCGCCTGCGCCAGGTGGTCGCGGAGCGCCGCGACGAAGCCCGGCGCGGGGACCGCGTCGTTGTTGAGCAGCACGACGACGTCGGCGTCCGCGTGCCGGATGCCGGTGTTCGCGCCGGCCGCGAACCCGCCGTTGTGCTCCCGCGCGACCACGTCGACGTCGGGCAGTTCGCGGCGGAGGACGGCGACGGAGTCGTCCGACGAGCCGTTGTCGACGACCACCACCTGGTCGGCCGCGCCCTCGGCGAGCACGGCGCGGACGGCCGCGGTCGTCAGGTCGGCGCGTTCCCAGTTGACGACGACGACCGCGGTGCGCGGGACGCCCGGGGTCCGGACGTCGGTGCCGTCGTCGGTCGGGCTCAGTCCAGCTCCTCGATCGAGGGCTGCGCGTAGACCGTGCCCACGGCGTTCTCGAACCCGGGCACCTCGAACGAGTCGCACTCCGGCATGTCGTGCAGGTGGCGGCCGGCGGAGTCCATCATCGACACGTTGATGAAGTACTTGCCGGTGCCGAACGCGGTGTCGGCGATCCGCAGGCGGAGCTTCCGGCGTCCGTGCAGCGGCTGCAGTTCGAGGCCCATGATGCCGGTGGTGGTGCCGTACACGACCTGGCCGCCGGCGTTGTTGATCTGCACCGCGGCCTCCCAGTCGGCGATGCCGTCCAGGTGCTCGAACTCCATGTCCACGACGAGGTCGTCGCCGGGCATGACCTCGGCGCGGGGCTCCTTGCCGTCGACGTGCACGCTCGCGCCGAGGACCTTGCCGCGGCCGACGGCGACGTCGGTGCTGAGCTCGCCCTGGCGGCGTTCCTCGAGGACCTCGCGGAACATGCTCACGGCCTGGACGGGATCGCCGTCGTGCAGCACCTTGCCCTTGTTGAGCAGGACCACCCGGTCGCACATCTCCTGCACCTGGCTGAGCGAGTGCGTGACGATGATGATCGTCTTGCCCGCCTCTTGGAAGGTGCGGATGCGGTCGAGGCACTTGCGCTGGAACGCCTCGTCGCCGACGGCCAGCACCTCGTCGACGAGCAGGACGTCGGGATCGGTGTGCACGGCGACGGCGAAGGCGAGTCGCACGTACATGCCGGATGAGTAGAACTTCACCTGGGTGTCGATGAAGTCGCCGATCCCCGAGAACGCCAGGATGTCGTCGAACTTCTCGTCGGTCTGCTTGCGGCTCAGCCCGAGCAGCGACGCGTTGAGGTAGACGTTCTCGCGCCCGGACAGGTCGGGGTGGAAGCCGGCGCCGAGCTCGAGCAGGGCAGCGAGGCGACCGCGGCGGGCCACCGTGCCGGAGGTCGGCTGGATGATGCCGCCGATCGCCTTGAGCAGGGTCGACTTGCCGGAGCCGTTCTGGCCGATGAGGCCGACCGTGGAGCCGGCCTGGATCGACACGGTGACGTCGTCGAGGGCCCAGAAGTCCTGTCGGTGCTTGCGGCCGGCGCGACCGAGCGTGACGATGCGCTCGCGCAGCGTGTTGTCCTTGCGGACCGTGAAGCGCTTGCGGACGTGGTCGATGACGATGACGTCCGGGCGCTCGGCGGTGCCCTCGGTGGGCGTCGGGGCGACGGGGGTGCTGATGGCCATGGTCTACAGCTCCTGCGCGAAGTTGCCCTGCAGACGGGAGAACACCCGCTGCGCGCCGAGGAGGCAGAGGACACCGATGACGAACGCGATGCCGAGGCGCAGCATCAGGTGGTCCGGGTACGTGACGTCGGCCGGGTCGTGCAGCCAGATCGCGTTCTGCATGCCGAGCACGGCCAGCGTCAGGGGGTTGTTCGTGTACGCGGTGATGAGCCAGTCGGTGTTCACGGTGGCGACCACCCGCGAGTACGAGTACACGATCGGCGAGGCCCAGAGCAGGACCATCAGGCCGACGTCGATGACGAACTGCACGTCGCGCAGGTACACGTTGAGCGCGGACAGCACCAGGCCGATGGCCGCGCCGTAGACGAGGATCACCGCGAGCGACGGGATCAGGTAGACGAGCCCCTCGTGGAACGGGAAGACGCCGATGACCACGGTCGCGGCGAGCAGGATCGCGAACTGGATGGTGAAGTTCACCAGGGCCGCGCCGACGCTGGCGAGCGGGAAGACCTCGCGCGGGACGTAGACCTTCTTGATCAGCCCGGAGTTGCCGACGATCGAGCCGGTCGAGCCGGCGACGATCTCGCTGAAGAGCGTGTAGGCGGTCAGGCCGGTGAAGACGTAGATCGCGAAGTTGTCGATGCCGTTGGCGGCGCCGAGGACCTTGCCGATGACGAAGTAGTAGATGAGCAGCTGGGTCAGCGGGCGCACCAGCGTCCACACGAACCCGAGCGCTGAGTCCTTGTACCGCGCCTTCAGGTCGCGTCGGATGAGCATCCCGAGCATCTCGCGCTGCCGGAAGACGTCGCGCAGCTCTCGCCAGGTTCCGCGGAAGGCGCTCGTCGGAGCGCCGATCACGACGAGGGGTTCCTTCGCGAGCGCCGCCATGCGGGCTTGATCGACCATACGTCTCTTCGTTCGTGGGGGCAGGACCGGAACAGCATACTCACCGGGCCCGCGCGGCAGGGATGGGCGACGGCCGTCGTGCACCCCGAGCGGGGGTGATTCCGGACCGATCCAACCCTCAACCTTCACTTTGGGGTTACCGTTGTCGCAACCCGGACCCTTGTCAACATCCACAGGACGGCCCGTCAGCATGCTCCTCGCACCCAGGCCGATCGCTGCGTTCGCGGTGGTCGGTGCCCTCAGTGTTCTCTTGGCCGGTTGTTCCGGTGGTGGCGACGACGCCACCCCGTCGCCGTCCGCGTCAGCGACCCGCACCGCGAGTCCGACCCCGACCGCCGACGACCCGGCGACCACGGAGCCCACCGGCACCGCGTCGTCGCCCGCGTCCGAGGCCACCGACGACCCCACCGCCTCGGACGACGACACCCCCGGTGCCTTCCCGGGGAGCGGCTCGACCAACGAGCCGGACACCGACCCGTCGGACTTCCCGGCGACCGCCGTCGTCACCTACAGCGGCTGGGACACGGCCTCGAAGTCGCTGCAGGCCGGCGGACTCGTCTCCGGCACCACCGACACCAGCGGGACCTGCACGTTCACCGCGAAGAAGGGGAGCGTCACGCGCACCGCCACGAGCGCGGCGCAGGCGAGCGCTTCCTCGGTCAACTGCGCGCAGGTCGCGTTCCCCGCGGCCCAGGTCCCCAGCGGCACCTGGTCCGTCACCCTGACCTACGCCGTCGGCTCCGCGTCGACGACGTCCGACCCGATGCCGGCGGAGGTGCCGTGATGCGTTCCATCCAGACCGAGTCGGACGGGCGCCGTCGCCGACCCTTCCGGACCTCCCTCGCGATCGTCGCGGCACTCGCCGTCGCCGTCAGCGGGCTGACCTTCGGCACGATCCTGTCCGAGCAGACCACGACCGAGTCCGCCTCGGCCGCCGTCGCCGGCGACTTCGACCCGGGCAACATCATCAGCGACGCCAACTTCTACAACGGCTCGGCGATGAACGCCGCCTCCGTGCAGTCGTTCCTGACGAGCGTCGCCCCGAACTGCCGGAAGTCGTCGAGCGGACCCGCCTGCCTGAAGGACTTCTCGCAGAAGATGAGCGCGATCGGCGCCGTCTCCGGCCGGTGCAGCGCCATCGCCGGCGGCACCAAGTCCGCCGCGACGATGATCGCCCAGGTCGGCGCCGCGTGCGGCATCAGCCAGAAGGTGCTCCTCGTGCTCCTGCAGAAGGAGCAGGGCATCGTCACGACGTCCTCGCCGACGTCCTACATGTACCTGCACGCCACCGGCTTCGCGTGCCCGGACACCGCCCCGTGCGACCCGGCGTACTTCGGCTTCGGTCAGCAGGTCTACGCCGCCGCGCTCCAGTTCAAGCGCTACCAGTCGTCGCCGACCTCGTGGGCGTACCAGGCGGGTCGGACCAACTCGATCCTCCTCAACCCGAACGCGGCCTGCGGTCGCAAGTCCGTCTACATCCAGAACCAGGCGACCGCGGGGCTGTACATCTACACCCCGTACACCCCGAACACCGCCGCGATGTCGAACCTCTACGGCACCGGTGACGGCTGCTCGGCGTACGGCAACCGCAACTTCTGGCGCATGTACACCGACTGGTTCGGCTCGGCGACCGGCGGTGGCAACCCGTACGGCAACGTCGACGCGGTCACGCCGAGCTCGACCTCGTCGATCACGGTCAGTGGCTGGGCCGTCGACCCGGACACCACGAGCGCGCTCCGCGTCGCGTTCTACGTCGACGGGGCCGGGGCGAAGACCGTCACCGCGAACGTGAACCGCCCCGACCTGTCCGCCACCCTCGGCGCGAACAACCTCAAGCACGGGTTCTCGACCGAGCTGACCGGGCTGAGCGTCGGCAAGCACTCGGTGTGCACCTACGCCATCAACCAGGGCAAGGGCAGCAACACGCTGCTCGGCTGCTACACCCGCACGGTCGTGAGCGCAGCCCCGAAGGGTGCACTCGACACCGTTACCGGCAGCGCCGGCACGATCACCGCGACCGGCTGGGCCCTCGACCCCGACTCGGCGAAGCCCGCCCCGTGGAAGATCCTGGTCGACGGCGTCAGCAAGGCGACCGGCACCACCGACCGCACCCGCACCGACGTCGCCAAGGTCTACAAGGGCGTCGGCAGCACCCTCGGGTTCTCGAAGACGATCGGCGGCATCACACCGGGCACCCGCACCGTGGCGCTCTACACGCAGGACAAGCCCGGCACCGGCTACGTCAAGGTCGCGTCGAAGTCCGTCACCGTCAGTGCCCCCACCACCGGCAAGACCGGCAAGACCGGAGCACTCCGCGGGACGTACGACTCCGTCACCGGCGGCGCCGGCACGGCCACGGTGCGCGCGTGGGCGATCGACCCGGACGTCTGGGACCCCGTCAAGTACAAGGTCCACGTCGACGGCGTCAGCACGAACAGCGGCACCGCGAACGCCACCCGCACCGACGTCGAGGCGAAGCACCCGTCCTGGGGCTCCGACGTCGGCCTGGCACTCCGCCTGACCGGGCTGAGCGCCGGCAACCACACCGTGCGGGTCTACTTCCAGGACCTGCCGAGCGGCACCTACAAGAGCTTCGGCACGAAGACCGTGAAGGTGACGTCGGCCACCGCCCCGTCGTCCGGCACCACCGGCAAGACCGGCAAGACCGGCGCGGTGACGGGCTCGTACGAGTCGGTCACCGGCGGCGTCTACAGCGCGACGGTCAAGGGCTGGGCGATCGACCCCGACGTGTGGGACCCGGTCAAGTACAGGATGCACCTGGACGGCGTCGCGATCGACCCGGGTGTGGTGAACGTCAAGCGCACCGACGTCGAGGCCGTCCACCCGGGCTGGGGCTCCGACGTCGGCCTGTCCGTGCAGCTCACCGGTCTGAGCGCGGGCACGCACACCGTCCGCGTGTACTTCCAGGACCTGCCGAGCGGCACGTACAAGAGCTTCGGCACGAAGTCCTTCACGGTCATCGACCCGCCGGCGACGGGCAAGACCGGCAACACCGGATCGGTGAAGGGGTCGTACGACTCCGTCACCGGCGGCAAGGGGACCATCACCGTCAAGGGGTGGGCGATCGACCCCGACGTGTGGGACCCGGTCAAGTACAAGATGCACCTGGACGGCGTCGCGATCACCCCCGGCACGGTGAACGCGACCCGCACCGACGTGCAGAAGAACTACCCGAACTGGGGTTCGGACGTCGGGCTGTCGCGGGTGCTCACCGGGCTGAAGCCCGGCACGCACACCGTGCGGGTCTACTACCAGGACCTGCCGAGCGGGACGTACAAGAGCTTCGGGACGAAGACGGTGACCGTGCAGTAGACGGTCGCCGAGACGGACGGGAGGCCCGTGGCGGATCCGCCACGGGCCTCCCGTCCGTTCTTCGGTCGCGCCCACGGCGGCGGATCGTGAGCAGCAATGGTCGGGTCCGGTGGACGGACCCGACCATTCCTGCTCACGAAGTGGGCGCGCTGACCGTCAGCGGCGCACGCGCCGGGCCATCAGGCCCACGCCGTGCAGCAGCCGGTACTCGGGGGAGCGGGTGAGGCCCGCGAACCGCGCCGCGATCTGGTCGCGCTCCGCCTCGGCCTGGCGACGGGCGGTGTCGTACGCGCCGACCTGCTGCTCCGACGCGACGAGCCGCCGGTTGATGTCCTGCACCCCGGACAGGTGGACGTCGCGGTCGTGCTCGGCCTGCCGCAGGACCTCGCGCTGCGCGGTCGCCCAGCGCAGGAACGCGTTCCGCTCGCCGGACCGACCCGACGCGATCGCCACGGCCGCGTCCAGGACCGGACCGACCTGCTCGGCGCGCGCCCGGAACGAGTGCCGCTCGACGACCACGGCACGCAGTCGGGCCGTCAGGGCGGTGCGCTCGGCGCGGGGCATCGCGAGCACCCGCTCGAGCGACGCGGCGTCGTCGAAGACCGGCACGTCGGACAGGCCGAGCTCGTCCAGGCCGAGCGCGCAGTCCGTCACCGGCAGCGCCCCGGACGCGAGTGCCTCGTACAGGCGCGAGTTCAGGGTGCCGTACTCGGCTGCCGGGGCGATCACGTCGTCGACGACGAAGCCGGCGGCGCGGTACACCTCGGGCAGTGCGAAGTAGGACACCGCGGGGCGGAGCTCGACGCCGGCCGTGGCCTCGACGTGGTCGACGTTCGCGGCGAACCACACGATCGGCTCGGCCGGCGCGACCTCGGCGAGCACGTCCTGCACGCGGCGACGCACGCCCCAGAAGTTGACGGTCGTGACGGCACGGTCAGTGCGTTCGGACGCCGTGGCGGGCGCGGTCGTACCGGCCTCGTGCGGGCGCTCGTCGGTGAACAGGTCCAGGTCGACACCGATCGGGACGACCTCGACCGGACCGTCGTACTGCGCGGCGACGGCGTCGCGGGCGATGCCGGACGACGTCCACACCGCGTCGAACTCGCCGAGGTAGGGCAGGGCCGCCCACTTCGCGGTCCAGTTCCGCACCCACGCGACCAGGGCGGTGCCGGCGGGGACGTACCCGGGGACGAACGACTCGATCATGCTGACCACGACGGCGGTGTCGGCGGGGACCGCTTCTCCCCAGCGCTCGAGCGGCCACATTGCGACGCCCCAGCCCTCGGCACGGAGCGCCCGCGCGAGCCCGAGTGCGACGAACAGGTCGCCCTTGCCCTCGGTCGGGTCGGCGGTCGACACGGCGAACCGGACGGTGCCGCGCGGCCCCTCGGCGTGCGCACCGGCCGCGATGGCCGCGTACTCCGGTGCGAGGGGCGAGGACAGGGGAGTGTTCGGGATCACTGCGGCAGTCACGCGGCCCATTCTGCACGAATCGGCGACGGCCACAGGGGAGTGGCGGGGCGCGCCTTGTATGGTGTCATCGGCTCGCGGCACCCCGTGGGCCGAGCCACCGATCCGCGCCGTGCGCGGCAGCTGCTGGAGGAACTCGCGTGACAGAGCGCAAGCCGGGAGTCGTGTCCGTCATCCTCGTGAACTACAAGGGCACGGACGACACCCTGACGAGCATCGCGGAACTCCGCAAGCAGGACTGGCCGCAGGACAAGCTCGAGGTGATCGTCGTCGAGAACGGCTCCGGTCCGGAGCACCTCGGCCGGCTGCAGGCCTCCGACCTCGACTTCACCCTGGTCGACGCGGCCGCCAACCTCGGCTTCACCGGCGGGTGCAACCTCGGCGTCGAGAAGTCCTCCGGCGAGGTCGTCGCGTTCCTCAACAACGACGCCCGTCCCGACACCGGCTGGGTGCGCGAGGCGATGGCCACGTTCGCGTCCGGCGCCGACATCGGTGCCGTGGCGTCGAAGGTCCTCGACTGGGAGGGCGTCAACATCGACTTCACCGAGGCCGCGATGACCTGGTACGGCATGGGCTACAAGCCCTTCGCCGGGTCGCCGGACACCGGCCGCTGGGAGAGCGAGACCGACGTCCTGTTCGGCACCGGCGCCGCGATGTTCATCCGCGCCGAGCTCTTCGAGCAGCTCGACGGCTTCGACGACCGCTACTTCATGTTCTACGAGGACGTCGACCTCGGCTGGCGGCTCAACCTGCTCGGCTGGCGCTTCCGGTACCAGCCGAAGTCGGTCGCGTTCCACAAGCACCACGCGTCGATGAACAAGTTCGGCGACTTCCGCGAGACCTACCTGCTCGAGCGGAACGCCCTCTTCACGCTGTACAAGAACCTCGGTGACGAGCAGCTCGCCGCCGCCCTGCCCGGCTCGCTGGCGCTCGCCGTCCGCCGTGCCGTGGGCCGCGGGGAGCTCGACTCCACGGAGCTCGACCTGCGGAACCCCGGCGACGACAGCGTCCCCACCATCCCGGTGCCGAAGACGAGCATGGCCGGCATCTACGGCGTCGACCAGTTCGTCGAGCAGCTGCCGTCGATGACCGAGTCGCGCCGCGCGATCCAGGCCACGCGTGTCCGCAGCGACCGCGAGCTGCTGCGCCTGTTCGGCAACCGCGACGAGCCCGCGTACCCGATCGAGAACTACCTGGCCGGCTACGACAAGATCGTGCACTCCCTCGGTGTGCTCGAGGTCGGCACCCGTCGTCGCATCCTCATCATCACGGGCGACTCGATCGGCGCGAAGATGGCCGGTCCCGCGATCCGCGCCACCCAGATGGCCAAGCAGCTCGCGTCCGAGCACGACGTGCGCGTGGTCAGCCTGACCCGCTCGTCGCAGATCGACCCGTCGTACGACGTCGTCACCGTGCCGCACCGCCACCCCCGCCAGATGGTCGAGCACGAGGGCTGGGCCGACGTCATCATCGTGCAGGGCCACGCGCTCCGGCTGTTCCCGGTGCTCGAGTCGACGAGCAAGATCCTGGTCGTCGACGTGTACGACCCGCTGCACCTCGAACAACTCGAGCAGGGCCGCAGCGACGACGTCGACCAGTGGAACCGTCAGATCCTCGACGCCTCGGACACGCTCAACCACCAGCTCGAGCTCGGCGACTACTTCATCTGCGCCTCGGAGCGCCAGCGCATGTTCTGGCTCGGCCAGCTCGCCGGTTCCGGCCGGGTGAACGCCCGCACGTACTCGCGCGACGCCGACCTCCGCTCGCTCATCGGCGTCGTGCCGTTCGGGCTGTCCTCGACCCCGCCGGTGCACGACCAGCCGCGGGTCAAGGGCGTGGTGCCGGGCATCGGCAAGAACGACAAGCTCGTCGTCTGGGGCGGTGGCATCTACGACTGGTTCGACCCGATCACCCTGGTCCGCTCGATCGCCCAGCTCGCCGCCCGCCGGCCGTCGGTGAAGCTCTTCTTCATGGGCGTGCAGCACCCGAACCCCGACGTGCCCGAGATGGACATCGTCGCGAAGGTCCGCGCCGAGGCCGACGCCCTCGGTCTGACCGGGAAGCACGTGTTCTTCAACGATTCGTGGATCCCGTACGAGGAACGCGGTGCCTACCTGCTCGAGGCCGACGCCGGCGTCTCGACGCACTACGAGCACCTCGAGACCACGTTCTCGTTCCGCACTCGCATCCTCGACTACCTCTGGGCGCGCCTGCCGATCGTCACGACGGCCGGCGACTCTTTCGGTGACCTGGTCGCGGAGCAGCAGCTCGGCGTCGCGGTGCACGAGCAGGACGTCGACGGCCTGGCCACGGCACTCGAGACCGCGCTCTTCGACAAGAAGGCCCGGGCCCAGTTCATCGCCAACGTCGACCGCGTGCGCGAGCAGTTCACGTGGGAGAACGTCCTGGCGCCGCTCGTCGAGTTCTGCCGGAACCCGATCCGCGCGGCGGACAAGTCGGTGCGCGACACCAGCACGAAGCTCGCGCCCCACACGATGCGCGTGCGCGTGCCGGACCGCAAGAAGCTCTCGGGCGTCCGCTACGACGTCGGGCGCGCGGTGCACTACTTCCGCACCGAGGGCCCGCGCAGCGTCGCGGGGAAGATCAAGCGACGCCTCGGCAACCGGTGAACCCAGCCGAGACGACGGCCCTCGTCATCGTCCCGACGTACGACGAGGCCGAGAACATCCGAGCCATCGCCGACGCGATCCTGACGGCGTCGCCCGGTGCCCACCTGCTCGTCGTCGACGACGGCAGCCCGGACGGCACCGGCGAAATCGTGCGGTCCATCGCGGCCGACGACGACCGGGTGCACCTGCTGCAGCGGTCGGGCAAGCTCGGGCTGGGCACGGCCTACGTCGCCGGGTTCCGGTGGGGCCTGGAGCGCGGGTACCCGCTGCTGGTCGAGATGGACGCCGACGGCTCGCACCCGGCCGACCGGCTGCCGGCCCTCATCGACGCGGTCAACTCGTCGGACGACGTGCTGCTCGCGATCGGGTCGCGGTGGGTGCCCGGTGGGTCGGTCGTCGACTGGCCGCTCCGTCGCCAGGCCCTGAGCCGCGGCGCGAACACGTACGCGCGGTTGGTGCTCGGGATCCACGTGCGGGACATCACCGCCGGGTACCGCGTCTACCGTTCCGACGCGATCGCGCGGATGGACCTCGGCTCGATCGACTCGAAGGGGTACTGCTTCCAGGTCGACATGACGCTGCGCGTGGACGCCCTGGGCGGCCGCATCGTCGAGGTGCCGATCCGGTTCCGCGACCGCGTGCACGGGGTCTCGAAGATGAGCCGGTCCATCGTCGTCGAGGCAATGCTCCGCGTCACGCAGTGGGGCCTGCAGCGCCGCCTGGGTCGTCCGACGCGCCCGTAGCGCGCGCGCTGCCCCCGCACGCCCGCGCGCCCGAGGTTCCGAGGTCTCGGAACCTCGGCGGCCTGCGCACGAGCAGGCATGGCGGCGGCGGTGGCTGGCGCTTCGTGAGCAGAAATGGTCGGGTCGCCGCGGCGGACTCGACCATTCCTGCTCACGAAGTGCGTCACACGCCGTGCCTGCGCGCCCCCGCGGCACCTACGCCCGCGGCAGGTGCCGGCGCCACGAGCGCCGCCGCGCCGCGATCACGAGCACCGTCACGAAGAACATCAGACCCGCACCGTGCAGCAGGTAGCTCTCCGCCGTGCTCGTCACCGCGAGCAGCACCAGCACCGCGGCCGGCCACACGTAGGCCACCCCGGGGAACGTCGTCGCCGTGACCCATGCTCGTGCGAAGGCCAGCAGCGCGGCGATCCCCAGGATGATCGTGCCGGCCACCCCGAGCTGCAGCCACGCGTCGACGAACGCGTTGAGGCCGGACGTGAACCGCGCGCCGGACGGGTCGATGAGCGTGACGTACGGCACGACGGGCTCGGTCGGCCACGTCCCGACCCACCCCCAGCCCTGGATCGGGTAGCGCTCGGTCAGGACGCGGATCTGCGACCACAGGTCGATGCGCGTCGCCGTGCCCCCGGCCGCACCGATCTCCGCGAGCAGCCGGTGCCGCGCGAACACGGCCACCACCAGGGTGAGCAGGACCGCGCCGCCGAGGACGCCGTTGACCACCGGTCTGGTGGCGGGCCGTGCGTGCCGGAGCGACCAGAGGGCCAGCGCGGTGACGGCGAGGGCGATCATCGCGAGGCCGGTGATGGGGGACTGCACGAGCATCAGCGCGATGACGGCGAGGGCGGTGGAGCCGATGGCCCGCCACATGGTGACCGAGCGGGTGAGGAACTCGACGACGAAGGTGACCAGGGCCATCGCGGCGATGAACCCCATGAAGTTGCGGGTGCCGCCGATGCCCTGGATCGGGCCGCCGTAGGCGATGTCGCCGCGGATCCCGAAGGCCGGCAGCGGGACGTCGAGCACCAGTCCGGACAGGACCTCGAGGCCGAGGGCGACGACGAGCAGGATCCGGAACGCGTCACCCGACGCCCGGATCACCTGCACCAGGTCCCGCCCGAGCGCCAGGTAGAGCCCGAGCCCGATGAAGCACACCGTCTGCACCAGGCCGCGCAGGGCGACCCACGAGTACTCGCTCCAGAGCACGCTCAACGCGCAGTACCCGACGAACGCCAGCAGCGACAGGGGCAGCACGCCGTGCCACTCGATCCGGTACCGCTGCCCGAGCAGGCTCAGCCCGGCGAGCACGAACAGCGTCACGAGCACGGCCCACGTGCCCGACCTGCCGACGAGGGCCTGGACGGTCGGCTGCCCGAACCCGAACAGCACGATGACCGTCGCGAGCGCCTGGCTGAACCGTCCACCGGCCGAGAAGCCGATCCAGGCGGAGAGGTACCGGCGCCCGAGCACGTGTCTGCTCACCCGGCCGTCCGTCACGCGTCCATCTTGGCGTACGACCTTGTGACGAGTCGCCCGCATCGCGGAACGGCTGTATCGACGATCCGCGGTGTGGCGTCATCGACGATGCGCGATGCTGACCTAGCTTCACTGCAATGGACCCCCTGCGGAGGGCCGCCGGCCTGCCGCTGGTCGCGGTCGTCATCGGCTTCGCCGCCGCCGCGCTCGCCTGGTACCGGCTCGGCCCCGTGCCCCGGAACACCGTCTGGGCCGAGGACGGCGGGGTCTTCCTGCGGGAGCGCATCGCCCTCGGCCCCGTGGACACCCTGCTGCACCCGTACGCCGGGTACGTGCACCTGCTGCCCCGGATGGTGGTCGACCTCGGGTACGCGCTGCCGACCGCGCGGTACGCCCAGGTCGTCTCGCTGTCGTCCTGCCTGGTGGTCGGGGCCGTGTGCGCGCTGGTCTTCGTCCTGTCCCGCGACGTGGTCCGACCGTGGCCGTTCCGCCTCGTGCTCGCCGCGGTGCCCGTCGTGCTGCCGCTCGCGCCGTACGAGATCAGCGGGAACGCCGCCAACCTGCACTGGTACCTGCTCGTGCTGGTGCCGTGGGTCTTCGCGCACCGCAGCCGGACCTGGTGGGGAGCCGTCGGGCTCGCCGTCGTCGCCGGACTCGCGGTCCTCACGGAACCGCAGACGATCCTGTTCACGCCGCTGCTCCTGCTCGCGTGGCCGCTGCGTCGTCCTGGGGGCGACGGGTCTCGCCGTGCGCGCCTGCTCCCGCTGCCCGTCACGGTCGCGGCGCTCGCCGGGGCCGTCGTGCAGGTCGTCACGACGCTCACCCACCCGCGCGACCTGACCCCCGGCGCTCCCGCGTTCCACGACGTGCTCGCCGGGTTCCTGCTCCGGCCCGTCGCCGGCGCGTGGGACCCGCACCTCGGCGTCGTGGTCTCCACGGTCGTCGAGCACGGCTGGGCGCCGGTCCTCGTGCCCGTCAGCGCACTGGTGCTGGTCCTCGTCGCCGGTGTCGTCGTCGGGCCGGCCCGCTCCCGGTGGATGGTCGTCGCGCTGACGGTCGCGTCCGGTGCCGTGTGGTGGGCGGCGCTGCTGGCGAACGACGGTGCCGGGCAGCCGTGGGCGAACCCCACGGCCGCCATGGCGGCGATCCCGCCGCAGCGGTACGCAGCCGCGTCCGGCCTGCTGCTCGTCAGCGCCGCGGTGGTCGCCGCCGCCGCGCTGGTGGACACCGACCGGTGGTCGCGTGTCGCGCAGCGGACGGGAGGCACGGGTCGCCTCGTCGGGGCGCTGGCCGCCTGGTGCGTGGTCGCCGCCGTCGTCGCGTCGGCCGTCCTGCACGTCGCGCCGGCGGACACCCGGCGCAGCGACGGGCCGGTGTGGGCGGAGCAGCTGCCCGCGGCCGCCGAGGCGTGTCGCGCCGACCCGACGCTCGAGGTCGTGCGGGTACGGTCGAACCCGTGGTCGTCACCGGTCGCGTGCGCGTGGCTGTTCCGCTGACGCGGGACCGCTGACTGCGGGCCGCTGACGATCAGCGCGTGGTGGCCCAGCGGAACTCGCGCTTCGCGGGCGGGGTGCGCGGGCCGTCGCCGGTCGACGTCGGTTCCTCGCCGGTCAGGACGATCCGGGTCTTGATGGCGATGAGCGCGAAGAGCACCCAGTTCCCCTGGTAGAGCAGCCGCGACTCCGCGACGGACTGCACGAGCAGCGCGACGACGACGAGCAGCGGCAGGAGCGACACCGGGTCGAACGTGCGCGGACGGAGTGCGGCGTCGTAGCCGATCCGGGTCGCGCACGCCCACGAGCGCGACAGCGTCGTGACGACGTACAGCAGGAACAGGACGAGGCCGATGATGCCGGTCTGCATCCAGACGTCGAGGTAGGCGTCGTGCGCCTGCAGGTACGTGACGCCCTTGCGGTGCGCCAGGTCGGCCAGGGTGGGGATGCCGGGCCACCAGTACCCGATCCAGCCCCAGCCGACGACGGCGTGCTGGTCGATCAGACCGAGCACCTTCGCCCAGATCTCGCCGCGGCCGGTCGCGTCCGACCCCTTGCCGAGCAGCTCCGAGACCGGACCGCGCAGCACGAACGCCGCGCCGGCGACGACGACCGCGCCGACCGCGAGCAGCAGGTAGCGCGGGGTGCGTCGCTCGGTCGGGACCCGGCGCATCCACACGGCGACCAGGGCGACGACGGCGACGACCAGCGCGGCTGCGATGACCGTGGAGGAGCGGGTCAGGACGAACCCGAGGACGGCGACCACGAGCCAGCCGGTGGCCCGCTGCCGGCGCATCCGACCCTCGGCGAGCTGCAGCACGACGACGATCGCGACGAGCAGCGCGACCATCGCCAGCAGGTTCGCGTTGCCCGGCAGGCCCTGGATGCGGCCACCGGTGAAGAGCTCGGCGCGTGAGAAGTAGAAGGCGTCCGGGATGTCGGCGTCGCCGTAGTCGGTCCAGATCGGCGCGATGGGGTGCCGCACGAACACCGCGACGACGGCCTCGAACAGGATCGAGAGCAGCAGCACCCAGCGGAGCGCGAGGCTGAGGGCGTCGAGGATCCGGCGCCAGGTCAGGGTGGACGCGATCGTGAAGGCCACGGCAGCGCAGATCACCTGCACGGTCAGGCTCGAGATCGTGGCGAACCACCAGTGCGACCAGACGACGGACAGCAGGCACCACCCCAGGAAGGCCCAGAGCGGCCAGGGGGAGCGCACGAGCGGCGGCTTCGCCCGGACCAGGATCGTGATGCCCCAGGCGGCGACGAGCGCCCACAGGACGCCTGCTCCGACCCAGGTGAGGGTGTTCGGGACGGCGTCCCCGGCGAACAGCACGAAGATCGTGGTCGCACCGAAGGCGAACGCCTCGCGCTCGGGTACGGTCCCGCGTGCCAGCGGCCAGGTGTTCGTCACGACGTCAGGCTACCGGCGGCAGCGGGCCACCGGAGTCCCCGGATCCCGCCGGTAGGCTCTCGCCCATGTTCCTCGGCATCACGAACACCCCCCGCGACTACGCCTGGGGCTCGGTCACCGCGATCCCGGAGCTCCTCGGTCGCACCGTCACCGGCGCCCCGCAGGCAGAGCTCTGGCTCGGCGCCCACCCGGGCAGCCCGAGCGTGGTCGTCAACCCGGCGATGGTCGGCGGTGCCGACACACTGCTCGACTGGATCGCCGCCGAGCCGCAGGACGCCCTGGGCGGCGACCGCACCGGCCTGCCGTTCCTGCTGAAGGTGCTCGCAGCGGCGGCGCCCCTGTCGCTGCAGGCGCACCCGACGCCGGAGCAGGCCGAGGCCGGCTTCGCGCGCGAGGAGCGCGAGGGCATCGCGATCGACGACCCGGCGCGCAACTACAAGGACCCGTTCCCGAAGCCCGAGCTCGTCGTCGCGCTGAGCGAGCGGTTCGAGGCCCTGAGCGGCTTCCGGCCGGTCGAGGAGACCCTGGCCGAGGTCCGCGTGCTCGATGCCGGCAGCGGTCGGCTCGGCCCGCTCGAGGTGCACTTGCAGCACGGCCTCGAGGACACCGTGCGGTGGCTCGAGACGGCCGACGACTCCGCGCTCGCCGTCGTGCAGGCCGCGAGCGACCTCGCCGTCGCCCTCGACGACGACCTGCTCACCCCGAACACGGCGACGGTCCGCGACCTGGCGACGAGCTGGCCGGGCGACCCCGGCATCGTCGTCTCCCTGCTCATGCACCGGGTGACGCTCACCGCGGGGCAGGCGATGTACCTGCCCGCCGGCAACATCCACGCCTACCTGGACGGCCTCGGCATCGAGCTGATGGCACCGTCCGACAACGTGCTGCGCGGGGGACTGACGCCGAAGCACGTCGACGTCCCCGAACTCCTGCACGTGCTCGACTTCACGGCCTACCCGGCACCGGTCCTCGAGCCCGAGCGCCTGGCTCCCGGCGTGGACCGCTTCGCACCAGAGGACGTCGGGTTCGCGCTGCTGCGGGTCGACGGCGACGGACGACCGGTCGGCCTGAGCACCGGCGGGGTGGCTCCGCTGGCCGGCCCGTCGATCGCGATCTGCACCGAGGGCGTCGTGACGCTCGTCGGCGCGACGTCCGCCACGTTGCTCCGCAAGGGCGAGTCCTGCTTCATCACACCGGACGAGGGCGACGTCACGGTCGAGGCCGACTCGTCGAACGGCGTGACGTCCACGGTCTTCATCGCGACCGGCCGGTAGCGCGGAGCCGCACCCGCTGGCGCGGTCCCGCACACCGCGACCGGGGTGCGCCGTCCGTCCGCTAGCGTGGCGACCATGAGTTGGCTGGTCACCGGCGGTGCCGGGTACATCGGGTCCCACGTCGTCCGAGCACTGCGCTCGGCCGGCATCGACACGGTCGCGTTCGACGACCTCTCGAGCGGCTTCCGCGCGTTCGTGCCGGACGACGTGCCGTTCGTCGAGGGAACGATCCTGGACGGCGAGCTGGTCGCCCGCACCCTGCGCGAGCACGACGTCACCGGCGTGGTGCACGTCGCGGGCTTCAAGTACGCCGGCGTCTCGGTCGAGCGTCCGCTGCACACCTACGAGCAGAACGTCACCGGCATGGCGACGCTGCTCCGAGCGATGGCCGAGAACGGCGTCACGAAGGCCGTCTTCTCGTCGAGCGCCGCGGTGTACGGCACCCCGGACGTCGACGTCGTCGTGGAGTCGACCCCGAAGGCACCAGAGTCCCCGTACGGCGAGTCGAAGCTCATCGGCGAGTGGCTGCTGCGCGACATGGAGGTCGCCGCGGGCTTCACGACGACCTCGCTCCGCTACTTCAACGTCGTCGGCTCCGGCGAACCCGACCTGTACGACGCCAGCCCGCACAACCTGTTCCCGCTCGTGTTCGACGCCCTGCTGGCCGGCCGCACGCCGCGCATCAACGGCGACGACTACGCCACCGAGGACGGCACCTGCGTCCGTGACTACATCCACGTCGCCGACCTCGCGCACTCGCACGCCGTCGCGGCGCAGAAGCTCGAGGCGGGGGAGTCGCTCGAACAGGCGTACAACCTCGGCAGCGGCGACGGTGTGAGCGTCCGGCAGATCATGGACGCCATGGCGAAGGGCACCGGGATCGCCTTCGACCCGGAGATTGCGCCCCGCCGCCCCGGCGACCCGGCGCGCATCGTGGCCACCGGCGAGGCCGCCACGCGCGACCTCGACTGGGCGATGCGCCACACCCTGGACGAGATGGTCACGAGTGCGTGGGAGGCCCGCCGCAGCGCCTCGTAGCGGCTGAGGACGTGTCAGTTGTCCCCCGAAACCCCGACAGACCGGGCGCGACACGCCCAGACGGGGGACATGACACGCCGAAGCGGTCAGTGCCTTCTATGATCCGCGACTTGACTCAGGCGAATGACACCGCTGTAATTACAGGCAACGACTTCAATCGTTGTGGTCCCGTTATCGAGACGTCAGGGGTGATCAGGGTGAACGGTTCCGACTTCCACGCCGG
Organism: Curtobacterium sp. PhB142; assembly: GCF_004341255.1. Lineage (NCBI taxonomy): Bacteria > Bacillati > Actinomycetota > Actinomycetes > Micrococcales > Microbacteriaceae > Curtobacterium > Curtobacterium sp. PhB142. Next base: position 62,142 of record NZ_SLUT01000003.1, on the reverse strand, counting down.
AGTTCCGGAGGACTGGCACGTCGACCCCGTGGCGCTCGGCGTCCCGGGTGTTCGACGGCCGGAGACGGACGACGAGGAGAACCCGCTCGCGTGGCAGGTCGACTCGTTGTGCGCACAGACCGACCCGGAGGCGTTCTTCCCCGAGAAGGGCGGCTCCACGCGCGAAGCGAAGAAGATCTGCACGTCGTGCGAGGTCCGGGCGCAGTGCCTCGAGTACGCGCTGGAGAACGACGAACGCTTCGGTATCTGGGGCGGCCTGTCGGAGCGCGAGCGTCGCAAGTTGCGCAAGCGCGCGTAGCCGTCCAGGAGGCACGGTGCGCGCCCGGCGCACACCGTGCGGTCCCGAATCCTCGTCGCAGGCTCCTCGGCGCGACCTCGCACGGCGCTGGCGCGCCGTGACCGCTCGGCCGCGCAGGTTCACGGCGCGCCGCCGTCCGCAGCGGACGCCGTGCCTCCAGACCGTAGAGTGACGCCCGTCATGCAGCCCAGAGTCACCGCGATCCTCGTCGCCGCCAACGGAGCGGCCCACCTCGACCGGACCCTGGACGCACTCGCGGCCCAGACCCGCCACCCCGAGAACCTGGTGGTCGTCGACGTCGGATCGACCGACGGCTCCACCGCGGGCCTGTCCTTCGGCGGGTCCGCCGAGCTCCTGCGTCTGCCGGCCGGACGGCCCTTCGGCGAGGCCGTCGCCCGCGGGGAGCGCGAGGCCCCGCCCGCCGTCGTGGACGAGCCCGTCGACGAGTGGCTGTGGCTGCTCGGGCACGACAACGCGCCGTCGCCGACCGCACTCGCCGACCTGCTCTCCGCCGTCGAGATCGCGCCCTCCGTGGTCGTGGCCGGCCCGAAGCTCGTCGCCGACGACGACCCCTCGCTCATCCGCGCGTTCGGCGAGAGCATGACGCGCTTCGGCCGATCGATCGGTCTCGTGCAGGACGAGCTCGACCAGGGCCAGCACGACCGGCACACCGACGTGCTCGGCGTCGCCGCCGGCGGCATGCTCGTGCGCCGCTCGGTGTGGACCGAGCTCGCCGGCTTCGACCCGGCGCTGCCCGACGTCGACGCCGCCCTCGACTTCTGCGTCCGGGTGCGCCTGGCCGGGCACCGCGTCGCCGTGGTCCCCGAGGCGAAGGTCACCACCGCCGGTCCGGTCGAGGAGTTCGGCCGCAAGCGCGTCTCCGAGGCCCGCCGTGTCCGCATGCACCGGCAGGCGCAGCTGCACCGCCGGATGACCTACGCGCCGGGCGGACTGCTCTGGCTGCACTGGCTCACCCTCGTCCCCTTCGCACTCGGCCGGGCGATCGGCCACCTCGTCGCCAAGCACCCCGCGGCCGTCGTCCCCGAGCTCGCCGCGGCGTTCGCGGTGGCCTTCGGCGGAGGCACCGGTCGGGCGCGCAGGAACCTCGCCCGCACGAAGAAGCTCGGCTGGGCCGCCGTCGAACCGCTCCGGGTCAGCTGGCGTCGGGTGCACGAGCACCGCACCACCTCGCGCGACGTCGAACTCGCCCGGGTCGAGGACGCCCCGATCGCGCGGGCGTCGTTCCTCGGCGACGGCGGGATCTGGGTCGTGCTGGCCGCGGCCGTCCTGAGCGTCGTCACGCTCTACCCCCTGCTCGGCTCACCGGCGCTGACCGGCGGTGGCCTGCTGCCCCTCAGCACGAGCGTCGGGCAGCTCTGGCAGAACGTCGGGTACGGCTGGCACTCGCTCGGCACCGGGTTCACCGGTCCGTCCGACCCGTTCGCCGCCGTGCTGGCGGTCCTCGGGTCGATCGTGTTCTGGTCGCCCTCGACGTCCGTCGTGCTCGTGATGCTCGTCGCGTTCCCGGTCTCCGCCCTCGGCGCCTGGTTCGCGGTCCGCAAGGTCACCACGCGCAAGTGGGTGCCGGTGATCGGTGCCGCGCTGTACGCCATCGCGCCCTCGCTCGTCGGCGCGGTCACGACGGGCCACCTCGGCGCCGTCATCGCGCATCTGTTTCTGCCGTGGCTGTTCGTCGCCGTGCTCGAGGCGCACCGCTCGTGGGCCTGGGCCTCTGGTGCCTCGCTGCTGTTCGCGGTCGTGGCGGCCTCGGCGCCGTCGTTGCTGCCGGTCCTGCTGATCGGGTGGCTCGTCGCGCTCGTCGTCGGGTGGCGCCGTGCGCACCGTCGGGCCTTCATCCCGGTGCCGACCGCCGTGCTCTTCCTGCCGCTCGTCCTCGCCCAGGTCGCACGCGGCAACGTCCTCGCCGTCTTCGCGGACCCCGGCGTCCCGTCCGCCACGCGTGCGCCGTCCGCGCTGCAGCTGGCCATCGGTCAGCCGCTGCCGGACTGGAGCGGGTGGCTGCCCGCCACGTCCGGGCTCGCCGCCGTCGGCACGTGGCTGCCGATCGTGATGGCCGTCCTGGCCGTCCCGATCGCCGCCGCGGCGATCGGCGCGATGCTCGGACACCGCTGGGCCGTCGCCGGCTCGGCGCTCGTCGTCGCACTGCTGGGCTTCGGCACCGCGTTCGCCGCCACCCACGTGACCGTCACCGGCGTCGGGTCGACCACCACCATCGTGTGGCCGGGCAGCGGGCTGTCGGTGTACTGGCTCGCGATCGTGGTCGCTGCCTGCATCGGGATCGACGTGCTGCCCAAGGCCGCACCGGTCACGGGACTCGTCGCGACGGTGCTCGCCGGTGTCGCGGTGGCCCCCGCCTTCGCCGCGTTCTACCTCGGCAACGCCGCCATCCAGCCGACCACCGGCCGGGTGCTCAGCGCGTACGTGAACGCCGAGGCGCAGGCGAACCCCGACGTCGGCACGCTCGTCGTGGTGCCGCAGGACGACGGGTCGCTCGCGGTCGCGCTCGAACGCGGCCAGGGTGCCACCCTCGACGACCAGTCGACCCTCGACGCCACCGCCCTGCGGTTGAGCGAGTCCGGCGCCCGGCTGACGACGCTCGCCGGCAACCTGGCGAGCCGCAGCGGCTACGACCCCCGGCCGGCACTGCAGGAGCTCGGCATCAGCTTCGTCCTGCTCGACGACGCCGGTGACGACCCCGAGGCGCAGACCGTGCACGACCGTGCCGCTGGCGCGATCGGGCAGAACGCGCTCTTCACGAGCATCGGTGAGACCACGAACGGCCAGCTGTTCCACTACGAGGGCGACGTCGACCGGACCACCACCGGGTCCGCCGCCGCCCGTGCCACGCACGTCCTGTACCTGGTCGTGCTCGGCGTGGTGTTCGGTGCGGCCGCCCTGCTCGCCGTGCCGACGGCCCCGCGCCGTCGCCGCGCCACCTCGAACGTCATCGAGGCCGAGGAACCCGCGACCACCTTCGACGAGGAGCGCGACGAATGAGCACCACCACCCGCTCCGTCCGACGCTGGGTCGTCCGCGGCACCGCGACCGCGATCGCCGTCGTCGTCGCTGCCGGCGCCGTCACGGCCGCGCACGCTTACGGCACCGCGGCCGAACCGGGTCGCCCGGCCGGCCGGACCGTCACCCCGGTGCCCGCCGACGCCGAGCGCGTCTGCGCCGGCAGCGCCCTGCGGCTGTCCGACGACTCCGGCAACGACGCCACCCAGGCGAGCACCGTCGGGTCGGCGACCGTGGCCACGGCGACGACCGGTTCGACCGTCGAGCGGACCTCGCTCGACCCGTCGTCCACCGGCGGCAGCGACCCGCGCCTGCTCACCGCCCCCGCGGGCGACACGACACCGCAGGTCGCGGGCAGCAGCTACCAGAGCGTCTCCAGCGGCGACCTGGTCGGAGCCGGCGCGGCGTCGTGCGACGACCCCTCGCAGTCGACCTGGCTCGTCGGCGGCTCGACCGAGACCGGGCGCACCAGCCTCGTCACCCTGTCGAACCCGACCGACGTGAACGCCACCGTCGACCTGGCGATCTACGACGGCACCGGCACGGTCAGCGCCCCCGGCACGACCGGCATCGTCGTCGCCCCGAACACCCAGAAGGTCGTCCCGCTGTCCGGCTTCGTGTCCGACCAGGGATCCACCGTCGTGCACGTGTCGTCCTCGGGCGGGCAGATCGTCGCCCACATGCAGGAGACCGTCGTCCGCACGCTCACCCCCGGTGGCTACGACATCGTCTCCGGCGGCGCCGCCCCCTCGCGGTCGCAGGTCATCCCCGGCGTCGTGCTCGCCGGCGCGCAGGAGGCACAGCGCGGTGACGACACGGCGGACGCAGCCCCCGTCGTCCGGCTGTTCGTCCCCGGTACCGAGTCGGCACGCGTCACGCTCGGCATCAGCACGGCGGACGGCGGCGGCACGACCGTGAACGCCACCGCCGAGCCCGGGGTCGTGACCGACGTCGCGCTCGACGACTTCCCGGACGGCCGCTACTCGTTCACCGTCACGTCGACGCAGCCCGTCGTCGCCGGTGCCCGCACGACCTCACCGACGGCTGACGGCAACAGTGACCTCGGTTGGTTCGCCTCGGCCGAGCCCCTGGGTGACCAGGTCATCACCGCGGTGGCACCGGGGGAGGGCGTCCGCATGAACTTCGTGAACCCGACGCGTGAGGACCGTTCGATCACGATCCGCTCCGGCGACGAGAAGCGCACCATCAGGGTGCTGTCGGGTGCCACCGCCACCATGCCCGTGCAGACCGCGAAGCAGCTCTCGATCTCCGGCGCCGAAGGGGTCGTGGTGGGCGTGACCTACCGCGGGGACGACGGCATCGCCGGCTTCCCGGTCCGACCGTCCACCCAGGTGTCCACGCCGGTCCGCGTCTACCCCTGACGGTGACGTCGGTGCGGTGCCCCCGGGTGCCGCGTCGTCACCAGTGGCGGTAGCGGTCCGGCGCCAGGTCCCACGGGTCCTTGCCGATCAGCTCGCCGACGGCGCGGAACACGGCCGTCTCGATGATGATCCGCCGGTCCGCGTCGTCCTTCTCGGGGCTGCGGTTCACCCGCTCGACGGGGATCCGGAACACGGTGACCCTGCGGGTGTCGCGGTCGATGCGCCAGCGGGGCATCGCGTCGGGCAGGGTGGCGTCGGTCGGCATGTCGGCCACCTGGAACACCACGCCCGACAGCTCGTCGGGCCAGAGCCCGATCAGGTAGTGGGCGCTGTCGCCGACGATGCGGTCGAAGGCCTCGGCGCGGGTGGTGATCGGTGCGAGCTCGGGACCGGTCACGCTCGACCGCCCGCCGCGTCCGTGCCGGGACCGGCCTCGACCGCGGTCGACCGGAGTGACGAGGCGGGGCTTGCGACGCATCCCCACATCGTACGCGTGCCGTCGTCACTCCCGGTCGCTCCGGTCGCTCGTGCGCGCTCCGCTAGGCTCCCTGACGACATGGACGTGAGGATCTGCAGCAAGGTCGCGTGCGCCGCGAGCGCTTCGGCGACCCTGACATACGACTACGGGGACTCCATGGTCGTCGTCGGGCCGCTCTCCACGCGGGTCGAACCGCACGGCTACGACCTCTGCGCCCGGCACGCGGCCGGCCTGCGCGTCCCGCGCGGCTGGCAGGTGGTGCGGCGCGAGCCGCTGCAGCGCGAGACCGACTGACGGCTCGCGTCCGCGACGCACCAGCGGCGGTGGACGGGAGGCCCGTGGAACGTGACCGACGTCGGCTGGGGACCCGCGCCTCCCGGCATGGAAGACTGATGGGCATGCCCACCGAAGCCCAGACCGCAGCACCGTACCGCGTCGCCGACCTCTCGCTCGCCGAGGCGGGCCGTCACCAGATCCGCCTCGCCGAGAACGAGATGCCGGGCCTGATGGCCCTGCGCGAGGAGTTCGGTGCGTCGCAGCCGCTGGCCGGTGCGCGCATCGCCGGGTCGCTGCACATGACGGTGCAGACGGCCGTCCTGATCGAGACGCTCGTCGCCCTCGGTGCGCAGGTGCGGTGGGCGAGCTGCAACATCTTCTCCACGCAGGACGAAGCCGCCGCGGCGATCGCGGTCGGCCCGACCGGCACGCCGGACGCACCAGCCGGCGTCCCCGTGTTCGCGTGGAAGGGCGAGACGCTCGAGGAGTACTGGTGGTGCACCAGCCGCATCTTCGACTGGACCGCCGAGGCCGCTGCCGTCGGAGCCGACTGGGCCGGTCCGAACCTGATCCTGGACGACGGCGGTGACGCCACCATGCTCGTGCACACCGGAGCCGACGCCGAAGCTGCCGGTGCTGCCCCGGTCGCCGCTGCCGATGCGAGTGCCGAGTGGAAGATCGTGCTCGACACCGTCGCGGCGTCGCTCGAGACGTCCTCCGACCGCTGGACCCGCATCGCCGCGGACATCGAGGGCGTCACCGAGGAGACCACCACGGGCGTGCACCGCCTGTACGAGCTGTCGCGCAACGGACAGCTGCGGTTCCCCGCGATCAACGTGAACGACTCCGTGACGAAGTCGAAGTTCGACAACAAGTACGGCATCCGCCACTCCCTTCCCGACGGTCTGAACCGTGCGACCGACGTCCTGATGGGCGGCAAGGTCGCGTTCGTGGTCGGGTACGGCGACGTCGGCAAGGGTGCGGCGGAGGCACTGCGCGGCCAGGGCGCCCGCGTCATCGTCAGCGAGGTCGACCCGATCTGCGCGCTGCAGGCCGCGATGGACGGCTACCAGGTGGCCCGTCTGGCCGACGTCATCGAGACCGTCGACATGGTCATCACGTGCACGGGCAACCTCGGCGTCGTGGGCGTCGACGAGATGCTCGGGCTGAAGCACCTGGCGATCGTCGCCAACGTCGGCCACTTCGACAACGAGATCGACATGGCCGGGCTCGAGTCGCTGCCCGGCGTGGAGAAGGTCGAGATCAAGCCGCAGGTGCACGAGTGGCGCCTGCCGACGGGCCGCTCGATCCTGGTGCTGTCCGAGGGGCGGCTGATGAACCTCGGCAACGCCACCGGGCACCCGTCGTTCGTGATGAGCAACTCGTTCACGAACCAGGTCCTGGCGCAGATCGAGCTGCACACCCGTCGTGACGAGTACCCGACCGGTGTCTACGTGCTGCCGAAGCACCTGGACGAGAAGGTCGCGCGCTTGCACCTCGACGCCCTCGGGGTGGAGTTGACGACGCTGCGCCCGGAGCAGGCGGCGTACATCGGCGTGCCGGTCGAGGGCCCCTTCAAGCCCGAGCACTACCGGTACTGAGCCGGTCGGGCGGCCGGCGGCGCGCTGCGGCCCCGCGGAACCAGGTTCCGGACACAGCACCGCGTGATGTCGCGGTGTTGTGTCCGGAACCTGGTTCCGTGCGGGAGGTGTCGTTCGGCAGGAGCCGGGCGCGCGCAGCGCGCTAGCGCGGGAAGCCCGGGGGCCGCGCCGACGCCGACGCTCCAGCCTCGGTGAGCAACCCGACGCGGGAGCGCAGCGCCTGCACGTCCCGCCCACGGCGCAGCACGACCACCCCGGCGAGGAACACCTCGGCGGGCACCGGCGGCACCGGGTGGGCGAAGGGTGCGACGTCCGCGGCCAGCGCACGGGCGGCGGACTCGCGGAGTTCGGGGCGCATCACGGCGGCCCCGCGGAAGAACGCGCCGAGCCGGTTCTCGAGTCGCTGCGGCAGCGCCGAGACGTCCGCGACCGTGGCCCAGGCCGTCAGCTCGGGTGGCAGCACCACCTGGGGGTCGCGCTGCTTCGGCAGCCGCTCGTGCTGCACGACGGTGCCGGCGAGCAGGTCCCCGAGGCGTCGCGGACGACTGCCGAACAACGCCACGAGCAGTGCCACCGACCCGAACGTCATCCACAGCTCGAACAGCCCGACGAGCGCGCGGGTGAACGCGTGCCGGAACCCGATCGCACCGCCGTCGACCCGGACGACCCGCGTGCCGACGGCGTACCGGCCGACGCTGCGGCCCCGGGTCACCGTCTCGACGGCGGCCGGCACCAGCACGAGCACGGCGACGAACAGGGCGATGCTCAGCGCGGCACCCCACGCCTCGTCGAGGCCGCTCGGCCACAGCCGGGACACCCCGAACATGAGCAGCAGGTACAGGACGAGCAGGCACACCCCGTCGAGGAGCGCCGACGCCAACCGCAGGACGAGTCCGGCCGGCTGCACGTCGAGCGCGACCGCCTCGCCGACCACGAGCTCGTCGGCGGTCTCGTCCAGGGCGAGCGAGAACCGGGCATCGGCGAGGTCGCGCGGCGTGCGGGGCTTCGACATGGGATCATTCTGTCGGAAGTCGGCCGACACGAGGGGGAACACGTGGACCTGGACGCCTACGCCGAGGTGCACCGCGACCGGTGGCAGGAGCTCGACCGCCTCGCGCGCGCCCGGCACACCACCGGTGCCGACGTCGACCAGCTCGTCTCCGGCTACCAGGCCGCCGCGACGGACCTCGCCCGCATCCGCGGCGCCGCACCCCGCACCGCGACCGGCGACCGGCTGTCCCTCACCCTGTACCGCGCCCGCCTGCGCTTCACCGGCACCCCGGTCGACCCGCTCACCGCGGTCGCCCTGTTCTTCACCCGGCAGTTGCCCGCGGCGCTGTACCGGATCCGCTGGGTGACGATCTGGGTGGCGCTGGCCACCGTCGCGATCGGCGCGATCGTGGCCGTCTGGATCACGACGACACCGGGGGCGACGGCGACCTTCGGCACGCCGGAGGCGCTCCGCCAGTACGCCACGCAGGACTTCGTCGACTACTACTCCGACCACGGCCTGGGCGCGTTCACGGCGCAGGTGTGGACGAACAACGCCTACATCGCGGCCACCATGGTCGCGTTCGGCATCACGGGCGTCTTCGTGCCGTTCTCGATCATGCAGAACGCCGTCGGGCTCGGGGTCTCCGCGGCGATCATGCACTCGCAGGGCCGCCTGGGCGACTTCTTCCTCTACATCGCCCCGCACGGTCAGCTCGAGCTGTACTCGGTCTTCCTCGCCGGCGGGGCGGGCCTGATGATCTTCTGGTCGTGGGTCGCTCCGGGGCCGCACCGGACCCGCGCGCAGGCCCTCGCCGAGGACGGCCGTGCCCTCATCACGATCGCGGTCGGCCTGACGCTGACGCTGCTGCTGTCCGGCCTGGTCGAGGGCATCGTAACCCGTCAGGACTGGCCGTGGCCGGTCAAGATCGGCATCGGGACGATCGCCCTCGCTGCGGTCCTGGCGTACCAGTGGGTGCTCGGCGGTCGCGCGTACCGGGCCGGGGAGCGCGGCGACCTCGACGAGTTCGAGCGCGGCACCTCCGCGCTGGTCGCCGGGTAGCGTCCGCCCGGTCTCAGAGCCGGCCGGTCGCCTTCGCGCGCAGGTAGGCGTCGGCCACGAGCGGTGGGACGTCCTCCGGTGCGCCACGGACGACCTCGGCGCCACTCCGGCGTGCGACGTCGGCGACGCCGTCGGCATCGAGCAGGGTGCGTTCGGCGGCTGCCCGCCGGTACACGTCGCGCTCCGCGCCGGTGGGGAGGCCCGGCACGCGTCCGCCCCGCGCGGTGCGGATCGTCGTGGCCGGGTCCACCCCGCCGCGCGCGGTCCGCTGCACCGCCGGGTCCTCGATGCTCGTCACCACGACGGCGTGCCGCCGGGTGAGCCGGGGCAGCACCGCCAGCAGGTCGCCGGAGGCACCGACCGAGTCGAGGCTCGACGCCAGCACGACGAGCGCCCGTGAGGTCGTGATCGAGTCGACGAGCGCCGGCACGGCGGACCAGTCGGTCGCGGCGAGTCCGGGTTCCGCCATCGCGAGGGCCTCGCCGAAGCGCTGGACCACGTCGGTGCGGGTCGCCCCGTGCACACGGTCGTGGACGGTGTCGTCGAGGACCGCCAGGTCGACCCGGTCGCCGGCGGCCGCGGCCAGGGCGCCGAGGAGCAGTGCGGACTCGATGAAGGTGTCGAGGCGCGGTTCGTCGGCCACCCGTCCGGCGCCGGCGCGTCCGGCGTCGACGACGACCACGACCCGACGGTCGCGCTCCGGGCGCCAGGTGCGGACCACGAGGTCCTGCCGTCGGGCGGTCGCTCGCCAGTCGATGGAGCGGACATCATCGCCCCGGACGTAGTCGCGCAGCGAGTCGAACTCGGTGCCGTGGCCGCGGAGCTGCAGGGTGGTCTCACCGTCGAGTTCGCGCAGCCGGGCCAGCCGTGACGGCAGGTGCCGTCGCGAGCGGAACGGCGGGGTGACGACGAGTTCGCCCGGCGCCGTGACGACCCGCTGCCGGGCGGCGAGACCGAGCGGACCGAACGCCCGGACCGCGACGCCGGCCGTGCGGCGTCGACCGCGGCGGAACGGGGTGAACCGCATGCGGGCGGTCCGTCGTTCGCCCGCGGGCACCGTCATCCGGACCCGGCGCGGCCGGTGTCCGGCCGAGGGCTCCCACATGTCGCGGACGATGCCCCGGAGCACCCGCCCGCCGTCGTTCGCGAGCACGAGCGTGCCGTCGGCGGTGCTGTCCCGACGGGCCAGTCGCGGCATCCGCCGTTCGACCCGCACGCGTGCCAGGTCGGCGGCGAGCAGGACGTCGAGGGCCGCGGCGAGCAGCACGACGACGACCCACGCCAGGCCGGCCCACCCGCTGGCGAGCAGCACGGTGGGCACGATGGCGACGGCGAGCAGCGCGACGAACCGGCCGGAGACCGCCACTAGATCGGCACCCGCACCTGCTCGAGCACCTGCTGGAGCACCCCGTCGGCGCCGACGCCCTCGAGCTCGGCGTCGGCGGCCACCCGGAGCCGGTGCCGCCAGACCGGCAGGGCCATCGCCTGCACGTGGTCGGGCGTGATGGCGTCGTAGCCGGTGAGCCACGCCCAGGCCTTCGCGGCGGCGAGCAGGGCCGTCGCACCGCGCGGGCTGACCCCGACGCGGACGGACGGTGCCTGACGGGTGGCGCGGGCGAGGTCGACGATGTACGCCAGCACGTCGTCACGGGCACCGACGGCCCGGACGGCGCGCTGCGCGGCGAGGACCTCGTCGACGCCGACCACGGGGGTGATGCCCGCCGACCGGACGTCCCGCGGCACGAAGCCGTCGGCGTGCCGGCGGAGGACCTGCCACTCGACGTCGCGCGGCGGGATGTCGAGCGTCAGCTTCACCAGGAAGCGGTCGAGCTGCGCCTCGGGGAGCGTGTAGGTGCCCTCGAACTCGATCGGGTTCATGGTCGCGGCGACGAAGAACGGGTCGGGCAGCAGCCGGGCGTCGCCGTCGACGCTGACCTGGCGTTCCTCCATCGCCTCGAGCAGGGCGGACTGGGTCTTCGGGGGTGTGCGGTTCACCTCGTCGGCGAGCAGCACGTTCGTGAAGACGGGGCCCTCGCGGAACGGGAACGTGCCGGTGGAGGCGTCGTACACGAGCGAACCGGTCACGTCGCCGGGCATCAGGTCCGGCGTGAACTGGATCCGCTTCGTGTCGAGGGACATCGCGGCGGCCAGGCTGCGGACGAGCAGGGTCTTGGCGACGCCGGGCACGCCCTCGAGCAGCACGTGCCCCTGCGCCAGGAGTCCGACGATCATGCCGGACACCGCGCCCTCCTGCCCGACGACGGCCTTGGCGACCTCGGCCCGGACCCGCCCGAAGGCGTCGCGGAGCCCGGGGTCGTGCTGGTTCCGGTCGTGCGGGGCGCGGTCGCCCGGTGCTGGGACGTGCTGGTCGGGGGCAGCTGGCAGGTCGGTCACGGTCGTGCTCCTGGTCGGTCGTGGTCGGTGCTGGGACGGTCGCCCGAGGTGGATCGTCGGACGGCCCGTTCGAGGTCGTCGAGTGCCCTCGTGCCGTCGACGAGGGCGCGGTCGTCGGAGGTCGGACCGCCGACGAGGACGGCGCCGACGCGGTCGTGCGGGATGCCGGTGGCGCGGGCCGCTGCGCGGACGACGTCGTCGACGTGCGCGGACCGGGGGAGTCCGAGCAGCCGGCCGATCCGGCGCACCGCGGCGACGCGGAGGGTGTCCAGGGCGTGCGTGCGGTCGTGGGTGCGCGCGTACATCCGGGCCCGGCCCTCGGTGGTCTCGGCGGCGCGCACCACGACGGGCATCCGTTCGACGACGAGCGGCCCGAGACGTCGGCCCCGCCACACCGCGGCGGCGACGGCCACCAGGGCGAGCAGCGCGAGGCCGCTCGGCACCCACGGCGGCGCGAGCTCGCCGAGGGTCGGGGCGGCGTCGGGGGCGCCGACGGTCGGCGTGTACCAGGTGAGGCGGTCGTCCGAGCCGAGCAGCCCGAGGGCGAGCGCGGCGTTCCCGGCGGTCGTGATCGTGTCGTTGCGGAACGCCGACGTGGTGCCGACGAGGGTGACGTCGCCGCCGGGCGTCGCCGTGCGGACGAGTCCCCAGGCTCGGTCGTCGCCGCTGCCGGACGGCGCGCAGCGGTCCGCGTCGGGGTCGTCCACCGTGTAGCCGTACCCGGCGGTGGACACCCGCGCAGCCGACGCCGCGGCCGGGATCACACAGGACGCGGTGGACACGGTGTCGTCGCCCTCGGGCGCGGTGGCCGTGGTGACGTCGAGGCCGAACGACGTGAACGGCGTGGAGTCGACGCCCACCAGGACCACGTGCTCGGCGGTCCGGGCGATGCGCTCGGCGACGCCTGGGTCGAGGACGCCGTCGGAGTCGTCGACGAACACCGTGCCACCGTCGATCCCGTCAGCCCGGTCGGTCACCCGGACGGAGGTGCCACGCTGCTCCAGGACACGGACCAGCGCCGCCGATCCGCTCGCGGTGGTCGAGGTGGGGTCGAGCGGCCGGCGGTCCGGGCCCTCGGCGCCCTGCACCACGGCGGTGAGCACGGCGAGCACGAGCCCGACGAGCACGATCGCGACCCAGAAGCCGACCCGGAGCCGGCGGCCCTCTGGCTGGTCCGGCGACGGCGCACCCGTGCGCGGCACGGCGGCGGTGGCAGTGCTGGCGGTCATGCCGGTACCACCGGCCCGGAGGACCTGGCCGGACGAGCCTGGCGCACGGCACGCTCGGTGTCGAGGACCCGGCGAGCGGTGGCCTCGTCGGCGTCGAGCCCGAGGTAGCGGACGGCGTCGAAGGCCGTCGCCGCGTCGTCGAGCGCCGGGGCCTCGGCGGGGAAGGGCACGGCTGCGCGGGCGGCGATGGTGCGTGCGGTGGCCCCGGGGACGTCCGGGACCAGGTCGCGCTCGCCGAGGCCGCGGGCGGCCGCCCGGAAGCCGTCGAGGACCGCCGCCGACCAGTCGCCCCGGCGGATCGCGGACTGTGCGGCGTCGAGCAGTTCCCGGGCGGACCGGAGGTCGTCGTCGTCGAACACCCCGCCGGCGTCGTCCGCGCCGCTGCGTGCACGACGTCGGGGGAGCCCGCGGGCCACGACGACGAGCACGACGACGGCGACGAGCACCACGATCGCGATCACCAGGGCCGTGCGGGCCGCGACGGGGGAGTCGAGTCCGTCGGCGCGGAGGGACCCGAGCCAGTCCAGGAACGTCCGTGACGCGCGGTCCCACCACGTCACGTGGGCGCCGTCGTACGCGGGCCGGTCGAGTTCGCGTTCGAGCAGGCGGCGGGCCTCGTCGGGGTCGACCGCGGTCATGCGGTCCCGTCCGGCGGGCGGTGCTGCCCCTGCTGCTGCGGGTGTTGCGGTTGTTGCGGCCACGGTTGCTGCGGTCCGGGCCAGGGCTGCTGCGCCTGCTGCTGTCCGGGCCACGCCTGCGGGGGCTGTCCGGGCCACTGCTGCGGCTGCTGCTGCCCGGCCCACTGCTGCGGCGGCCACGGCGGTCGGGAGACCGGCGCGGACGGTGCGAACGGGTCGGCCGGCTGCCCGGTGTCGAGGTGCGACGCGATGCGCTGGTCGAGGGCCTCGGTCCGGATCCGCCGGTCGATGGTCAGGAAGGTGACGACCGCCGCGCTCAGCACGTCGGTGACGCACTGCACCGCGATCGCGAGCAGGCTGCCGATGACGATCAGGACGAGGGCGCCCGCACCGATGCCCGAGGACGCGTCGGTCTGCCCGAGCGGGTCGAACACGCCGCCGACGAGCACGGCCCCGATGGTGAGCGGCGCCGTGGCGATCGAGGCCGCGACGCCGAACATCACCTGCACGAGCAGCAGGATGCCGAAGGTCCGCCAGAACGCCCCGCGGGTGAGCCGCCACGACTGCGCGGCGGCGGCGAAGACCGGTCGGCCCTCGAGCGCGATGGTCGGCACGGTGAAGGCGAACCGGATGCCGAGCCACGTCAGCACGACACCGAAGCCGAGCACCATCACGAAGACCGCCAGGACGAACCACCCGGCGCCGGCGTCCCCGGCACCGAGCGCCGCGAAGAACCCGAAGAACACCACCGCGACGATGATCCCGACGACGAGCCCCGCGCCGATCTGCACGAACATCCACCCGACGACCGGCCACCGCCGCCCGGCGAGCAACGCCCAGAGCCCCCGGAAGGTCGCGCGACGGCCGAGCACCCGCTGGCCGGTGTCCGCGGCGACCGGTGCCACCAGGAAGCCGCGCCCGAGGTACGCCAGGAACGGCAGGCCGATCGTCAGCAGGATCCACAGCGTCACCGAGCCCGCGACGATCGTGTCGCCACCACCGCTGCCGTCGAACGCCGTCATCATCCGCGACTGCAGCGCCTGCTGGCCGAACGTGCTGACGAGGGTGGAGAGCAGCCCGAGCACGCCGCTCAGCAGCACGCTCCAGAGCAGCAGGACGCGGGCGTTGCGGCGGAAGACCGTGAAGGCGCCGCCGAGCACGTCACCGAACCCGAGCGGCCGCAGGGGGATCACCGGACGCGAGCCGGACGGCGCACGACCGCCGGGGGGTCGACCCGGCCCCGGGGCGGGCGGCGGCGGCGCGGAGAAGCGGGGCGGGCCTCCCGGCTGTCCCTGCCACGCGCCCTGCTGCCCGGCGCCCTGCTGCCCGGCCCCCTGCTGACCACCGCCAGGCGTCTGCCAATCGGACATGACCTCGGCCCCCTTCGTCGTGTCGGTCCGCGCTGCGACGCGCGGTACACCTCCATCCTGGCGGAAAACGCCGCGTGACGGGGCCTCGGCTATCGTGTGGGGACACGTGCCGACCCGGCACCACCCGCACGCCACACGGAGTCCACATCACATGACACCGCGCATCCTCGTCGTCGACGACGACCAGGCCCTCGCCGAGATGATCGGCATCGTCCTCCGCTCGGAGGGCTACGAACCCGAGTTCAGCGCTGACGGCAACGACGCCGTCGACGCGTTCCACAGCACGAAGCCGGACCTCGTCCTGCTCGACGTGATGCTCCCGGGCATCGACGGCATCGAGGTCTGCAAGCGCATCCGTGCCGAGAGCGGCACGCCGATCATCATGCTCACCGCCAAGAGCGACACCGCCGACGTCGTCCTCGGCCTCGAGAACGGTGCCGACGACTACGTCGTCAAGCCGTTCAACCCGAAGGAGCTCGTCGCCCGCATCCGCACGCGGCTGCGGCCGAGCGCCACCGACGCCACGGTGCTGCACGTCGGTGACGTGACGGTCGACGTCGCCGGGCACGAGGTCCGCCGCGGCGACACCGTCATCGCGCTCACCCCGCTCGAGTTCGACCTGCTCCGCGCGCTCGCCGAGAAGCCGAACCAGGTCTTCACCCGCGAGATGCTGCTCGAGCAGGTCTGGGGCTACCACTACAAGGCCGACACCCGCCTGGTGAACGTGCACGTCCAGCGCCTGCGCGCGAAGATCGAGCACGACCCGGACAACCCGAAGACCGTCACCACGGTCCGCGGCGTCGGGTACCGGGCCGGAGGAGCCTGACCACCGTGCCGCCCGCCCCGCCCGCCGGCACCACTCCCGGCACGGCAGCCGGTGCCGCCCCCGGCACGGCCACCGTGTCGATCGGGGTGGTCGGCCGTGGCCGACGACGGATGCGCCGCTGGGTCCGCCGTGGCTGGCGGCCCGTCGCGTACGTGTGGCGCCGGTCCCTGATGTTCCGCTCGGTCGCCATCACCGTGATGACGACCGGACTGGCGGTCGGGATCATCGGCACCGCCGTCATGGTGAGCATCTCGACGAACGTCTACTCGCAGCGCCGCGACCAGATCGAGTCCGAGTCGGCCCGCGCGACCATCGTCGCGCAGGGGATCTTCGACGCCGCCACCGCGGCCGAGGACAACAACCAATCCGAGCTCGAGACGCTGCAGAACGAGGCGCAGCAGGCGATCCTGTCGAACACGACGAGCCCCGGCGGCACGAGCATCGCGATCGAGCGGAGCCCGGACCAGTCCACCCCGCAGACGCTGCAGACCATCGCGAGCCAGGACTTCCCGGACGCCGTCATCACGGACGCCCTGCGCAAGGAGGTCGGCGCGAACACCGGCAAGCTCAGCCTGCAGCCGGTGCAGCTCGACGACGACGGCCGCCGCGTGCCCGGGCTGGCCGTCGGCTCGACGCTGCAGATCCCGAGCGCCGGCCAGTACGAGCTGTACCTGGTCTACGACCTGTCCGATGCCCAGCAGACCCTCGACTTCGTGTCGCAGACGCTCTCGATCGGCGGCGTCGCGCTCATGGTGCTCATCGCCCTGGTGACCTCGCTCGTCGTGCGGCTGGTCGTCGTCCCGATCCGCGAGGCAGCGGAGACGAGCCGCAAGATCGCGGCCGGACGCCTCGACGAACGCATCCCGGTGCGCGGCCAGGACGACCTGGCGACCCTCGCGCGGAGCTTCAACGGCATGGCCGAGGCCGTCAGCCGGCAGATCACCCAGCTCGCCGAGCTCTCCCGCGTGCAGCAGCGCTTCGTGTCCGACGTGTCCCACGAGCTGCGCACGCCGCTCACCACCATCCGGCTCGCCGGCGACATGCTCTTCGACTCGCGGCACGCGTTCGAGCCCTCGGTCGGGCGCTCGGCCGAGCTCCTGCACGCCCAGGTGGAGCGGTTCGAGCTGCTGCTCGCCGACCTGCTCGAGATCTCCCGCTACGACGCGCAGGCCGTGCAGCTCGACACCGAGCCGTCGGTGCCGGCGGCGCTCGCCGCGGACATCGTCGAGGAGTTCCGCCCCCTGGCCGAACGCGCCGGCATCGACCTGCAGCTCGCCACACCCGGCGGCCACACCACGATGCGGCTCGACGCCAAGCGCGTGCGTCGCATCCTGCGCAACCTGGTCGGCAACGCGATCGAGCACGGTGACGCCAAGCCGGTCCAGGTCGTCGTCGACAGCGATGCCCGCACGGTCGCCATCGCGGTGCGCGACCAGGGCGTCGGCATGCCGCCGGAGGACGCAGCACGGGTGTTCGACCGGTTCTGGCGCGCCGACCCGAGCCGCAAGCGCACCATCGGCGGCACCGGCCTGGGTCTCGCGATCAGCCTGGGCGACGCGAAGCTGCACGGTGGTCGGATCGACGTGTGGTCGCGCCCCGGTCAGGGATCGACCTTCGTGCTGACGCTGCCCCGCAACGAACAGGTCACCGCCGCGACGTCGGCGATCCCGCTGCCCGAGCTCGACGAGTCGTACGACGGCCCCCGCGCCGTGCGAGAGGAGTCCTGATGCGCCCCCGCCTCCGTCCCCGCTTCCGGCACGTCGTCGCCGCGGCGTTGGCGGCCGTCAGTGTGCTGGCGCTCACCGCCTGCGCCGCCATCCCCGTCGACGGCGCCGTCCGCACCGGGCAGACGATCAAGGACGAGTCGCTGTCCGGCGTCGACTTCCGGCCGGACAAGCCGATCACCGGCTCCGACCAGACGGCGATCCTGCGCGGGTTCATCGCGGCGGCCACCGGCGCACAGGACAACTACGCCATCGCCCGGCAGTTCCTCGCCTCGGACTTCTCGCAGCAGTGGAACCCGCGGCAGGGTGTCACGATCCGCGACGGCAGCGGCACCGTCGAGCGCGCCGACGACCGCGAGCTGACGTACACGCTCACCGCGAGCGCGACCGTCGACTCCGAGGGGGAGTACACCCAGGCGGTCCGCCCGACCTCGTCCACGCTGACGTTCCAGTTCACCCGCGAGGACGGCGAGTGGCGCATCGCCTACGCCCCGGACGGCATCATCCTGTCCCCGGTGAGCTTCGACTCCGTCTTCCAGCAGCACGCCCTGTACTTCTACGACCCGACGTTCCGGTTCCTCGTGCCCGACGAGCGCTGGTTCCTCGCCCGCTCGTCCACCAGCACCCGCATCGCCAGCGCCCTGATGGCCGGTCCCGCCGACTGGCTGAAGGGCGCCGTGGTCTCGTCGTTCCCCGAGGGCACCCAGCTCTCCCTGAACGCGGTCACCATCGACAGCGGCACGGCACTCGTCGACCTGTCCAGCGACGCCCTGCGCGCCAGCACCGTCGACCGCGTCCGGATGCGTGAGCAGCTGAGCAAGTCGCTCGCCTCGGTCGCCACGATCTCGTCGGTGTCGATGACCATCGAGGGCGCGAGCCTGTCCGTCCCGGACTCGAGCGGGGCGAACGCGCAGCAGAACCCGGACGTCGACCCCCGCCCCCTCGTCGACGAGGACGGTGTGGTCGGCTACGCGGCCTCGGGCACCGGCAAGGTCTCGAAGCTCGGCGGCGGCGTCGGCGACACCGTGGCCGGCCTCGACCCGACCTCGATCTCGCTGTCCGCCTCCGGCACCACGGCCGCCGTCGGCAACCGCGACGGTGCCGTCGTCGTCCGCGGTGACGACCACCTGCGCGTCGACGCCCGCGAGGACCTCGTCGCCCCCGCGATCGACGACCTCGGGTTCGTCTGGGTCGGCCAGTCGTCGGACACCCGCCGGATCACCGCCTACGGCCTCGGCGGCGACCCGCACCAGGTCGCGACGTCGTTGCCGCGCGGTGACCTCGTGTCGTTCCAGGTCTCCCGCGACTCGACCCGGGCACTCGCCCTGATCCAGACCGCCGACGGCCCCGGCCTGTACGTGATGGCGATCATCCGCGGGTCCGACCGGTCCCCGACGTCGTTCGGCGCCGCCGTGCGGGTGCAGGCTGCCACCGGCGACGCCGTCGGGGCGACGTGGGTGAACGACACCGACGTGGCGTCGGTCGGGCAGACCACGGCCGGTCCGAACGTCGTCCGGACCACGATCGGCGGGCAGTCGAGCACCCTGCCGAAGCCGGACGGTCGCGCGACCTCGATCAGCGGCGGGAGCGGTGGTGCGCTGCTGCTCCGGATGTCGAGCGGGTCGGTGCTGCAGTCCACCGGCGGCGGTTGGGACACCACCGGCGTGACCGCGGACGTGCTCGGCGTCCAGCGCTGACGTCGCGGTCACCCCTCCACACCCACCCCGGCCGGGAGGCCCGTCCACCGTCCGCCATGTCGGCGCACGCCCGCCGTGCGGTCGCCACCACACTCGTCGCATGCGCACCGAGGACCCGCTCACGCCGTGGCGCGACGCGGCGCTCGCGGTGCTCGGCCTGTTCCTGCCGGTGGAGTGCCTGGGCTGCGGACGCCCCGACCGTGCGCTCTGCCGGGCCTGCCGCGCCGCCCTGGCCGGACGCCCGCGTCGGGTCCGACTCGTCGCGGGCGTGCGGCTCGACGCCGCCTTCGAGTACGAGGGACTCGTCCGGACCCTGCTGCTCGAGCTGAAGCTCCGCGGTCGGGTGGACGTCGCACGACCGCTCGGCGCTCGCTTCGGCTCGCTCGTGCGTGCCGCGCTCGCCGAGGCACCCGTGGACACCGTCGTGCTGCGGGTCCCGCCGTCGCGGGCGGGGGCACGGCGTCGGGGGTTCGACCCCGTGGTGCTGCTGCTCGCCCGCGGCGGCGTCCGTGGCACCGGGCGGCTCCGACGGGTGCGGGTCCGGGGTGGACCGGCGAGCGGGGGGCCGGGTCAGAAGGAACGGACGGCGATCGAGCGGGTCGCCGCGACCGTCGGGACGCTGCGGGCGTGCGGGGTCGACGGGCGGGACGTGGTGCTCGTGGACGACGTCGTGACGACCGGCGTCACGATGGCCGAGGGCGTGCGGGCGGTCCGCGCCGCGGGCGGCCGGGTCGTCCGGTGCGTGGCCGTCGCGAGCGTCGAGGACTGACAGCTCGGTGAACACCGGGTGACCGCTGTGCGTCCGATGGGTGTCCTGCGGACTCGCCGACGCACCGTGACGCGGGACCTGCGGCGGGTCTAGCCTCGCGGCAAGGCGTTCGGGTTCGCCGGATGGAGGCGACGCGCCGAAGCTCGATGGGAGCCGCGACATGGACGTGACGATCACAGGCCGGAACGTCGGGGTCACCGACCGATTCCGCACCTACGTCGAACAGAAGTCCGAGAAGATCGACGTGCTCGCTGACCGTGCGCTCGCCTTCGAGGTGCGCATCAGCCGCCACCACGAGAAGTCGGGCGGCAGCCAGGGCGAGGACCGCATCGAGCTGACGCTCATCGGTCCCGGGCCCCTCGTGCGGGCGGAGTCCGCGGCGTCCGACAAGTACGCCGCCTTCGACCTCGCCTTCGCCCGCATCATGGAACGCCTGCGTCGTGCTCGTGACCGGCGCAAGGTCCACCGCGGTCGTCACCGCCCGACCTCGGTGGCCGAGGCCGCAGGCAGTGGCTTCGACGGCATGGGGGTGGTCCCCGCTGACGGCCGCCTCATCGAGGACGTCGCCACCGGCGCGGTCCCGGTCGTCGATGCCGACGCACCGGAGGACGAGGACGACGAGGTGTACAGCCCCGTGGTCATCCGGCACAAGGTCTTCGAGGCCGCCCCGATGACCGTCGACGACGCCCTGTACTTCATGGAGCTCGTCGGACACGACTTCTACCTGTTCGTGGACGCCGAGACCCACCGCCCGAGCGTCGTCTACCGACGCAAGGGCTGGGACTACGGCGTGATCGGCATCGACGACCAGACCGGTGCCGCGGCGTCGGTGGACGCCGAGCCGGCCGCCGCGCTCGCCTGACGCGATCGCTGCGGACACCGTCCGACCCGTGTGTGCGCGGTCCGTTCGCGGGCCGCGCACACCGCTGCCCCCACACCGACGCCCCTCACAGCGCACGGCACCGGGGGGTTGCTAGCATGACTGGTCGATCGGGCGCGCAGGTCGCGCACGACGACCCCGTAAGGAGCTCACGTGGCAAACGTGCTGGAGAAGGTCCTCCGCATCGGCGAAGGACGCACCGTCCGCCGGCTGAAGGCGTACGCCTCGGCGATCAACGACCTCGAGGACGACTTCTCGAGCCTCACCGACGAGGAACTCCAGGACGAGACGAAGGAACTGCGCGAGCGGTACGCCAACGGCGAGACCCTCGACGACCTGCTCCCCGAGGCGTTCGCCGCCGTGCGGGAAGCAGCGAAGCGCACCCTCGGCATGCGGCACTTCGACGTGCAGCTCATGGGCGGGGCGGCCCTGCACCTCGGCAACATCGCCGAGATGAAGACCGGTGAGGGCAAGACCCTCGTCGCGACCACGGCGGCGTACCTCAACGCGATCCCGTCGCGCGGCGTCCACGTCATCACGGTCAACGACTACCTGGCGTCGTACCAGTCCGAGATCATGGGTCGCGTCTTCCGCGCCCTCGGCATGACGACCGGCTGCATCATCGCCAACCAGACGCCGGCCGAGCGCCGCGAGCAGTACGCGGCGGACATCACCTACGGCACGAACAACGAGTTCGGCTTCGACTACCTGCGCGACAACATGGCGTGGCAGGCCTCCGACATGGTGCAGCGCGGCCACTTCTTCGCCGTCGTCGACGAGGTCGACTCGATCCTCATCGACGAGGCCCGCACGCCGCTCATCATCTCCGGCCCGTCCTCGGGCGAGGCCAACCGGTGGTTCACGGAGTTCGCCTCGATCGCCAAGCGCCTCACGCCGGGCGAGGACTACGAGGTCGACGAGAAGAAGCGCACCGTCGGCGTGCTCGAGCCCGGCATCGAGAAGGTCGAGGACTACCTCGGCATCGACAACCTGTACGAGTCGGCGAACACCCCGCTCATCTCGTTCCTCAACAACTCCATCAAGGCCGTCGCCCTGTTCAAGCGCGACAAGGACTACGTCGTGATGAACGGCGAGGTGCTCATCGTCGACGAGCACACCGGCCGCATCCTGATGGGCCGTCGCTACAACGAGGGCATCCACCAGGCGATCGAGGCGAAGGAGAACGTCGAGGTCAAGGCGGAGAACCAGACCCTCGCCACGGTCACGCTGCAGAACTACTTCCGGCTCTACCAGAAGCTCTCCGGCATGACCGGTACCGCCGAGACCGAAGCGGCCGAGTTCATGTCGACCTACAAGCTCGGCGTGGTCCCGATCCCGACGAACAAGCCGATGCAGCGCATCGACCAGACCGACCTGGTCTACAAGAACGAGAAGTCCAAGTTCGAGCAGGTCGCCGTGGACATCGCCGAGCGCCACGAGCAGGGCCAGCCCGTCCTCGTCGGCACCACGAGCGTCGAGAAGTCCGAGTACCTGTCGAAGCTCCTCGCCAAGAAGGGCGTGAAGCACGAGGTCCTCAACGCGAAGAACCACGCGCGTGAAGCCGCGATCGTCGCCCAGGCCGGTCGCCTCGGCGCCGTCACCGTCGCGACGAACATGGCCGGCCGAGGCACCGACATCATGCTCGGCGGCAACTCCGAGTTCCTGGCGGTGCAGGAGATGCACGCCAAGGGCCTGTCACCGACCGAGACCCCCGACGAGTACGAAGCCGAGTGGGACGAGGTCTTCGCCCGCGTCAAGGCCGAGGTCGAGGTCGAGGGCGACAAGGTCCGCGAGGCCGGTGGGCTCTACGTCCTCGGCACCGAGCGCCACGAGTCGCGCCGCATCGACAACCAGCTGCGTGGTCGTTCCGGTCGTCAGGGTGACCCGGGCGAGAGCCGCTTCTACCTGTCGCTCACCGACGACCTCATGCGCCTGTTCAACTCCGGTGCCGCCGAGAGCCTCATGGGCCGCTCGAACGTGCCGGACGACCTGGCGATCGAGAACAAGCTCGTCGGCCGCGCGATCCGTTCCGCCCAGGCACAGGTCGAGGGCCGGAACGCCGAGATCCGCAAGAACGTCCTGAAGTACGACGACGTCCTGAACCGGCAGCGCGAGGCGATCTACAGCGACCGCCGCCACATCCTCGAGGGCGACGACCTGCACGACCGCGCGCAGTCGTTCCTCAAGGCCGTCATCGACGACGTGATCGACACCCACACCGGCGAGGGGTCGCCGGACGACTGGGACCTCGACGCCATGTGGACCGAGCTCGGCACGCTCTACCCGATCTCGATCTCCATCGACGAGGTCATCACCGAGGCCGGCTCGAAGGGCAAGGCATCGCGTGACTTCCTCGGCCGCGAGATCCTCTCCGACGCCAAGCTGGCGTACTCCACGCGTGAGGAGCTCCTCGGCGACGAGGCGATGCGCGAACTCGAGCGTCGTGTCGTCCTGTCGGTGATCGACCGCCGCTGGCGCGACCACCTGTACGAGATGGACTACCTCAAGGACGGCATCGGCCTCCGCGCGATGGCGCAGCGTGACCCGCTCGTCGAGTACCAGCGCGAGGGCTACGCGCTGTTCCAGACGATGATGGGCCAGATCCGCGAAGAGTCGGTCGGCTACCTGTTCAACCTCGAGGTCCAGGTGCAGTCCGACGGCGAGAACGCCGTCATCGAGGCCAAGGGTCTCGGCGAGGACGAGGTCTCCGGCCTCGAGTACTCGGCACCGTCGATCGACGGCGAGGTCGAGGTGCGCGACGAGAAGGGCCGCCTCGAGCAGGCCGCCACGGCGCGTGCGCAGCAGGCCCAGGCCGAGGCCGAGGCAGCTGCCGAGCCCGAGCAGGGCTCCGCGTTCGGCAACGCAGCCACGGCCTCCGGCCAGGCTGCCGCGGCAGGCAACCGTGCCGAGCGTCGTCAGGCGTCGAAGAAGTAGTCCGCGTGCGCGCGAGCGCATCGTGAGCAGCAATGGTCGGGTCCCGCGTCGGTACCCGACCATTGCTGCTCACCAAGCGCACCACGCGCGCCGACGGCGGACGGGAGGCCCGTGGCGACATCGCCACGGGCCTCCCGTCCGCGTCAGGCACCTACAGGACGCCGATCGCGGTCGCCCGCCACCTGCCGTCCCGTGTCTCCAACCGCATCGCCACGGCGCGTGCATGACTGCGCGTGTGCACGATGACGGTCGCCTCGGCGACGCCGTCCGCCGGTCGGCAGACGAGCACGCTGCCGACCCGCAGCACCGCTCGGTTCCGCGACCGTCGGCGCACTGAGCGAGCGTGCGCGGCCACGGCTGCACGTTGCTGCAGGTGTCGGTGCACGTCGTCGGTGATCCAGCGGGCGATGCTGTCGACCTCGCGGGCCCCGGTCAGGACTTCGGCGACGCACAGTCCCAGGGCGCGTGCGGTGTCCGCCGGGTCCGGAGGGCCGCTCGCCGGTTCCTCGACCGGTTGCGGTTCGACGATCGTCAGTGGCGGCGAGTGTGCCGTCGTCGTCGTGTGGTCGATCCGGCGTGCCTGCTCCGCCACCCCTGCCCCTTCCGTTGCTGGAGCGAGCGTATGGGGCGTGCAACATGAGAAATACAAAGCTGCTGGGCCTGTGGAGAGGGCGACATTCTCCACAAGTCGGCGCACCTAGACTGGTTGGGTGTCGACCCTCAGTGACCTCGTCCTCGCGCAAGGCCGTTCCTCCGAAGCCGACGTGGAGTGGCTCCACCTGCTCGTGGGGGACTGGCAGCTCCTCGCCGACCTGTCCTTCGCCGACATGGTGCTGTGGGTGCCGACTGCCGAGGACGGCTCGTTCGTCGCCGTGGCACACGCCCGACCGAGCTCCGCGGCCACGCTGTTCTACCGCGACATCGTCGGCCAGGAGATCCGCGAGGAGTGGCGCGGTCAGGTGACCGAGAGCTTCGCCGGCGCCCGCGTCGTCGACTCCGCTGAGCCCGACTGGTACGAGGACACCCCCACCCGGGTCCGTGCGATCCCGGTGCTGCGGCGCCTCAGTGCCAAGAGCGCAGAGACCACCGAGCGGCCGATCGCCGTCGTCACGCGGCACTCCAACCAGGACGAGATGCGGACGCCGAGCCGTCAGGAACTGAACTTCACCGCGAGTGCGAACGACCTGTTCGGCATGATCGCGACGGGCGACTTCCCGGACCTCGGCGCACCGGCCGGTCCGCGCCGCGGCGCCCCGCGCGCCAGCGACGGTCTGCTGCGCCTCGACACCGCCGGCATCGTGACGTTCGCCAGCCCGAACGGCCTGAGCGCCTTCAACCGGATGGGCTTCGAGGGGGAGCTCGAACGGAAGTCCCTCGCCGAGGTCACCACCGAGCTCATCGGCGCGCAGCTCGACGTCGACGAATCCCTGCCCCTCGTCGTCACCGGCCGCGCTCCGTGGCGGGCCGACATCGAGTCGAAGGGCGTGACGGTGTCGCTGCGGTCGATCCCGCTCCGCGACCACGGCGACCGCATCGGTGCGATCGTGCTCTGCCGCGACGTGTCCGAGCTCCGGCACCAGGAGCGCGAGCTCATCACCAAGGACGCGACGATCCGCGAGATCCACCACCGCGTCAAGAACAACCTGCAGACGGTGGCGTCGTTGCTGCGCATCCAGGCTCGTCGGACGCACTCCGACGAGGCACGCACGTCGCTGCAGAACGCCATGCGCCGCGTGGCAGCCATCGCGGTCGTGCACGACACGCTGTCGAGCGGCCTGAGTCAGACGGTCGACTTCGACGACGTCTTCGACTCGGTGCTCAAGCTCGTCACCGAGGTCGCCGCGTCGCACAACACGACCGTGCACCCGAAGAAGACCGGCGAGTTCGGGGTATTGCCGTCCGAGGCTGCCACGCCGCTCGCACTCGGGCTCACCGAGCTCGTCACGAACGCCGTCGAGCACGGGCTGGACGGCCGCGACGGTGAGGTCGAGATCGTCGCCCGCCGGTTCGACGACCACCTGGAGATCGAGGTCCGTGACAACGGCGTGGGTCTGCCCGAGGGGAAGGTCGGGTCGGGTCTCGGCACCCAGATCGTCCGCACGCTCATCCAGGGCGAGCTCGGCGGCACGATCGACTGGCACACCCTGACCGGCAGCGGCACCGAGGTGACGATCACCATCCCGTTCCGCTGGCTGACCGCTCCCGCCTAGCCCCCGCGCTGCGCCGCGCCCGTGGGAGTTGCGCGTCGGGTTCGCGCCCGCTCGTGAGGTTCCGAGATCTGCGCATCTCGGCGTGCGATCGCGCGTGTTGCGGAACCGCCGTGATCAGCGCGCGGCGTGTTGTGGAACCCGGGCGGCTGTCGGACGGGAGGCCCGTGGGCGCGTTGCCACGGGCCTCCCGTCCGTCGTTCGGTCGCGTCTCGGGCCGCGCCGAGGTTCCGAGATCTGCGCATCTCGGCGTGCGATCGCGCGTGTTGTGGAACCTCGACGGTCAGCGCGCGGCATGTTGTGGAACCCCGAGGACCAGCGCACGGCGTGCCGCCCCGCCCCGCGCCCCCGTGCGCCACGCGCACGACGACGCCCGCCGCCCCCGAAGGGACGACGGGCGTCGGTGTGTCCTGCGGGAACCAGCCCGGGTCAGGAAGCGCGGCGGGCGCGAGCGGCGCGGCGCTTCAGCGCACGACGCTCGTCCTCGCTGAGGCCACCCCAGACACCGGAGTCCTGGTTGTTCTCGAGTGCGTACTGCAGGCACATCTCGGTGACCGTGCAGCGTGCACAGACCGACTTGGCCTTCTCGATCTGATCGACGGCGGGCCCGGTGTTCCCGACGGGGAAGAAGAGCTCGGGGTCCGCGGTGAGGCAAGCTGCCTTGTCACGCCAGTCCATGTGTGGTGCTCCTTGATGTCGATGCTCGAACGGCAGGCCGGGGCCGGGGTTCGGGGGATCGGAACGCTGACCATGCATGAGGCATGACGGGACAACTGTGGGGAGGAGTCCGCTGGAAGCGAGTCTGACGCCCGCGTGACGCTCGGGGGAGGAGCGACGAACCACGGGAGACGCACACCACATCGTGCCGTCCAAACGACCTCGAATATCGTTCCATACTGGTAGGGGCAAATCAAGGGTTCCGATGCTGGAGGATCACTGTGCACGATGACGACCCGACCGCGGTCGACCGTCCTGAGCCACGTTCACGCGCCTTGATCGGCCTGCTGGTGGTGGTCGGCCTCGAGTTCGCGGCGCTCGTCGTGGTGACCGTCGTGCTCGTCGTCGAGCTGATCGTCGCACCGGCGTCGAGCCTGGCGTCCGGGATCGCCCTGACGATCCTGTCGGCCGTCGCGGCGCTCTGGCTCGGTGCGCTGCTGAACGGCCTGTGGAAGCGGCGCGCGTGGGTGCGCTCGGGGATCATCGTCTGGCAGGTGCTGCAGGGCGCCATCGCGATCGGCGCGTTCCAGGGCGTCTTCCGTGAACCGGCGGTCGGTTGGGTCCTGCTGATCCCCGCACTGCTCGGCATCACGTTCGTGCTGTCGCGGTCGGTGACGGCCGCGCTCGCACGTCCCGTGGAGTAGACGCGACCGAAAGACGGACGGGAGGCCCGTGGCGACGCCGCCACGGGCCTCCCGTCCGCCTTGTGGTCCGGTCATCAGACCAGGCCGAGCTTCTTCCGCAGGCTCGCCACGTGTCCGGTCGCCTTGACGTTGTAGAGCGGCAGCCGCACGCTGCCGTCCTCGTCGACCACGATCGTGGAGCGGATCGTGCCGGTCACGATCTTGCCGTAGTTGTTCTTCTCGCCCCACGCGGCGTAGGCCTTGTGTACCGCGAGGTCGGGGTCGCTCAGCAGCGGGAACGTGAGCGCTTGCTCGTGCTGGAACGTCTTGAGCTTCGCCTGCTCGTCCTTCGAGACGCCGAGGACCTCGTAGCCGGCTGCCTGCAGCGACGACATGTTGTCGCGGAAGTCGCAGGCCTCGGTGGTGCAACCCGGGGTGGACGCGGCCGGGTAGAAGTACACGATGACCTTCTTGCCCCGCAGTGCGGCGAGCGAATGTTCGACGCCGTCCTGGTCCGGCAGCGTGAAGTCGGGGGCGGTGTCGCCGGCGGCGAGACGGTCGGTCATGGTGCTCCTGTTCGCTTGGTGCCCACGAGTGGTCGTGAGCGCGCAGAACCCATGCTATTGTTGATTCCCGTTGCGGCACGGAAGCCGGAACATGCACCTCTAGCTCAATTGGCAGAGCAACTGACTCTTAATCAGTGGGTTCTCGGTTCAAGTCCGAGGGGGTGCACCACAACCACGAAGGCCCCGACTCATCGAGTCGGGGCCTTCGTGCGTTCCGGGGATGTGCCCGCGTTCTGAGCTGGACACGCCCGAGGTGCTTCCGGCGGTCGGATTCAGTCGGCGGCGACATCGACGATCCGTTCCGGTCCGACGACGAGGTCGACGGCGCCGGCGGAGGCCGCTGCGAGGTCCGCGGTCAGGATCGCGAGCGCGTCGGCGGGCACCCAGACCTCGAAGGTCGCTGCACGTCCGTAGACCGTCGCACCGAGGGTCGCGTGGTGGTGCCGGACCCAGTCGCGCAGGACGTTGTCGAGCCGGCCGGCCTCGGCGTGCGGGGCGTCGAAGTGCACCTGCGTGAGCGCCTCGCGCCGGACGAGCGCGGCGGTGTCGAGGGCCTCCGAGACCGAGGTCGAGTAGGCGCGGACGAGTCCGCCGGCGCCGAGCTTCACGCCGCCGAAGTAGCGCGTCACGACGGCGACCACGTCGGTGAGTTCGCGGCGGCGGAGCACCTCGAGCATCGGCACGCCAGCCGTACCCGACGGTTCTCCGTCGTCCGACGACCGGGCCTGGTCGCCGAGGGTTCCGGTGACCATCGCGGTGCAGTTGTGCCGGGCGTCCCAGTGGCGGCGTTTCACCTCGGCGATGACCCGCTCGGCGTCCGCGACGTCCGACACGGGGGCGACCGTGGTGATGAACCGCGACTTCGTGATGACGATCTCGTGCTCGACCGGGTCGGCGATCGTCGCGGGGAAGCTGCGGGCCATGCCCACGAGGCTAACGGCGTGCACCGTGTCCGCCGCGCTACGATGTCGTGCACGCACGGCTGGGGAGGAGTCCGACATGGAGACCGGTGATCCGAGGGGCGGGGTCCTGGACGCCGCCGAACTCGCACGGCGCATCAACCTGCTGCTCGACTTCGAGGAGTCCCAGCGTGGCGCCCCGGTGCCGTTCGCCTCGATCGAGGAGTACGTCGCCGCCCACGGCGGTTCGCTCTCGCGGGCGAAGTGGACCTACATGCTCTCCGGCGACGGCCGACGCAACCGCGACACCGAGCTCCTGCGGCTGCTCGCCGGGTTCTTCGAGGTCGACGAGCGCTTCCTGCTCGAGGACAGCGACGTCCCCGAGCGCATCGGCGCCCAGCTCGCCCTCGTCCGCTCCCTGCGTTCCGCCCGCGTGAGCGGGTTCGCTGCACGCACCTTCCCCGGCGAGCTCTCACCCGAGGCGCTGCGGCGCATCGCCGAGGTGCTCGAGGAGGAATCACAGCGCGGGAGCGTGGCGTGACCGACCCGCTGCTCGAGTCCTTCTGGGCACGCGGTGCGGTCGAGGGGTGGTCCGACGTCGACCAGGCCGTCGCAGCCGCAGCCGTCGTCGTGGACAAGCCCATCGTCGTCCGCGAAGAGGCGTTCCTGGCGACGGAGCCCGTGTGCGGCTTCGTCGCGACGCTCGAGCACGCCCACCTGATCATGATCTCGCCGACCGCCTCGCCGACCTTCCGGGCGTTCGTCATCGGCCACGAGCTCGGTCACGTCCTGCACCGGCACCAGGAGCACGCGCCCCAGTCCGCCTACATCCGCGACGTCATCCCGGACCTGCCCGAGTACAAGGTCGAGCGGGCGCTGGCGCGGGGGATGTTCTCGAACGCGTACGAGCACGAGGCCGAGGTCTTCGCCGACGCGCTCGCGACGCTCATCCGGCGGCACCGAGGCCGCCCGAGCGCCTTCCGCGGGGTCTTCGGGTGATCGTCGCAGTCGTCCAGGCGGTGCTGCTCATCGCCGGGACGATCGCGCTCTTCGTCCTGCAACGCGGGCAGGACCGGACCCTGGCGGTGACCTTCCTGCTGTTCGCCGGCACCATCGTCACGAACGTCGACCCGCTGTACCGGTGGCTCGACCCATTGCTCGGTGGCTTCAACGTGGTGACCGTGGTCAGCGACTGCCTGATGGTCGCCGGCACGAGCACGCTGCTCTGGGGCGTGGCGAAGGCCGTCGGAGCGGCGCGGCCGTGGCTCCGGAACGCGATCGTGGTGTCGTGCGCCGCGGTGGTGGTCGTGGTGGTCGTCGCCTTCTCGGTGCTGGACAAGCCCGCCAGCACGACGACGTTCATGCTCGACGCCGGGTCGCACCCGGCCGCGACCGTCTACTCGATCGCGCAGACGGTGTACCTCGGGGTGGCGCTCGGCGCGACGGGCCTCATCTGCGTCCTCCGCCTGCGCGAGGCCCGGACGACGACGGACCTGGTCGGGCTGTGGATCCTGGTGCTCGGCGGCGTGCTGGGGGTCGTCCGGATGGTCGTCGTCGTGGTCATGGACCTGGCGCACGTCACGGGGGACCTCGACCGGATGCGCTCCCTCGCGCTGCCGTACGACGTCACGACGCCCGGCGCCGTGATCTGCGTCTCGACGGGGATGCTGCTGCTCGTCGTCGGACACCGGGTCTCGCGACGTCGACGTACCCGTCGGGTCGACGCGGCGCTGCGGCGTCTCGCGCCGCTGCACGAGCGGATCGGTGCCGACAACGCCTACCCGTCGACCGAGGACCCCGCCACGCGGTTGAGCCGCGCGATCGTCGAGGTCAACGACGGGCTCCGGCGGACGCGTGCGCCGTTGACCGATGCGGAGCGAGCCGTCCTCGCCGAGGCCGAGTCGGCGCTCGACTCCGCGTAGCCCGAAGGGGTGACTCGACGGTCTCCCGACGCCCGTGTAGGGTTTGTAGCAAGTGCTACAGATCCTGTGGCTCGTCGGTGGGACTCGGCCGCGTTGGGGGCGGCCGAGCACCACCGACAGTCGTTGTCTAGACTCGGACGGTGCTCGTCTTCGCCGCAGTCGTCCTGTTCATCGGTGCCGTCTTCAACGTCGTCACCTGGCCGCGCTTCTTCCAGCGCGTCGCGAAGGACACCCGCGCGCGTGATGCTGCGGGCAAGCCGACGACGTTCTACACCGTGCACCTCGTGCTGCTGCTCATCGCGCTCGCCATCGCCGCGGCCGCGGTCGTCGCCGGGATCCTGCTGCTGGTCTGAGCCGTTCGCCGATCGCCGATCGCCGTCGGGCGTCGCTTCAGCGCTGCTTCAGGGCGGCACGGCAGGATCGTCGCCATGCGTGTCCTGGTGGTCGATGACGAGGTGCGGCTCGCCGACGGCGTCCGTCGCGGCCTCGAGGCCGAGGGGTGGGCGGTCGACGTCGCCCACGACGGCGTCGACGGCCTGTGGCACGCCCGCGAGTTCCAGTACGACGCGATCGTCCTCGACCTGATGATGCCCGGGATGAGCGGATGGGCGGTCTGCGCCCAGCTCCGGGCCGACCAGGACTGGACGCCGGTGCTCATGCTCACCGCCAAGGACGGCGAGTGGGACCAGGTCGAGGCCCTCGACGCCGGCGCCGACGACTACGTCACGAAGCCCTTCTCGCACCCGGTCCTCGTCGCCCGGCTGCGCGCGCTCGTCCGCCGTGGTGCGCGCGAACGCCCGGCGGTGCTGACCCTCGGCGACCTGGTCGTCGACCCGGCCGCACGGACGGTGACGCGTGCCGGGACCCCCGTCGACCTGACGAGCCGGGAGTTCGCGGTGCTCGAGTACCTCGCGCGGCGCTCCGGGCAGGTGTGCTCGAAGCGCGAGGTGATCGAGAACGTCTGGGACGTCGACTTCGAGGGCGACCCGAACATCGTCGAGGTGTACGTCGGGCACCTCCGGCGTAAGCTCGACCGGCCGTTCGGACGGACGTCACTCGAGACCGTCCGCGGTGCGGGCTACCGACTGGCGGCCGACGGTGGCTGACCGGGGGACGGGGCGCACGCGCTGCTTCCGGTCCGTGCGCGCGCGGACCACGCTCGGCGCCGGCGTGGTCGTGATCGCCGCCCTGGTCGTCGGTGCCGTGGGGTTCGTCGTGGTGCTCCGCCTGGTGCTGCTCGACGGGGTGCGGACGTCCGCCGAGGCCGGACTCGAACAGGTGTCGTCACGGGTCGAGTCCGACGGTGCCGGTGCGGTGACCGACTACGAGGACGTCCTGGTGCAGGTGGTCGGTGACGGCGGCTCGGTCCTCGCACACGGTGAGGACGCCGACGCTCCGGCCCTGTCGACCGCCGACGAGTCCCGGTGGTCGCACGACGGCGAACGCTGGCTGCTCGTCGCCGACGACGTCGACCTGCCCGGTGGGGGTGAGGCGACCCTGGTGTACGGCGTCTCCCTCGAGCAGACCGACACCGCGATCCGGACCGCCGTGGTGCTCCTCGCCGTCGGGGTGCCGGTGCTCGTCCTCGTGCTCGGGATCGTGACCTGGTCCGTGACCGGGCGGTCGTTGCGGCCGGTGGAACGGATGCGCACCGAGGTCGAGACGATCCGTGCCGCGCAGCCCGATGCCCGCGTGGTCGTGCCGGACACCGGTGACGAGATCGCCCGGCTCGCGACCACCATGAACGCGATGCTCGACCGACTCGACCGATCCGCGGCGGGGCAACGGCAGTTCGTGTCCGACGCCTCGCACGAGCTGCGGTCGCCGATCGCGTCCCTCCGCCAGCACGCCGAGGTCGCCGTCGCGTACCCGGACCGGACCGACGTCGCCGAGTTCTCCGACGTCGTGCGGTCCGAGGCCGTGCGCCTGCAGGACCTCGTCACCG
This sequence comes from Curtobacterium sp. PhB142, assembly GCF_004341255.1. NCBI lineage: Bacteria > Bacillati > Actinomycetota > Actinomycetes > Micrococcales > Microbacteriaceae > Curtobacterium > Curtobacterium sp. PhB142. Next base: position 29,678 of record NZ_SLUT01000003.1, on the reverse strand, counting down.
GGCTGCTCGAGCTGTCGCGGCTCGACGAGGGCGGCACGGGTGTCCGTCGTCCCGTGGACCTCGACGACCTCGCACTCGACGCCGTCGCGCGGGCGCGGGCGCGGGCGCGGGTGCCGGGTGGTGGGACCGGCGACCGTGCGATCCGGGTCGACGGCTCCGGGATCTCCGCCGCACGCGTGCTCGGCGACGAACGGCTGCTCACCGGCGTGGTCCGGAACCTCGTCGACAACGCCGTCCGGCATGCCGCGTCGCGCGTCGCGGTGGCCCTGGTCGAGCAGGACGGCGCCGCGGTGCTGACCGTGGACGACGACGGCTCCGGGGTCCCGGCGGCCGAGCGCGACCGGGTGTTCGAGCGGTTCGTCCGGCTCGACGAGGCCCGCAGCCGCGACGCCGGTGGTGCCGGCCTCGGTCTGGCGATCGTGCGGGACGCCGTCCGGGCGCACGGCGGCGATGCGACGGTGGCGGACTCGCCGCTCGGCGGGGCGCGGTTCGTCGTGCGCATCGCACTCGGCGGCTGAACAGGCGGCTTCAGGTCTGCTTCAGCACCCCGCCGACATGCTCGTCCCATGACCTTCCGCACCCAGCTCCAGAAGCCCTCCGCCCGCCGTGTCGCCGCCCTCGCCGCCCTGCCCGTCGTGGCCGCGCTCGCCCTCACCGGCTGCTCCACCGACGGGTCGTCCGACTCGGCGGCGTCGTCCTCGAACGGGTCGGCCGCGACGGGCGCCACCACCGGCACGTCGGGTGGCGCGTCCGCGACCGCCGCCTCGGCCACGTCGAACGACGCCCTGCTGGCCGCCGTCGCGACCGCACGCGGGAGCGTCGGCTCCGGCACCGTCATCTCGGTCGAGCAGGAGCAGCGTGGCAGCGCGTACGAGGTCCTCGTCGTGACGAAGGACGGCACCGAGCACGAGGTGCACACCGACGCCGCCGGCACCGGGGTGACCGGTACCCCGCAGACGGAGGCGGCGGACACCGACGACCGTGCCGAGCACGACCGGTTCATCGCAGCGGCCGACCTCGACGTCAGCAAGGCCGTCAGCGCCTTCGAGGACCTGCACGCCGCTGCGATCACCGAGCTCGGCCTCGACGACCACCTCGGCACGGTGGTCTGGGAGGGTGACGTCGTCGACGGGTCCGGCACCAAGCACAGCGTCCGGATCGACGCCGGTTCGGGCGACGTCGTCACCGACCAGGTCGACACCGACGACTGACCCGACGACTGACCCGACGAACGACCCGACGAACGACCCGGCGACCGACCCGGCCGACGTCGGCGGTCAGCGGTAGAACTGTGGCATCCGACCTGGGCGTCGGCGACCTCGGGAGACACCATGACGGACCAGACCCCTCGCACCTACCCGCAGGGTGTGCCGAGCTGGATCGACGGAGGACACCCGGACCCCGACGCCGCGCAGGCGTTCTACGGCGGTCTGTTCGGCTGGGACTTCGAGGAGCGCCTGCCGCCCGGGGCCCCCGGCTCGTACCGGATCATGAGCATCGACGGACGAGAGGTCGGTGCGATCGCCTCGGGTGACGAGCCGGCGTCGTGGACGACGTACATCGCCGTGGACGACGCCGACGCGGTGGCCGCTCGGGTCGTCGAGCTCGGTGGCACCGCCGCTCCGGCGGAGGACGCCGGGCCGGGTGGTGCCGCGGGCCGCAGCGTCGACTGCGTCGATCCGCGCGGTGCGGCGTTCGGACTCTGGCAGGCGCGCGACCGGCTCGGGTCGCAGCACATCAACGCCCCCGGCGGCTGGGTCTTCAGCGACCTCCGCTCGACCGAGCCGGAGCAGGCGATCTCGTTCTACGAGCAGCTGTTCGGCTGGCGGGTCTCCGGCATCGAGGAGGGCCCGACCGCCATGGTCCGGCTGCCCGGCTACGGGGACCACCTCGCGGCCACCTCCGACCCCGACATCCGCGAACGGCAGGTCGGCGCACCGGAGGGCTTCGCGGACGTCATCGCTGCCCTCGCCCGACTCGACGACGGGCCGGACGACTGGCACGTGTCGTTCAGCGTGGCGGACCGGGACGCCGCCGCCGCACGGGCCGAGGAGCTCGGCGGCGCCGTGCTCGGTACCTGGCAGGGTCCGTGGACGCGTGCGGCCGAACTGCGGGACCCGCAGGGCGCCACGTTCCGCGTCACGCAGTTCGCCCTGGAGGGCGCTGCCTGAGCGCAGCGCCCGTGGGCCGTCAGCCGGTGGTGAGCGGCGGTCCGTCAGCCGGTGGTGAGCGGCGGTCCGAGCACCTTCTGGATCGCCAGCGCGGCGAGCTGCTCGTCCGAGGTGTCGAGCAGCACGCGGAAGGTCTCCTGCGCCGTGACGAACTCGACGCAGACGGCGTCCTCGTCGCACGGTCCGAGCCGCCACCCCGACACCGCGTCCATCGGCACGGAGACCCGCGCCTCGCGCTCGTAGTCGGTCTCGGCCTCCAGACGGTCGGGGAACACCCGCAGGCGCCCGTACGCGCCTCGCCAGCTCAGCTGGAGATCGAGGGTGGGGGGAACAGACGCAGGGGAGACAGAGCGGTCCGGCACCCGCCGATCGTACCGAGGGGTGCCGGACCCACTGCACTCGGCGCGCGACGTGCTGCGCACCGGGGACAGATCAGACGGTGTCGTCGGACCCCTTGTGCTCGCCGCCGTCCTCGCCTTCGCGACGGACCTGGTTCGCCGGGTCGCGGACGCCGATCGGGTACGGACCGGTGACGCCCTGTCGGAGCGACGCGATGCGCAGGATGCGGTCGCGCTGCAGGAACCAGCCGACGACGAGCAGCGGGATGACGATCACGAGGGACGCGATCGTGTAGGTTCCGACCGGGTAGTCGATCGCCATCAGCACGATGACCGACGCCAGGAACGCCAGGGTGAGCCACGCGGTCACCGGGGCGCCGGGCAGCTTGAAGGACGGCTCCTTCGCCAGTCCCTGCTTCGCCCACGACCGGAGCCGCATCTGACAGAGGATGATCGTGCCCCACGCCGTGATGATGCCGAGGCTCGCGATGTTCAACGCGATCTCGAACGCCTGGCTCGGGACGAAGTAGTTCAGGACGACGCCGGCGACCGTGAACGCGGCGGTGAGCAGGATGCCGGCGTACGGCACACCGCCCTTCGACATCTTGGTGGTCCACTTCGGCGCCGAACCGTTCATGCCCATCGAGTGCAGGGCGCGGCCGGTCGAGTACAGACCGGCGTTGAGCGACGACAGTGCCGCCGTGAGCACGACGAAGTTCATGATGCCGCCGACGATCGACCCGACCTGCGGGTTGCCGAGCGACGAGAAGAACGTCACGAACGGGCTCTCGCCCTCCTTGTACGCCGTGTACGGCAGGAGCAGGGAGAGCAGGATGATCGACCCGACGTAGAAGACCGCGATGCGGAACACGACCGAGTTGATGGCGCGGGGGATGACCTTCTCGGTGTTCTGCGTCTCACCGGACGCGGTGCCGACGAGCTCGATCGCCGCGTACGCGAAGACGACACCCTGGATCACGATGACCGCGGGGAGCAGCCCGTTCGGGAACAGCCCGCCGTTGTCGCCCCAGATCGAGAAGCCCGTGCGGACGGCTTCGCCGCCGGCCTCGACCGGGAACGCGAAGACGAGCCAGATGATCGCGACGACGAGGAACGCGACGAGTGCCGCGACCTTGATGAGCGCGAACCAGAACTCGAGTTCGCCGAACACCTTGACCGCGACCATGTTGGCGGCGAGCACGACGATCAGAGCGATCAACGCGAGGAGCCACTGCGGTGCGGCGGTGAACGCGGACCAGTACTGCAAGTAGATCGCGACGGCGGTGGTGTCGACGATCGAGGTCATCGCCCAGTTCAGGAAGTACATCCAGCCGGCGGCGTAGGCGAACTTCTCGCCGTAGAACTCGCGGGCGTAGGAGATGAACGACCCCGACGACGGACGGTGCAGCACGAGCTCGCCGAGGGCGCGCAGGATGAAGAACGCGAAGATGCCGCAGATCAGGTAGGTCAGCGCGAGCGCGGGGCCCGCGGTGTGGAGCCGTCCACCCGCACCGAGGAAGAGTCCGGTGCCGATGGCCCCACCGATCGCGATCATCTGCAGCTGCCGGGGCTTCAGACCGTGCTGGTAGCCCTCTTGCTCGTGCGAGAAGTCGTTCGCCGGAGCACGGTTCACGCCCGTGTCGTTCTGCGCTGTCATGCGCGCCAACCTACATGCGCACGGAACCGGGGCGGCACACAAACCTCCGAACGAGCTGATCTGTAACGAGACGGTCACGATCGTGATCCCCATGTGCGTGGGCGACACGCCGACGACGGGGTACAGCGATGCCGGGATTCCGGCGGACGTCGATTGTGATCGGGGGACAGGACACCGTTAGGTTTGAACGTCCCCACAGGCCCGACGGCCGGGGGCACGACGACCAGAACGCGTCCGCGGCCAGCAGCGCCGTGACCGTACGGTCGGCCGGACCGGGACCGCCCCGAGCGTGGTCCCTGCGTGCGTGTTCGCTCGCCCTGCGCCGTTGCGCGGGCTGACGTGGGCCGTGCGCGCCGTCCCGGGCGACCCGTTCGCAACCACACCGTCACCGCACGTGCGCTCCGGCGCCGCGGCGACGCGAGGAGTCCAGTTGTCCATTGCCCCATCCGAGATCCGGCACGACACGTCGCCGGACGGCACGGGCGCCGCGCTCAGTGTGCGCGGTGTCTACAAGGTGTTCGGCCGCCGACCCGGCGACGCCGTCCGCCGCCTCGCCGCCGGCGCCACCCGCGACGAGGTCCGCGAGCAGGGATCCGCCGCGGTCATCGACGCGTCCTTCGACGTCCGCCCCGGCGAGATCTTCGTCGTCATGGGGCTGTCCGGCTCCGGCAAGTCGACCCTCATCCGGATGCTCAACGGCCTGCTCGAGCCCAGCGCCGGCAGCGTCGAGATCGGCGGGCGCACGGTCACCAAGGCGAGCGCCAAGGAGATCCGCGAGATCCGTCGGTCGAGCGTGTCGATGGTGTTCCAGCACTTCGCACTGCTGCCGCACCGAACCGTGCTCGAGAACGTCGCGTACGGCCTCGAGGTGAACGGCGTCGACAAGACCACTCGGCTCGCGAAGGCCCGTGAGGTCATCGACCTGGTCGGCCTGGACGTCTGGGCCGATGCGAAGCCCGACGAGCTGTCCGGAGGCATGCAGCAGCGCGTCGGCATCGCCCGCGCCCTCGCCGCCGAGACCGACGTCCTGCTCATGGACGAGGCGTTCAGCGCGCTCGACCCGCTCATCCGCCGCGAGATGCAAGAGCAGCTCATCGACCTGCAGCAGCGGCTCGGCAAGACCATCGTCTTCATCACGCACGACCTCAACGAGGCGATGTTCCTCGGCGACCGGATCGCCGTGATGCGCGACGGCCGGATCGTGCAGATCGGGTCGCCGGAGGAGATCCTCACCGACCCGGCGAACGACTACGTCGCCCAGTTCGTGCAGGACGTCGACCGCGCTCGCGTGCTGACCGCGGCGAGCGTCATGGAACCGGCGCGCGCCGTCGTCCCGTCGACGGCGGGGCCACGCGGTGCGCTCCGGGTGATGCGCGACCTGCAGACCGCCGCGGTGTTCGTCACCGGGCGTGGTCGCACGCTCGACGGATGGGTCCGCGACCGCCACGTGATGCGACAGGTCAAAGCCGGCGACACGAACCTCGACGCCATCGTGAACACCGAGTACGCCCGGGTCACACCAGACACCGCGCTCACCGACCTGTTCGAGCTCGCCGTGGAGTCGCCCCTGCCGATCGCCGTGGTCGACGACGAGGACCGCCTGCTCGGCGTCGTGCCGCGCGTCACGCTGCTCGCAGCGCTCGGCAACGTGCCGACCGCGACCATGCCGATCCCGGTGCTCGAGCCGGTCACGCGCATCTCGGATTCCGATCTCGACGCGACCCTGGCCACCGGGGAACAACCCGTCGTGAGCGATCCGATCATCATCACGACCGACCGCACAGGAGCCGACGCATGACCACTCTCTTCGGATTCCGACTGCCCCTCGGCGACGCGGTCGACGCGATCGTCGAGTGGATCACGACCTACCTCGGTGGCGTCTTCGACGTCATCGCCGCGATTTTCACGTTCTTCTACGAGTGGATCGAGTACTTCCTCACGACGCCGCCGTTCTGGGCCGTGATCGTCGTGCTCGTCGCCGTGGCCTTCTGGGCGAAGGGATGGAAGCTCGCGCTCGGCACCCTGATCGGCCTGGCGGTGATCGTGAGCATCGGCGAGTGGAGCTACGCGATGGAGTCGCTCGCCCTCGTCGTCGTCGCCGCCGGCATCGCCGTGGTGCTCAGCCTGCCGCTCGGCGTCTGGGCGGCACGCTCCGACGCAGCGAGCCGGACGATCAAGCCGGTCCTCGACTTCATGCAGACGACCCCGGCGTTCGTGTACCTGATCCCCGCGCTCATCCTGTTCGGCATCGGGCCGGTGCCGGGCATCGTCGCGACGATCGTCTTCGCGATGGCGCCGGGTGTCCGCCTCACCGAGCTCGGCATCCGCGGCGTCAGCTCGGAGGTCGTCGAAGCCGGTGCTGCGTTCGGCTCGAGCCCGTGGCGGATCCTCCGTCAGATCCAGCTGCCGCTCGCTCGCCCGAGCATCATGGCCGGCGTCAACCAGGTCATCATGCTCTCGCTGTCCATGGTCGTCATCGCGGGCATGGTCGGCGCCGGGGGACTCGGCGGCCAGATCGTCGCCGCCCTGAACCGCATCGACGTCGGTCTGGGCTCCGAGGCAGGCATCTCGGTCGTGATCCTCGCGATCGTGCTGGACCGGATGACCGCAGCGTTCGGTGGCGACCGCAAGAAGCGCGCCCCACGCCGGTCGACGGCGGCCGCTGCGCCCACCGGCGACGACGACCAGGAGTCGGCGTCCCAGCAGGCGGGGCAGCCCGTGCCGGTCGGCGCCTGACCGCTGGAGCGCAGTCGCGCGTCCGGGCGACCAGATCATCCAGAACCCACAGACCGCACGGTGACAGCACGCCGTGTCGACGACGCCGAACCCGGTCCGCCGGCGACGAGCGTCGAACCAGGAAGGAAACCATGAACACCCGAACCAAGATCCTGTCGGCCATCGGACTCGGTGCCGCCGCGGCCCTCGCGCTCAGCGCCTGCTCGCCGCCCGGCTCGAGCAACGCGTCCGACACCGTGGACAACGGCGACAAGCAGGCGATGAAGATGGTCGTCTTCAACGGCTGGGACGAGGACACCGCAGCCAGCGAGCTCTGGAAGTACGTCCTCGAGAAGAAGGGGTACGACGTCGAGCTCGACTACGCGGACCCCGCGCCGGCGTACCAGGGGCTGGCTCAGGGCGACTACGACGCCGTGCTCGACACCTGGCTGCCGAACACGCACAAGGCGTACATGGACAAGTATGGCGACGACCTCGAGGACCTCGGGTCGTGGAACGACCAGGCGTCGCTCGAACTCACCGTGAACGCGGACGCTCCGATCGACTCGCTCGCCGACCTCGCCGCGCACAAGGACGACTTCGGCGGACGGATCGTGGGCATCGAGCCCGGCGCCGGCGAGACGAAGATCGTCAAGGAGAAGGTCATGAAGGCCTACGGGCTCGACGACTGGGAGCTCGTCACGAGCTCGACGCCGGCGATGCTGTCCGAGCTGAAGAAGTCCGAGAAGGACGGCAAGGACATCGTCGTCACCCTCTGGCGTCCGCACTGGGCCTACAACGCCTTCGACGTGAAGGACCTCGAGGACCCGAAGAACGCCCTCGGCGACAACGAGAGCATCCACACCATCGTGAACGAGGACTTCGGCGACGATTTCCCGCAAGCGCAGAAGTGGCTGCAGGCGTTCAAGATGGACTCCGACACGCTGTACTCGCTCGAGGACGCGCTGGTCAACAGCGGCGCGGACCAGTCCGAGTACCAGTCGATCGTCGAGAAGTGGGTTGCCGACAACGAGGACTACGTGGACTCGCTCACCGCGAGCAAGTAGCCCTTCCGTTCGGACAGGAGGCCCGGTGCGCGTCGTGCGCACCGGGCCTCGGTCGCGTCCTGGGCCGGTTTTCTGAACGACGACTGTCGTGTCGTTGCTTGCATGGAGGGATGGACATCCTCCTCCGACTCCTGGTCGCGATCGGGTTCGCCCTCCTCATCACCGCCGTCGCCGCGGTCGTCCTGCACCTCGTGCTCCGGACGATCGCGCGCCGGGAGCGGTGGGCCGGCGTGCTCTCCCGCCGGGCGAAGCACCCGTTCCGCACCACCCTGCTCGTGGTCCTGCTCTGGATCGCGTTCACCTCGAGCGTCCCGCGCGACGCCGACGCGTACCCGTGGCGCGACGAGGTCGTGCACGGCTTCCTGATCGTCACGATCGCCGTGGGCTGCTGGCTGGCGTGCCAGATCGCGATCTTCCTCGAGGACCTCGGCCTGCACCGGTTCCGCATCGACGTCCCGGACAACCGCCAGGCCCGCCGCATCCGCACGCAGGTCCTCATCATCCGGCGGCTGACCGTCGCCGTGCTCGTCATCATCGCCGTCGGCGCGATCCTGCTCACCTTCGACGGGGTCGAGGCCGCCGGCGCGAGCGTGCTCGCGAGCGCCGGACTCATCTCGGTCGTCGCGGGTCTGGCGGCGCAGTCGACGCTCGGCAACGTCTTCGCGGGCATGCAGCTCGCGTTCTCCGGGTCGATCCGCGTCGACGACGTCGTCGTGGTCGAGCAGCAGTGGGGACGGATCGAGGAGATCACCCTGACCTACGTGGTCGTGCACCTGTGGGACGACCGGCGCTTCGTGCTGCCGTCGACGTACTTCACGAGCACCCCGTTCGAGAACTGGACGCGCACGAACAGCGAACTGCTCGGTGCCGTCGAGATGGACCTGGACTGGCGGGTCCGGCCGGGCGAGATGCGCGAGGAACTCGACCGGATCCTCGACCGCACCGAGCTGTGGGACCGCCGCGTCAAGGTGCTGCAGGTCACCGACGCCGTGCAGGGGTACGTGCGGGTGCGGGTCCTCGCGACGTCGCACGACGCCCCGTCGCTGTTCGACCTGCGCTGCTACATCCGCGAGGAACTCGTCGAGTGGATCCAGCGCACCCACCCCGACGCCCTGCCGGTCCAGCGCGTGCTCATGGTCGACGAGACCGCACCGCGGCGGCGCACGGCGTCGACCGCTGCCGACTCGGCGCTGTTCGCGCCGGGGCAAGAGGACCGCGCGGCCCTCTTCACCGGCCCGATCCAGACGTCCGACATCCCGCCTGCGGAGCGCTGACGGGCTCCGGACCCGACGCGGGACGGACGGGAGGCCCGGTGCCAGCTGGCACCGGGCCTCCCGTCCGTCAGATGGTCGCGACCTACGGCTGGCGCGCCTTGACGGCGCGGTCGTCCTCGACCACCGTGCCGATCGCCACGATCGTGGTCGCGATCCACGCGACCCACGTCAGGGCGAGCCGCCAGTCGCGGGGTCCCTGGCGGGTGGTCTGGAGCACGCTGTAGCCGCTGATGAGCGAACTCCACACCGCACCGTTGAACATGAACTTGCGCACAGAGGCCTCCTGTCGTCGTGCTGCCAACGCTACCGGTCAGTACATTGGAGCGCCGCCGGACACCCTGCCCGGCGCACTCGTGGAGGAGCGCCCGTGCGTCAGGCCGTCATCGGAGCAGTGCTGCTCGTCATCGGCGCGGTGTGCGTCGCGCTCGGCCTGCTGCCGCTCGGCGACCTCGGGGTCCTGGCCGAGCGGGTCCTGCCTGTCCTCGGGTTCGTCCTCGGGCTGACGATCGTCGCCGAGCTCGCTGCGGACGCCGGGGTGTTCGACCGGCTCGCCGACGTCGCGGCACGTGTCGGCGGCGGACGCACGATCGGGCTCTGGGGCGCGGTCGTCGTCCTCGCCGTGCTCTGCACCGTCTTCCTGTCGATCGACACGACCGCGGTGCTGCTCACCCCGATCGTGATCTCACTGGCGCGCCGGGTCGGGCTGCCGCCGATGCCGTTCGCGCTCACCACCGTCTGGCTCGCGAACACCGCGTCCCTGCTGCTGCCGGTGTCGAACCTGACGAACCTGCTCGCCGTCGACCGGATGGGCCTCGGCGGCCCGCTGCCCTTCGCCGGGCTGATGGCCTGGCCGGCCGTCGCCGGGGTCGTCGTGCCGTGCGCCGTCCTGCTCGTGGTGTTCCGCGGCAAGCTCTTCGGGCGCTACACGCCGGTGTCGGTGCGCCGTCCGTCCGACCCGGTGTCGTTCTGGGCGGCGTCCGCTGTGCTCGTCGCGCTCGTGGTGGCGCTGACCGCCGGGGTGACGGTCTGGATCGCGGCCGTCGCCGGTGCCCTCGTGCTCGTCGTCGTCGCGGCGTTCCGGTCGCCCGCCGAGCTCCGGCCGTCGCGGGTGCCGTGGTCGACGCTGCTGTTCGCCGCCGGGCTCTTCGTCGTGGTCGAGACCCTGCACAGCACCGGACTCACCGACCCGATCGTGCGGGCGCTCGGCGACGGCACCGGGACCGGACCGCTCCTGCTGCTCGGCGCCGGGGGAGCGGTGGCGGCGAACGCGATCGACAACCTGCCCGCGTACCTGGTGCTCGAGCCCGCTGCCGGTCACGAGGCCGTGCGGTACGCGGCGCTCCTCATCGGCGTGAACGCCGGGTGCCTGGTGACGCCGTGGGCCTCGCTCGCCACCCTGCTGTGGCACGCACGGCTGTCGGCCGAGGGCGTGCACCTGTCGTGGGGCAAGTACATGCTGCTCGGGTGCATCGCGGCTCCGCTCACCGTGGTCGCCGGGGTGCTCGCGCTGGCGATCTGACGCGGGGCCGCCGGGGTGCTCGCGCTCCGACGCGCGGTCGCACCGTGCGTGCTCGGTCGTTCGGTGCGGTGCCAGCTGCCTGGTGCGAGTTTGTGGCAGGGCACGGTGCGGTCAGTCGCGCACCGCCCGAACAAGCTCGCACCGTGCGCGCGCTGTGTGGCGTACGGGTTCTCGGCGTCGCACCGTGCGTGCTCGGTCGTTCGGTGCGGTGCCGGCAGCCTGGTGCGAGTTTGTGGCGGGGCACGGTGCGGTCAGTCGCGCACCGCCCGAACAAGCTCGCACCGTGCGAAGCCCGCGGCGGTCAGAGCCAGTCGCGGGCCTTGAAGACGCGGTAGAGCACGAGCGACGACGCGACGATGAGCGCGAGCGAGACGTACAACCCGCTCCACGCACCCTCGCCCGGGAACGTCACGTTCTGCCCGAAGAAGCCGGTGATGGCGGTGGGGATCGCGATGATCGCGGCCCAGCTCGTCACCTTCTTCATCACGGTGTTCTGCCGGTTCGACGCCAGGTTGAGGTTCGTGTCGAGGACACTCGAGACGGCGTCGCGCAGTTGCTCGACGGAGTCCGAGATCGACACCAGGTGGTCCTCGACGTCGCGGAAGTAGGGCCGGATGCCGTCCGAGATGGTCTCCGCGTCGCCGTGCAGCAGCGATGCGACGCTGTCGCGGGTCGGGACGACGAGCCGCCGCAGCACGCCGAGGGCCTTGCGGAGGCGGAACGACCGGCGTTGGATCTGCTGTTCGCGGGCGTTGCCCCGCTCGAACAGGTCGTCCTCGAGGTCGTCGATCCGTCGCTCGATGTCCTCCACGGTCTCGGTGGCGTGGTCGACGACGGCGTCGAGCAACGCCCAGACGAGCCACGGCACACCGTGCTCGGCCACGTCCGCGTTCGCATCGAGCCGGTGCTCCATCGCGGCGGTGTCGACGTCGGCCCCGTGGATGGTGACGAGGGCGTGCTCGGTGACGAACGCCTTCACCTCGTGGGTGACGAGCTCACCGTCCTCGCCGAGACCGCCGACGTCGTAGACCACGAGGAACAGGCTGTCGCGGTACCGGTCGAGCTTCGGGCGCTGGCCCTGCTCGACGGCGTCCTCGACGGCGAGGGCGTGGATGCCGAGCTCCTGTTCGACCTGCACGAGGTCGTCGTGCACGGGGTCGGTGTAGTCGACCCAGACGAAGGTGTCCGCGTCGGCGACGAGGTCCGAGACCCGGTCGACCGGGAAGTCCCGTTCCGCCGCGTCGCCGTTCCGCCACGCCCGTGTCCTGACCATGCGCGTCAGCCTAGTGAGACGGCCGGCCCGGGGATCCCAGGCCGGCCGTCGTCGCGTGCGGTGGTGCGTCAGTAGGCGGAGACGAGCTTCCCGTCCTCGACCTTCAGGTACTGGTACACATCGAAGCTGTCCTCGCCGTGCTCTTCGTCCCCGAAGTACGAGGTGTAGTCGTACTCGACGACACCGTCCTTCGTGCTCTGCACCATGACCGTGCCCGAACCGGAGGCCTCGACCTCGACCTCGGGCATCGTCGTGACGTCGTAGCGCACGGCACCATCAGCGTCGTACGGGCCGTACCAGGGGCACCCGCTCAGCGCGCTGAGGTCGGTCTTCGTGGCGCAGTCGTCGATCAGGTCGGTCACGTACTGCTCGGCGTCCTGCTGCAGCGCCTTCGTGGCGGTGGGGGTGAAGTCGACGTACCCGGACGACGTCGCGCCGACCGACACCTGCTCGGTGCCGCCGGTGAAGTACTTCGTCCCGCCGACCTGCACCTCGTAGGTGCCGGGGTAGGCGAGCGAGGTGAACCGGCCGTCGCTGATCTCGCCGATCTCCTTGCCGCCGACCGTGACCGGGGCGCCCTCGAGCACCTCGGACGCGGTCAGGGTGACGGTCTGGGCGAGCGGCTCGGTGACGCGCCACTCGTCCTTCACCAGGAACGCGGTGCCGGTGCGCCGGAGGCTGACCTGGCCGGAGCGGTTCTTGCCGTCCTGGGTGTAGCTGACGGTGGCGAGGGCGCTGTCACCGCTCGTCGAGACGCGGCCGACGCGGATGTCCGACGGTCGGTCCTTCGCGCTCTTCAGCACCGCGGTGTCGAGCATGGCGGCGTCGGACGGCACCTCGCTGAGTCGGGCGGCGGTGTCGGCGTCCCCGCTCGCGATGGCCTGCACGTAGGACTTCACGGTCGGCGCCGGGCCCCACACGTTGGCACGGAGCACACCGGTGGTGACGGCTCCCGCGATGACGACGACGACCACGGCGCCGCCAGCGATGAGCGAGCGGACCAGGACCTTCTTGGCGCGCGGCGACATCGGAGCGGGCGTGGGAGCGCCGCCGCCGACGAAGGGCTGTTCCGGCTGACCGGGGTGGCCGACGCCGGGCGTCGCCGCCCACGCTGCTGCCGCCGGGTCGCCCGCGGGCGCCGCCGACGGGAACGCCGGGTCGGCCGACGGGAACGCCGGGTCGGCCGACGGGAACGCAGGGTCGGCCGGCGGGAACGCCGGGTCGGCCGGCGGGAACGGCGGAGTCGCTGCCGGGGAGGTCGGCGCGGCCGCCGGGCGCGTGTCCGCTCCGACGAGGCGCGAGGTCCGCAGCACGACGCCACCGCCGAGGCGGGGGAGCAGCACGGGCGCGAGGTACCGTGCCACGGCCTCGATCGCGCCGCCCCACAGCGCGAACACGAGCGGAGTCCACGGTGCGATCCCGATCGAACCGGTCCCGCTGACGGCGCTGATGCCCGTCGCCTGGTAGGACACCAGCCCGGTGCCGAGCACGAAGAGCAGGAGCCCGAGGGCGAACCAGACGACCGGGGTCACGACCCAGTCCAGCGTGGTGCGGAACCGGTCGTTGCGGCGGACAGCGAGTGCGAGGCCCGCGACGACCGAGGTCACGACGACGAGCAGGACGACGAGCCAGGTCCAGCCGCCGGCGCCGCCGAAGACCGACGCCGTGCTGCCCGCCGACCCGAAGCCGGACAGCCCGACGCCGCCGAAGAAGCCGAGGGCGGTGAGGCCGACCGCGACGTTGCCGACGAACACCGGCAGCGCTGCGCCCCATGAGGGCTGTGCGACCAGGGCGACGACGATGACGACGACCGTCACCAGCACGATGAGCACCGTGAGCTGCGACGCCGCGACGCGCAGCGTGCCGAGGACGCGACCGGCGAACACGTTCCGGCCGAGCAGGGCCGACGGGCGTGCGAGCACCGCGGCGAGTGCGCCGATCACGAAGGCCCCGAGGATGCTGCCGAGGCCGACCGCGTGCACGGGGTCGATGGAGGCGCCGGAGACGGCGGGGAACCGGATGGCGAGGATGCCCGCGGCGGCGTTGGTCAGCACCGTGGTCACCAGCCCGGACAGGACGGCGGTCAGCAGGATCGGGGTGCGCCCGAGGCCGCGGGTGCGGATGCGACGGGTGAGCACGACGGCCAGCACGACCTGCGCGGCGAGCACGAGCGCCGGGACGACCGCGAGTGCGCCCGACCCCGACCCGAGGAAGCCGATCGAGCCGGACAGGTGCAGACGGCCGAGGTCGGCGAGGGCGACGAGCTGGGCGGGGGTGCCGAGCAGGACGCTGACCCCGGACAGCAGCGACTGGACGTCGGGGGTGCTCCCGGCGCCGAGGTCGGTCCCGGTGCCGGTCGACCCCGACCCGACGGAACCGGATCCGCCCGCTGCCAGCACGGCGACGGTGAGGAGCAGTGAAATCGCAGCGACCACGTAGGCGGCGACCCAGCCGCCGACGGCGGCGAGCACGGCGGCCAGCCAGTCACGGCCGGACACGGACCGCAGCAGGCGACCGAACGCATCCGACGACTGCGGGCCGGGCTGCCCCGGCGGGACGGGCGGGACGGGCGGGTTCGGCGGGTTCTCGCTCATGGCTGGTGGGTCCTCTCCGACCGGGAGGCCGATGCCGCACGCCAGCACCCGTGTCCCCCCGACACGCACCCGCAGCGTACCGGAACCCGCCGATCCGCCGTGAATCCGCTGTCCGGGCGCTGGTAGATTCCCACCGTGTCTGCGCCTTCTCGTTCCTCCACCAAGTACGCCTTCGTCGTCGCCTCGAACCGCCTGCCGGTGGACCGGGTCGTCGACCAGGACGGCAACGAGGGATGGCGGCACTCGCCCGGCGGCCTCGTCACCGCCCTCGAGCCCGTGATGCGCGCGAACGACGGGGCCTGGGTCGGCTGGGTCGGCCAGCCCGAGGTCGAGGTTGAGCCGTTCGACAACGAGGGCATCCACATCGTGCCGGTCCCGTTGTCCGACGACGACGTCGAGGAGTACTACGAGGGCTTCAGCAACGACACCCTCTGGCCGCTGTACCACGACGTCATCGAGCACCCGAGCTACCACCGCGACTGGTGGAACGCCTACAAGCGGGTCAACGAGCGCTTCGCCGCCCAGATCGCCGAGATCACCGAGCAGGACGGCATCGTCTGGGTGCAGGACTACCAGCTGCAGCTCGTGCCGGCACTGCTCCGGGCCAAGCGTCCCGACCTGACGATCGGCTTCTTCAACCACATCCCGTTCCCGCCGGTCGGCATCTACGCCCAGCTGCCCTGGCGCGCGCAGATCCTGGACGGCCTGCTCGGCGCCGACGTCATCGGCTTCCAGCGCCACGACGACGCGAGCGACTTCCTCCGCGCGGTCCGTCACATCAAGGGCTACACGACGAAGGGCCAGACGATCGACGTCCCGGTCGACGACCCGGATGCACCGCGCAGCCGCAAGGGGATCACGGTCCGCCACGTCGAGGCCCGGCACTTCCCGATCTCGATCGACGCCGAGGCCTTCGAGGACATCGCGCGCCGTCCCGAGGTGCAGGAGCGTGCCCGCGAGATCCGCGAGAGCCTCGGCAACCCGAAGACGGTGCTGCTCGGGGTCGACCGCCTCGACTACACCAAGGGCATCCGGCACCGCATCAAGGCCTTCGGCGAGCTCGTCGAGGACGGCCGCATCAAGGTCGAGGACGCCGCCCTCATCCAGGTCGCGAGCCCGAGCCGCGAGCGCGTCGACACCTACGCCACGCTCCGCGACGAGATCGAGCTGAGCGTCGGCCGCATCAACGGCGACCTCGGGGTCATCGGCCACCAGCCGATCTCGTACCTGCACCACGGGTACCCGCGCGAGGAGATGGTGGCGCTCTACCTGGCCGCCGACATCATGCTCGTCACCGCGCTGCGGGACGGCATGAACCTCGTCGCGAAGGAGTACGTCGCGGCCCGCTTCGACAGCGACGGGGTGCTCATCCTGTCCGAGTTCGCCGGTGCCGCCGACGAACTGAAGCAGGCCGTCATCGTCAACCCGCACGACATCGGCGCGCTGAAGGACAGCATCGAGCGCGCGATCGAGATGCCGCGCCGCGAGCGCTCGACACGCATGCGTGCGCTCCGGAAGCGGGTGCGCGACAACGACGTGGCGCGCTGGTCGCGCTCGTTCCTCGAGGCGCTCGACCGGCACGCGCCGCGGAACGCCCAGCTCGACCCGTCCGCCACCGACCCGGCGGACCGACACCGTGAGGCGCAGACCGACAACATGTCGATCTTCGACCAGGACGCCCAGTCCGCCAGGGCTGCCGAGGACACCCGGGAGGCACGTGATGACTGAGACCACCACCGACCAGACCGCCATCGACACGGCTCTCGAGACGCTCGCGGCTGCGCCGCGACTCATCGTCGCCCTCGACTTCGACGGCACGCTCGCGCCCTTCGCCGACGAGCCGTCGCAGGTCGGCGCCCTGCCGGGCTCGTGGGCAGCGGTCCTGACCCTGCACCGTGCGACGGACACCGAGGTCGTGCTCGTCTCCGGTCGCCCGCTCGGCAGCCTCGCGGCCGTGTCGCACGCGCCGCAGGACATGGCGCTGGTCGGGTCGCACGGAGTCGAGTGGCGCGTGGACGGCCACGACGAGGCCGCCCTGACCGACGACGAGGTCGCCCGGGTCGCACGCATCGGTGCGGCGCTCGACGAGGTCGGCGCGCGGTACCCGGGCGTCGTCATCGAGCACAAGCCGGCCGGTCACGGCGTGCACACCCGTCGCGTGAGCGCCGAGGTCGCCGCGCAGGCGAACGCCGACGCGAGCCGTGCGGCGCACGATGCCGATGCCGACGTGCTCGAGCGTGGTGGCAAGGACATCGTCGAGTTCGCCGTCCGGCACGTCACGAAGGGCGACGCGATCGCCCGGCTGCGCGAGCTCCACGGTGCCGACGCGGTGTTCTTCGCCGGTGACGACGTCACCGACGAGGACGGCTTCCGCGTGCTCGAGGACGGCGACGTCGGCGTGAAGGTGGGCCCGGGGGAGACCCGTGCCGGGTACCGCATCGCGGACCCGGCGGCCCTGACCGGCGTCCTGAAGCAGCTCGCGCGCCTGCGTGCGACGCGCTGATCAGGGTGATCCGGGCCTCCCGGTCGGGCTCCAGAACATGCGAACGCATGTTGTTGTCCAACTGGTATCCCAAAGCGTCCTAGACTCGCTCCATGCCTGATATCGACGTCAAGCCGCGCAGCCGGGTCGTCACCGACGGGATCGAAGCAACCACCTCGCGTGGCATGCTGCGGGCCGTCGGTATGGGAGACGAGGACTGGAGCAAGCCGCAGATCGGCATCGCGTCCTCGTGGAACGAGATCACGCCCTGCAACCTCTCGCTCGACCGCCTCGCACAGGGCGCCAAGGAAGGCGTCCACTCCGGCGGCGGCTACCCGCTGCAGTTCGGCACCATCTCCGTCTCGGACGGCATCTCGATGGGCCACGAGGGCATGCACTTCTCGCTCGTCTCGCGCGAGGTCATCGCCGACAGCGTCGAGACCGTCGTCAACGCCGAGCGCCTGGACGGCACCGTCCTGCTCGCCGGCTGCGACAAGTCCCTGCCGGGCATGCTCATGGCCGCCGCGCGCCTCGACCTGGCGAGCGTGTTCCTGTACGCGGGTTCGGTCATGCCTGGCTACGTGAAGCAGGCCGACGGCACGATGAAGGAAGTCACGATCATCGACTCCTTCGAGGGCGTCGGTGCCTGCAAGGCCGGCACGATGTCCGAGGAAGAGCTGAAGAAGATCGAGTGCGCCATCGTCCCGGGCGAGGGCGCCTGCGGTGGCATGTACACGGCCAACACCATGGCGAGCGTGGCCGAGGCCCTCGGCATGTCGCTGCCGGGCTCCGCCGCCCCGCCGAGCGCCGACCGCCGCCGTGACTACTACGCGCACCGCTCCGGCGAGGCCGTGGTGAACATGCTCGAGCACGGGATCACCGCCCGCCAGATCCTGACGAAGGAAGCGTTCGAGAACGCGATCGCCGTGGCGATGGCCCTCGGCGGCTCCACCAACGTCATCCTGCACCTGCTCGCCATCGCCTACGAGGCCGAGGTCGAGCTGTCGCTGGACGACTTCAACCGCATCGGTTCGAAGGTCCCGCACCTGGCCGACATGAAGCCCTTCGGCAAGTACGTCATGGTCGACGTCGACCGCAACGGCGGCATCCCGGTGATCATGAAGGCGCTGCTCGACGCCGGCCTGCTGCACGGTGACTGCCTCACCGTCACGGGCAAGACCGTCGCCGAGAACCTGGCCGAGATCGACCCGCCGGCGCTCGACGGCGAGGTCTTCCGCACGCTCGACAACCCGATCCACGAGACCGGCGGCCTGACCGTCCTGCAGGGGACCTTCGCCCCCGAGGGTGCCGTGGTGAAGACCGCGGGCTTCGACGCCGAGGTGTTCGAGGGCCCCGCGCGGGTGTTCGACCGCGAGCGTGCCGCGATGGACGCCCTCACCGAGGGCAAGATCCAGAAGGGCGACGTCGTCGTCATCCGCTACGAGGGCCCCAAGGGCGGCCCGGGCATGCGCGAGATGCTCGCCATCACCGCAGCCATCAAGGGCGCGGGCCTCGGCAAGGATGTACTACTCTTGACCGACGGACGATTCTCAGGCGGCACAACCGGCCTGTGCATCGGCCACATCGCACCCGAGGCAGTGGACGCAGGTCCAGTTGCCTTCGTGCGCGATGGCGACCGCATCCGTGTCGACATCGCGGCTCGCTCGCTCGACCTACTGGTCGACCCGACCGAGCTGGAGGCCCGCCGTGACGGCTGGGCCCCGCTGCCCCCGCGCTACACCCGCGGAGTCCTCGCGAAGTACGCCAAGCTCGTGAAGTCCGCCGCCCAGGGCGCGGTCACGGGCTAGCGTTCGACACACGCACCATCGCCACCTCTCCAGGCAAGGACCACCTCATGCCCACGGAAGCAACTCCGCTGTCCGCGGCCGCCGGTGCACGCCGGTCGCCGGAGATCCTGACCGGCTCGGGAGCCGTCCTCCGGACGCTCGAGCACCTCGGGATCACCGACGTCTTCGGCCTGCCGGGCGGTGCCATCATCCCGTTCTACGACGAGCTCATGGCGTCGAAGACGATCCGCCACATCCTCGTCCGCCACGAGCAGGGCGCCGGCCACGCCGCCGAGGGCTACGCCTCGGCGTCCGGCAAGGTCGGTGTCGCCATCGCGACGTCCGGCCCCGGTGCGACGAACCTCGTCACGGCCATCGCCGACGCCTACATGGACTCGGTGCCCTTCATCGCGATCACCGGCCAGGTGTTCTCGACGCTGATGGGGACCGACGCGTTCCAGGAAGCCGACATCGTCGGCATCACGATGCCGATCACGAAGCACTCGTTCCTGGTCACGGACCCGGCCGACGTGCCGGCGACCCTGGCCGCGGCGCACCTCATCGCGACGACCGGTCGGCCCGGCCCCGTGCTGGTGGACATCACGAAGGACGCCCAGCAGAAGTCGGCGCCCTACGTCTGGCCGCCCAAGATCGACCTGCCCGGCTACCGACCGGTCACCAAGGCGCACGGCAAGCAGATCACCGCGGCCGCGCAGCTCCTGGCCGAGGCCGAGCGCCCGGTGCTCTACGTCGGCGGCGGCGTGATCCGCTCCCGCGCGACCGCCGAGCTGCTCCGCTTCGCCGAGGCGACGGGTGCGCCCGTCGTGACGACGCTGATGGCGCGCGGTGCCTTCCCGGACTCGCACCCGCAGCACCTCGGCATGCCCGGCATGCACGGCACCGTCCCGGCGGTGCTCGGTCTGCAGGACAGCGACCTGATCATCGCGCTCGGTGCCCGCTTCGACGACCGCGTGACGGGCAAGGCCGACGAGTTCGCGCCGAACGCCAAGGTCGTGCACGTCGACATCGACCCGGCCGAGATCTCGAAGATCCGCTTCGCCGACGTCCCGATCGTGGGCGACGCCCGTGAGGTCCTGGTCGACCTGCTCGACGCGTGGGGCGGCATCGCCGTCGACGACCGCGCTTCGACGGCCGACTGGTGGACGAAGCTCCGCCAGCTCAAGGTCGACTTCCCGCTCGGGTACGCCGAGCCGACCGACGGGCTGCTCGCCCCGCAGGCCATCATCAAGCGCATCGGCGAGCTCTCCGGTCCCGAGGCCGTCTACGCCTCGGGTGTCGGGCAGCACCAGATGTGGTCGGCGCAGTTCATCAAGTACGAGCGCCCGAACGCCTGGCTGAACTCCGGCGGCGCGGGCACGATGGGCTACTCCGTCCCCGCCGCGATGGGCGCGAAGGTCGCCCAGCCGGACCGCGTGGTCTGGGCGATCGACGGCGACGGCTGCTTCCAGATGACGAACCAGGAACTCGCGACCTGCGTCATCAACGACATCCCGATCAAGGTCGCGATCATCAACAACTCGTCGCTCGGCATGGTGCGGCAGTGGCAGACGCTGTTCTACGACGGTCGTCACTCGTTCACCGACCTCGAGACCGGCCACGACTCGCGCCGCGTTCCCGACTTCGTGAAGCTGGCGGACGCGTACGGTGCCCTCGGCATCCGCGTCGAGAAGGCCGACGAGGTCGACGCCGCCATCCAGCTCGCACTCGAGACGAACGACCGCCCCGTGGTGATCGACTTCGTCGTGAGTCGTGACTCGATGGTCTGGCCGATGGTCCCGCAGGGAGTCAGCAACTCGTCCATCGAGTACGCCCAGGCCCTCGCACCCACCTGGGACGACGAGGACGCCGACATGACGGGGGAAACCGCATGAGCCACGTCCTGTCCCTCCTCGTCGAGGACAAGCCCGGTCTGCTGACCCGCGTCGCGGGCCTGTTCGCCCGCCGCGGGTTCAACATCGAGTCGCTCGCCGTCGGCAACACCGAGGTCGACGGCCTCAGCCGGATCACCGTCGTCGTCGACGTCGAGGACCTCCCGCTCGAGCAGGTGACGAAGCAGCTCAACAAGCTCGTCAACGTCATCAAGATCGTCGAACTGGACTTCTCGCAGTCCGTCCAGCGCGAGCACATGCTCGTGAAGGTCCGCGTCGACAACCAGACACGCTCGGCCGTGCTCGAGGCAGTGAACCTGTTCCGCGCACAGGTCGTCGACGTCGCGAACGACTCGCTCATCGTCGAGGTGACCGGAGACCCCGGCAAGATCCAGGCGATCCTCCGCGTCCTCGAGCCCTACGGCATCAAGGAGCTCGCTCGTGCGGGACTCCTCGGCATGGGTCGCGGACCGAAGAGCATCACCGACCGGGTGCGCTGACCAGCGGTCCGCCACCCCCACAATCCACCAGAACCAAGGAGACACACCCTCGTGACTGACATCGTGTACGACGCCGACGCCGACCTGACGCTCATCCAGGGCAAGAAGGTCGCCGTCATCGGGTACGGCTCGCAGGGCCACGCCCACGCCCTCAACCTCCGTGACTCGGGTGTCGAGGTCAAGATCGGCCTCAAGGAGGGCTCGAAGAGCCGCCAGAAAGCCGAAGAGGCCGGCTTCGAGGTCCTCACCCCGGCCGACGTCACCGCCTGGGCCGACGTCGTCGTCATCCTCGCGCCGGACCAGGTCCAGCGCATCGTCTACGCCGACGACATCCGTCCGAACCTCAAGCCGGGCGCCACGCTCGTCTTCGGCCACGGCTTCAACATCCGCTTCGGCTACATCGAGGCGCCCGAGGGCGTCGACGTGTCGCTCGTCGCCCCGAAGGGCCCGGGTCACACCGTCCGTCGCGAGTACGAGGCCGGCCGTGGCGTCCCCGTGATCGTCGCCGTCGAGGTCGACGCGTCGGGTTCCGCCTGGGACCTCGCCTGGTCGTACTCGAAGGCCATCGGTGGTCTGCGCTCCGGCGGCATCAAGACGACCTTCACCGAGGAGACCGAGACCGACCTGTTCGGCGAGCAGGCCGTCCTGTGCGGTGGCACCTCGCAGCTCATCCAGTACGGCTTCGAGACCCTGGTCGAGGCGGGCTACCAGCCGCAGATCGCGTACTTCGAGGTCCTGCACGAGCTCAAGCTGATCGTCGACCTGATCTGGGAGGGCGGCCTCACCAAGCAGCGCTGGTCGATCTCCGACACCGCCGAGTTCGGTGACTACGTCTCCGGCCCGCGCGTGATCTCGCCCGACGTCAAGGAGAACATGAAGGCGGTGCTCGCGGACATCCAGAACGGTGCCTTCGCGAAGCGCTTCATCGACGACCAGGACGCCGGCGCACCCGAGTTCAAGGCGCTCCGCGCCAAGGGCGAGGGCCACCCGATCGAGGCGACCGGCCGCGAGCTCCGCGCGCTCTTCGCGTGGAAGCAGAACGACGGCGACTACGTGGACGGCTCGGCAGCGCGGTAGTCTTCCGAGGAACACTCGATGACGAGGCGGCGGTGCAGCCCTTGCACCGCCGCCTCGCGACGTGACCCGAACGTTATGCAGCAGCTCTTCTCCAGCCCCGACGCCGTGGACCGGCGTCCCGTCGGCGTGCGCCCGGACGATGTGCGACAGCCGTCGTCCGCGGTCCGCACGAGCGGTCAGGGGCGGACCGACCAGCATGGGATGATCATCGGATGGCGGTGACGAAACGAGCGGTCCACATCGGCGCCGGCAAGATCGGGCGTGGGTTCGTGGGCCAGTTCCTCGTGGCGAGCGGCTACGAGCTCACCTTCGTCGACGTCGACGACCGTGTGGTGTCCGCGTTGAACGAAGCCGGACGCTTCGTGGTGCACGAGGTCGGCGAGATGCCGGTCGAGCACCTCGTCTACGGCTTCCGGGCGCTCAGCAGCAAGACCGACCGCGACCGCGTGATCCAGGCGATCGCGGAGGCGGACGTCGTGACGACCGCCGTCGGTGCCCGGACGCTCCCGCTCGTCGCACCGCTCATCGCCGAGGGACTCGCGGCACGTCCGCTCGAGCGGGGCGACGTCACGATCGTGGCGTGCGAGAACGCGTTCAACGCCACCGACTCCCTGCACGCGAGCATCCGGCGTGCGCCGGTGCTCGAGGACCGCGACATCGCCGCGGTCTTCGCGAACTGCGCCATCGACCGCATCGTCCCCGACCAGTCCGGCGTGCTCGGGCAGTCCGGCGGCCTCGACGTCGTGCTCGAGCCCTTCTACGAGTGGGTCATCGAGCGCACGCCGTTCCTCGGCTCCGACGCCGAACCCCCGACGATCGAGGGCGTCACCTGGGTCGACGACCTGCAGCCCTTCGTCGAGCGCAAGCTCTACACGGTGAACACCGCGCACGCGACGGCCGCCTACCACGGCTACGTCCGGGGCATCCGGCTCATCCGCGAAGCCCTCGAGGACGACGCCGTCCGTGCCGAGGTCGACGGCGTGCTCGCCGAGACCACCGCGCTGCTCGTCGCGAAGCACGGCTTCGACCCGGAGGACCACGCTCGGTACGTCGCGGCGAACCTGTCGCGCATCGCGAACCCGCACCTGCCCGACACCACCGTGCGCGTCGGACGCAACCCGCTCCGCAAGCTCGGCCGACGCGAGCGCTTCGTCGGTCCCGCCGCGCAGCTCGCCGAACGCGGGTTGCCGGTCGAGCACCTGCTCGGGGCCGTCCGCGTCGCGCTCGCGTTCGACGACGAGAACGACCCGGAGTCGATCGAGCTGCACGCGCTGCTCCGTTCCGGCGCGACGGCGCACGCGCTCACCGAGATCCTCACCGGCCTGATGGAGAGCCACCCGCTCTTCCCCGCCGTGCGGGACGTCGTCGCCGAGGTGCTCCAGGCGCAGCCCGCCGACGCCTGAGCGCACGTCCCACCGGGAACCCGTGGTCTCCCCGTGCGCCGGTCCCTCGTAGGATCGAGGCATGAACACGGCAGCATCCCCACCCGACGGGTCGGTCGACCCGGACGTGACGAACGCCGTCGACCACGACGACGAGGCGCTCAGCTGGGGTGACGCCGACGACGCCACCCACGTCGACGCCGCGCACAACCCGGTCGCCGTCAAGGACCGTGGCGACCGCGACCCCGAGGCACCGGAGACCTCCGGCGCCCTCGTCGGGTTCGGCGTGTTCGGTGGGCTCTACCTGCTCTACACGGTCGCCTGGCTGCTGACGGCGTCGACCTCGTACGTCTCGGGTGTCGACACCGTCCTGACGGTCTTCGTCGAGGTGCTCCGGTTCCTCGCCATCCTGGCGCCGGCGCTGTGGTTCACGGTGGTGCTGTGGGCCGCCCGCGGCAGCCGGACCCGGACACGACTGCTCTGGATGCTGCTCGGAGCCGTGGTGCTGTTCCCGTGGCCGTTCCTGCTGACGCGGAGCTTCGGGTGACCGCCGCGACGCCGGTCGGCCGCCGGTCGCGCGGCCCGGTCGTCGGCCGCATCGCGGTCTGGCTCGTGTTCGCCGTGCTGTTCGCCTACATGACGGTGCAGGCGGTGGGGAACCTCACGCAGATCTCGCAGCGGGTGGACGAGTTCAACGCGTTCCTCGCGACCACCTCCGGTGGCGAGTCGCTGCAGGCCAGCACACCGTGGGTGTGGTTGGTCCTGGACATCCTGATCGCCCCGGTCGCCTTCGTGGTCGCCCTGGTGATCACGCGCCGTGCGCGGCTCGCGGTCACCCTCGCCGTGTTCGTCCTCGCCTTCGCGGCGGCGGGCGCCCTCTGGCTCGACCTGCAGCTGTTCGTGCCGAGCCTGCTGCAGTTCTAGGCGCCCGCGGTCGTAACGGGCCGCGCACGTCGATAGCATGGTGGGATACCAACCGTCTCTCGTGAGGAAACAGCAGCTGTGTCGAAGCCGGTCGTCCTGATCGCCGAAGAACTCTCGCCCGCCACGGTCGACGCCCTCGGGCCCGACTTCGAGATCCGGAACGTGGACGGCACCGACCGCCCCGCGCTCCTGTCGGCCCTCGCCGACGCGGATGCCGTGCTGGTGCGTTCCGCCACCAAGGTCGATGCCGAGGCGATCGCCGCGGCCCCGAACCTCAAGGTCGTCGCCCGTGCCGGTGTCGGCCTGGACAACGTCGACATCAAGGCGGCGACCACCGCCGGTGTCATGGTGGTGAACGCGCCGACGTCGAACATCATCTCCGCCGCCGAGCTCACCGTCGGGCACATCCTGTCGCTCGCCCGCCACATCCCGGCCGCGCACGCGTCGCTGGCCGCCGGTGCGTGGAAGCGCTCGTCGTACACCGGCGTCGAGCTCTACGAGAAGACCGTCGGCATCATCGGTCTCGGCCGCATCGGCGCGCTCATCACGCAGCGCCTGCAGGCCTTCGGCGTCCAGGTGATCGCGTACGACCCCTACGTCACGACGGCTCGCGCCCAGCAGCTCGGGGTCGAGCTCGTCTCCCTCGACGACCTGCTGCGGCGTGCCGACTTCGTCACGATCCACATGCCGCGCACCCCCGAGACCCTCGGCATGATCTCGGACGACCAGTTCGCGCTCATGAAGCCGACGGCGTTCGTCGTGAACGTCGCCCGCGGCGGCCTGATCGACGAGGACGCACTGCACCGTGCACTGACCGCGAACACCATCGCGGGTGCCGGTCTCGACGTCTTCGTGTCGGAGCCCCCGAAGGACTCCCCGCTCGTCTCACTGCCCAACGTCGTCGTCACGCCGCACCTGGGTGCCTCGACGGACGAAGCGCAGGAGAAGGCCGGCGTCTCGGTCGCCAAGTCGGTGCGTCTCGCACTCGGCGGCGAGCTCGTGCCGGACGCGGTCAACGTCGCCGGCGGCGTCATCGACCCGTCCGTCCGCCCCGGCATCCCGCTCGTCGAGAAGCTCGGCCAGGTCTTCACGGCCCTCGCCACGTCGCCCGTCACGAGCATCGACGTCGAGGTCCACGGCGAGCTCGCCGAGTACGACGTCAGCGTGCTCAAGCTCGCGGCGCTCAAGGGCGTCTTCACCGACGTCGTCAGCGACCAGGTCTCCTACGTCAACGCCCCGCTCATCGCGGAGCAGCGCGGTGTCACCGTGCGGCTCATCACCGAGACCGACAGCCCCGAGTACCGCAACGTGCTCACGATCCGCGGCGCCCAGTCCGACGGCCCCGCGATCAGCGTCTCCGGCACGCTCACCGGCCCCAAGCAGGTCGAGAAGCTCGTCGAGATCAACGGGCACGACGTCGAGGTCCCGCTCGACCGGCACCACGTCGTCATGGAGTACGTCGACCGCCCGGGCATCGTCGCGGTCTACGGCAAGGAGTTCGGCGAGGCCGGCATCAACATCGCGGCGATGCAGATCTCGCGCGAAGCCGCCGGCGGCCAGGCGCTCAGCGTCCTCACCGTCGACTCGCCGGTGCCCGCCGAGATCCTCGAGCACGTCGGCCGGGCGATCGACGCCTCCTCGCTCCGCGAGATCGACATCACGCTCTGATGGCCGTCCGGACGCTCCAGCTCGCGGTGATCCGCGGGGACGGCATCGGACCAGAGGTGGTCGACGAGGCCCTCAAGGTCCTGCACGCCGTGACCCCGGACGACCTCGTCATCGAGGAGACCCCGTTCTCCCTCGGTGCGACGCGCTACCTCGAGACCGGTGACATCCTCACCGAGGACGACATGTCCGCCATCGCGTCGCACGACGCGATCCTGCTCGGCGCCGTCGGCGGGGACCCCCGCGACCCCAGGCTCGCCGGCGGGATCATCGAGCGTGGGCTCCTGCTGAAGCTGCGCTTCGCGTTCGACCACTACGTCAACCTGCG
The DNA here is from genome assembly GCF_004341255.1 of Curtobacterium sp. PhB142. Lineage (NCBI taxonomy): Bacteria > Bacillati > Actinomycetota > Actinomycetes > Micrococcales > Microbacteriaceae > Curtobacterium > Curtobacterium sp. PhB142. The sequence continues at coordinate 3,036 of NZ_SLUT01000003.1, read as the reverse complement.
ACCGACCAAGGTCCACGACGCCGTCGCGACGCCGCTCGCCGACCCGGGCGCGGTGGACTTCGTCGTCGTGCGCGAGGGCACCGAGGGGCCGTACGTCGGCAACGGCGGAGCGATCCGCACGGGCACGCCGCAGGAGATCGCGACCGAGGTCTCGCTGAACACCGCGTTCGGTGTCGAGCGGGTCGTCCGCTACGCCTTCGACCTGGCGACCCGTAGGGCACGGAAGCACCTCACGCTCGTGCACAAGAGCAACGTCCTGGTGCACGCCGGGGCTCTGTGGCAGCGCACGGTCGCGGCCGTCGGGGCGGAGTTCCCGGACGTCACGGTGGACTACCAGCACGTCGATGCGGTCACCATCCACATGGTGCGGGATCCTGCTAGGTTCGACGTCATCGTCACCGACAACCTCTTCGGCGACATCATCACCGACCTGGCCGGCGCGATCAGCGGCGGCATCGGTCTGGCGGCCTCGGGCAACATCAACCCGGACGGCACCTTCCCCAGCATGTTCGAGCCGGTCCACGGCTCCGCGCCGGACATCGCGGGTCAGCAGAAGGCCGATCCCACGGCCGCCATCCTCTCCGTCGCCCTGCTGCTCGACCACATCGGTCGCAGCGACCTGGCGACGGCGGTGACGCGGGCCGTCGAGGCGGACCTGGCAGACCGGGGCACCACGCAGCGTCGCACGGCCGAGATCGGCGACGCCATCGCCGCCGCGGCCACGGCACGCACCACCACCGCCTGAGAAGGAGCCCTCCCCATGAGCACCGACACCGCCTTCGGACTCGAGTTCGCCACCACCCCGTCCGCAGACCGTCGCGCCGCCGCCGAGCGCGAGGAGATCCTCGCCGACCCGGGCTTCGGCAAGCACTTCACGGACCACATGGCCACCGTCGAGTGGACGCTCGACGGCGGTTGGCACGGTGCCTCGGTCCACCCCTACGGCCCGCTCTCGCTCGACCCGAGCGCCAGCGTGCTGCACTACGCGCAGGAGATCTTCGAGGGGCTCAAGGCGTACCGGCACGCGGACGGGTCGGTGTGGTCCTTCCGCCCGGACGCCAACGCCCGTCGGTTCCAGCGGTCGGCCCGTCGGCTGGCACTGCCGGAACTGCCGGTCGAGGCCTTCGTCGAGTCGATCCGGCAGCTCGTGCAGACCGACGTCGACTGGGTGCCGTCCGCGCCCGAGACGAGCCTGTACCTCCGGCCGTTCATGATCGCGACCGAGTCGTTCCTGGGGGTGCGTGCGGCGCAGGCGGTGGCGTACCACTGCATCGCGAGCCCGGCCGGGGCGTACTTCACCTCGGGCCCGAAGCCGGTCTCGATCTGGCTGTCGACCCAGTACGCCCGCGCCGGCAAGGGCGGGACCGGTGCCGCCAAGACCGGTGGCAACTACGCGTCGTCGCTGCTGCCACAGCAGGAGGCCTACGAGCACGGGTGCCAGCAGGTCATGTTCCTCGACTCGGTCGAGGGCAAGTACCTCGAAGAACTCGGTGGCATGAACGTCGTGCTCGTGAAGTCCGACGGCACGCTCGTCACGCCGGACTCCGACTCCATCCTCGAGGGCATCACGCGCGACTCGATCCTGCAGTTGGCAGAGGACCGCGGGCTCACGGTCGAGAAGCGCCGGGTGACCCTCGACGAGTGGCGTGACGGTGTGGCCGACGGCTCCATCACCGAGGCGTTCGCCTGCGGGACGGCCGCAGTGGTGACCCCGATCGCGGAGCTCCGCGGCGAGGGCTTCACGATCGGTTCGCCGACCGAGGGCGCCGGGGAACTCACGATGTCCCTGCGCGACGAGCTCACCGACATCCAGTACGGCCGTCGTCCCGACCCGCACGGGTGGATGGCGAAGCTGACCGACGCGTCCTGATCGAGGCTCGGGCGTGGGTAGGGTCGAACGGTGAAGATCGCACGGTTCAGCAGCAAGGGTGAAGACCCCCGGTACGGCATCCTCGACGAGCGGCACCTGGTGGTGCTCGCCGGAGACCCGATGTACCAGGGGTTCGAGACCACGGGGGAGCGCGTCGCACTCGCCGACGCCAAGCTCCTCGCCCCCGTCATCCCGCGGTCGAAGGTCGTCGGGGTGGGGCTCAACTACCTCGAGCACGCCTCGGAGATGGACGAGCGAGCCGGCGACGACCCGGTGGTGTTCCTCAAGCCGAACACCTCGGTGATCGGACCCGACGAACCCATCCGTCTGCCGGCGGACATCGGCCGCGTCGACCACGAGGGCGAACTCGCCATCGTGGTCGGATCGCTCGCCAAGAACGTCCGGCGTGAGGACTTCGCGAGCGTCGTGCTCGGGTACACGATCGCCAACGACGTGACCGCCCGCGACCTGCAGGCCCGCGACGGCCAGTGGACCCGTTCGAAGGGGTTCGACACCTTCTGCCCGCTCGGTCCGGTGATCGAGACCGAGATCGACCCGTCGGACATCCGCATCGAGACCCGCGTGGACGGCGACCTGCGCCAGGCGGGTTCGACGAACGAGATGGTCCACGACATCCCGTCGCTGGTCGAGTTCGTGTCGTCGATCTGGACCCTGCTACCCGGTGACGTCATCCTGACCGGTACCCCCGCCGGGGTCGGCCAGATCCGCGACGGCGAGGTCGTCGAGGTCACGATCTCGGGCATCGGCACGCTCAAGAACCCGGTGATCGCGCGCCACTGACCTGGCTCGTCACCACGACGGCCCGTTCCCCCTCGGGGGAGCGGGCCGTTCCGCGTTCGGGGCCGTTCCGGGCGACACGCCCGGGATGCGGCCTGCCTTGGCGCAGCCGTTCGTCCCTGCGTAAAGTAATCACTCGTTGCCACGGCGGCGGAGAACGGAACGGCTGAGACGGTCACTGGGTTTACCCGGGGATCTTGTCCGCCACGGTTCTTCCCCGGGCAGCGGATTCACCAGCCTCTCTGGCGGAGCATCTTCGGGTGTCGAGCGGGGGAGTGCGTCTGGTCCTTGAGAACTCAACAGCGTGCACATTGTCAATGCCAATTTATTGATTGACCTCGTGCCTGGCCTTCCTTCGGGTTGGTTGG